>DAOSYC010000129.1:0-10649 GCA_035380905.1 Spirochaetota bacterium | reverse complement strand
ATTTCATGTATGCAGCCGCATGGTACCTTTCCGGAGACGATGTCCGGAACGTGGCGCGTCATAAATTACTTGAAAAAAATCTTCCCCCCGCGGTATGGTGCCCCTGCTTCTGAGAATAACAAATGTAACAAAACCCGGGGAAATGTCTCCAACAATACTGTGAAACCGGATTACAGGGCAATGCGGTAATCCGGGGTCCGGGAACAGCCGTATCCGCGATAAAGGAAAATCCCGTATGAAATTATATTACCATGAAACGAGGTGTCACTGAATGGATTACGCAGCAATAGAAAAAATAACCGAACAGGTAAAATCGGAAAACAAATTTGTCGGGCAGATAAAAGCCGAAATGGGGAAGGTCATCATAGGCCAGGAGGCCCTGGTGGACCGTATAATAATCGCCTTTCTCTGCGGGGGGCACATACTCCTGGAAGGGGTGCCGGGTCTCGCGAAGACCCTCGCGGTGCGCGCCTTCGCCCGGGCGGTGGATACCGCCTTCAGCCGCATACAGTTTACCCCGGACCTCCTTCCGGCGGACCTCATAGGGACACGCATCTACAACCCGAAGGACCTTGACTTCTTTACAAGAAAGGGACCCATCTTCACCAACATACTCCTCGCGGACGAGGTGAACCGGGCCCCTGCCAAGGTGCAGTCGGCGCTCCTCCAGGTGATGGAGGAACGGATGGTGACCATCGGCGACGAGACCTATCCCCTTGAAGCGCCCTTTATGGTGCTTGCCACAGAGAACCCCATAGAGCAGGAGGGCACCTATCCACTCCCCGAGGCGCAGCTTGACCGGTTCATGATGAAGTGTCTCGTGGAGTACCCTGAAGCGGCGGAGGAAAAGCAGATACTCACGCGGTTCGGCGATATCGATGTGGAGCGCATGGAAAAGGTGGTGTCGCCGGACGTTGTCGCGCAGAAGGCCCCCCTCCTGGATTCAATATACATCGACGAGAAACTTATAGACTACATCGTGTCCGTGGTGAACGAGACCCGGACGCCGGCAAATGAGGACCTCGCGCGCTACATTGATTACGGCGCGAGCCCCCGGGCGTCAATTGCCCTCATGAAGCTTTCACGGGGCCTTGCCTTTGTCCGGGGAAGGGGATTCGTGAATCCCGACGATATCAAGGACATCGGCATAGATGTACTGCGTCACCGGATAATACTGTCCTACGAGGCGGAGGCGGACGGCCTTTCATCGGATGACGTGGTGAAAATGGTATTTGATTCAGTTGAGGTGCCGTAGGTGAAGCCGGAGGAAACAGCGCTCCTGAAGCGCATACGCATCAAGACCCACAGGAAAATGAACAACCTCTTCGTGGGGGAGTACCACTCCGCCTTCAAGGGGTTCGGGCTCAACTTCGACAGTGTGCGGGAGTATCAGTACGGCGACGATGTCCGCGCCATTGACTGGAACGTCTCCGCCAGGATGGACCACCTCTATATAAAAGAGTACACCGAGGAGCGGGAGCTTTCCGTGGTGCTCATGGTGGACCTCTCCGGTTCCACGGAGTTCGGCACGGGGCGGAGCAAGCGTGACCTCATCATGGAGACCGTGACCCTGCTCCTGTATCTTGCCCAGATGAACAACGACCGTATATCCGTGGTGCTCTTTACTGACACTGTGGAGAAGTTTCTGCGCCCCCGGAAGGGGAAAAAGTTTGTCCTCACGGTGCTGGATGAAATACTGAAATTCAAACCCGCGGGGCGCCGTACGGGAATCGGCGAGGCAATTGATTTCGTGCTGCGGGTCATGAAAAAGCGCAGCGTGGTGTTTCTCATTTCGGACTTCATAGACGAGGGCTACGACATTAAGCTCAAGCGCCTTCGCCGCAAACACGACTTCATTCCCGTGGTTGTCTCGGACCCTGTGGAGAAAGGGATGCCGCTGTTCGGCCTCGCGGAATTTATCGACCTCGAAACGGGAAAGGTGTTTCTTTCAGACACCCTTCCGGAAAAACGGAAGCTGCCGCTTCTTCAGGAGTTTGACTCCATAACACTCTCCACGGAGGAACCCATTGAAACCGCGATACTCAGGTTTTTTGAAAAGCGGAACCGCTCCAGACTGACGAAAACACAAGGGGCAGTATGAAACGATATACCGGAATAATTCTAACGGCGTGTCTGTGCAGCGCATGGGGACTTTCTCTTCACGGCGCGGGGAACGAAGGGGTGCCGGAAATCCGCGCCGCGGTGACCCCGGAGAAGGCCACCATCGGGGTGCCCCTGGAGTACCGCGTTACCGTGGCGGGGAAAAAGCTGAAGGGCCTCAAAATTGCCCTGCCGGAGCAGAAAATGTTTTTTCCGCCACGGACCGAACAGGAGAAAAAGAAAACAACCGGGGGCGATACTTCCCCGGAGGCAAAAGTACCCCTCTACATAATCCAGGACGTCAGGAGGGAGGACCGTTCCTCCGGCGACATGACGTACCGCACCGCGGTGGTGAAGCTCGCGTATTTCCGTCCCGGCGTCCACAAACTTCCGGAGCTGAATATCTTCATGAACGGTGACGGGCGCATCGGGTATCAGATACCAATGGTTACCATTGAGAGCGTCAATCCCAACGGGCAGTTCCAGGAAATTGAGCCCCCTCTTTCCCTGGGCGGCAACTACTACCGTCTTGTGATGGTGATCCTCGGGGCGATGGCCCTGGGGGCGGGGATATATGTTCTGGTGCGCTTTCTCCGCGCGCGCAGGGAACGTCAGGCGGTGCCGGAAATACCGGTTCCCCCCATCGATATATTCATGCGTGAAGCAGGTGACCTTGCCCGGAAGAAATACATTGAGTCAGGGCAGATAGAGGAGTTCGTGGTGGGGATTTCCTACTGTTTCCGGAAGTACGTTTCCGCGCAGTTCAATTTCGATGCCATGGATATGACCGGAACAGAAATGAATACCGCCCTGCGGCGGAAACTTCCTGTGGATACATACGCTGTTGTCGCCGGCGACCTTGACCGTATGGTGAACCTCTGGGACCTCGCCAAGTTCGCGGAGTTCGCCCCGTCCCCGGAAGTACTGGGAGGGAACCTCGACATGACCATAAAGATCGCGCGGAAGCTTTCCGCGGCGGGGGAGGGACATGGGGCTTGATTTTAAAAACCCGGAGTTCCTTTTTCTCCTCATTCCATTCGCCGGGGCGGTGTTCTGGTACGTGTATTCCCGGCTGTACCTGAAGGGGGCGGCAATCGCGGTGCCCTCCGAGGCAATAGTGTCCGGGGAGCGTTCTATACGGGTCAGGACATACCGCTACCTTCCGGTGCTGCGGTTCCTCGCGGTGCTTTTTCTCATCATTGCCCTGGCGCGTCCGGGGAAAGGGGTGAGCTACACCAGCGTGAAAAACCTCGGCATCGATATTATGGTGGCCCTGGATGTGTCGGGGTCCATGAAAGGCGAGGACTTCCAGCCGAAAAACAGGCTCATGGTGGCCAAACAGGTGATCAAGGACTTCGTGGCAAAGCGGAAATCGGACCGCATAGGACTCGTGGTGTTTGCCGGGGAGGCGCATTTCCAGTGTCCCCTCACCATCGAGCACCAGATGATCACCGACATTGTGGATGAAATAGATTTTGACTCTGTCCCGGAGGACGGCACCGCCATCGGTGAGGCCCTCGCGCTTTCGGCGTCCCGGATGCTTGACAGCAGGGCGCGGAGCAGAATTGTCCTTCTCCTTACGGACGGCATGAACAACCGCGGGAGCATCGATCCTGAAACCGCCGCGAAGCTCTGTAAAGAATCGGGAATAAAGGTATATGCCGTGGGTATAGGAAAAGAGGGGCGTGTGCGGTATCCTTCAAACGCCGGGTTCCTTTTCGGGCGGCAGTATCTCTATAATCATTTTGACGAAACAGGGCTCCGCAAAATCGCCGATGCGACGTCAGGGAAATTCTACCGTGCCACATCAAGCGGGGTGCTGTGGGAAAACATACGCGATATAGACAGACTTGAACGGAGCGAGTTCGAGACCAGGCAGTACTATGAGTTCTATGACCGGTTCCAGATATTTCTTGCGGCCGCCATGGGGCTGTTCTTTCTTGAACTGCTTTTGCGGTCGGTGTTCTACAGGAAAGTGCCATGATCAGTTTCGGAAACATGCAGTATATCATATACATCCTTCTTGTTGCGGCCATTGTGCTCATGCTGTACGGGGGATACCTTTTCTGGAAAGGGCGGGTGGTGAAACGCCTCGTGTCGGACCCCGTTCTCAGGGACAGTATCGTGAAACAGAGCCGGGCCCTGGGATGGCTGAAGGCGGCATTGCTGGTGGCGGCGGTTATTTTTTTCGCTGTTACCATGCTCCGGCCGCAGTGGGGCGAGGCAATGCGTGAAGTCCAGAACGAAGGGGTGGACCTTCTGGTTGCCCTGGATGTGAGCCGGAGCATGGATGCCCGTGACGTGCAGCCGAGCCGCCTGGAAAGGGCGAAGGACGCCGTAAACCTCATGGCGGACTCTCTCCGGGGTGACCGGGTGGGGCTGGTGCTTTTTGCCGGTGACGCCTTCATACAGTGCCCCCTCACAGGAGACATCGGGGCCTTTAAAATGTTCCTCGATGCCGCTGACACGAATACGGTTGCCACACAGGGGACCAATATCGGCGCGGCGATGGAAATGGCGTACCGGGTGTTTCATACAAGGCGGCGGACCTCGCGGAACTTTGTCATCATCACCGACGGCGAGGACCATGAGGGGCATGTGGAGGAGGCGGCGCAGAAGTTCCGCGATCTTGACGTGGCGGTGTATTCCGTGGGGATAGGCCGTGAGGGGGGGGACCTCATTCCCCTGGGGTCGGAGGAAAAGTCGGCGGACATTTATGTGAAGGACGGCAGCGGAAACCTCGTGCGGACAAAGAAAAATACCGGTGTGCTGAAGGAAATCGCAAGGGATACCGGGGGTGACTATATCGACATCACGAACAGCATGTCAGGAGTGTATAAAATTTTAAGGAAAATGTCGCAGCAGACCCAGAACAGGTACGGCACCATGATGGTGAAGCAGCGCACGGAGCGTTACCAGATTTTCGCCCTGCTGCTTATCATACTGCTTTCCGCCGAGGCGCTCCTGCCGGGAAGAAGGAGGCAATGGTGAAAAGAGCACTGTTTAACTGCGTTGTGCTTCTCGGGGCGCTCCTGGCAGTTGCCTGGCTGGACCCCTACCGGGACCGGGTGGATGATGGGAACAGCAGGTTTCATCAGAAAAAATATGACGGCGCCCTGAACAGCTACCGCGACGCGGAAGGCTACGCGCCGAACCTCAGTGAAAGGAACAAGCTGAAGTTCAATCATGGGGACGTGGAGTACATGCGCGGCGACTATGACGGCGCCCTCCACAATTTCCGGGAGTCCCTGAAGTCCGGGGACAGGGACGTGCAGAAAAAGGCCCTCTTTAACATGGGTAATTCCCTGTTAAAGAAAGGTGACACCGAAGGGGCCCTGAACGCCTATATCAACGCCCTGAAAATTGACCCCGCCTACATGCCGGCAAAAAAGAACATTGAATATATCCTGAAAAAGAAGGACGACCCGAAGGACAAAAAGAACAGGAAGAACGATAAAAACGGGAACCGGGACAAACAGGGTAATCCCGACAGGCAGCAGGGGAAAGGGGACAAAGACCGGAACAAAGGCGATAAGGACAGAAATAAAAACAGGGGGGAGCAGGAAAATACTATGCAGAACAAGTCACCCCGTGGTACAATAAGCCGTGAACAGCTGAAGAATATTCTGGAATCAATGAAAAACAAACCCGTGAGAAGGCTCAGAGGCAAGGCAGATGGCAGGAGTGTTCCTGAAAAGAACTGGTAAAATTACGGCGTCCCTCCTGTGGGCGGTGCTCATGACCGGCGCCCTCTACGCGGTGGACATAGATACGGTGCTGGACCCGAAGCGGGTGCGGGTCGGCGAGAGTGCCACGCTGCAGATAAAGGTATCAGGGCTCGGGAGCGCGGAGCCGGAGCGCATACCCTCAGTGCAGGGGCTGGATATCGGCTACCGCGGCATGGGGCGCAGTTTCCAGTGGGTCAACGGCAGGTCGTGGAACGGCATTGTCCTCAGCTTCAGCGTCACGCCCCTCAGGGCGGGACGGTTTACCATTCCCCCCATAACCTTTTCATCCGAAGGGGCAACATACCGCTCAGCGCAGGTGAGCTTCCTCGCGTACGGCAGCGCCCCGTCCCGGTCCTCTTCCGGAACCGATGAACGGGCTGAAGGAAGCCCCACCCTGGGAGGGGCCGTCGAATTCTCGAAGAATGACGTGTATGTGGGGGAGCCGGTCATCGGACGGTACTATGCCCTGTATTCCGGTCTCCAGCTTGAAAGCACCCCCGAAATAAATGAACTTCCCGAAGCGAAGGGGTTTGTACAGCGCCCCTTCGAGGAAACCCGTGAGGACGAGCTGGCAAAACAGCAGGGTGCTGAACTGGTGAAAAGTCATATCGCGACATTTATTCTGCTTCCCGCAATGCCCGGGAAGCATACTGTGGGGGGCGGTACCGCGGTGGTGTCCCTCTCGTACACCGACAGCTTCTTCTCGTTTCCACGGCGCGCGCGGATCGGTTTTGATAAGAAAACGGTACAGGTGCGCCCCCTTCCGGAACAGGGACGCCCCGATAATTTCAGCGGGAACGTCGGGGATTTCACCATGGAACTGGACGTCCCGAAGGGAAACGTAAAAATGTATGACGAGCGCCGTGTCACGGTGCGCATAAAGGGGCGGGGTAATTTTATTTCCCTTTCCGAGCCTGTGCTCGGTGAAGCGGAAGGTGTGAAGGTGATAAAAGGGACCGGGAACGCCGTTACCTCACTGGATAAAAACGCCCTCACCGGTGAAAAGGAATTCCTGTTTACCCTCATTCCGGAGAAGACGGGGACCATTGATGCCGGCACGGTGACATTCAATTTTTTTGATCCCTACAGCCGCCGGTACAGGACCCTGACGTCGCAGCCCATACTGCTGAATGTGACTGAAAACGCCGGCGCCGAAGGGGATGACAGCGGAAATGAAGGGCTCCCGGTGCCGGGGGTCGATATCAATGTGTTCCTCGTCGTGCTGATTGTCCTCGCTGTGGCGGGTATGATTGCCGCGGTGATACTGTGGGAACGGAAGAAGTACCGGCGCTTTACGGGAAGCGTTGAGGCCGATAAAGGGGCACCGGTGAAGACGGCCGCGCCGAAAGGGCATACCCGCGAGCAGTATGATGATTACTACCGGCAGCTTATTCTTGACTTCAAAGAGGACAATATCCCCGGCTTTATGAAGACCGCGGAAAAGGTCCTGAACGCTGTTTCCTCCGGCCTCCCCGCAGCGGGAGGAGAGGAGAAATACGGTATGGTCTCTCATGAGGTCCGTGAAATCAAGGAACGAATATATGCAGTAAAATACGGCGGAGGCAGTATTGACGCCGCTGAGGCGAAGAAGATACAGGACCGCCTGAAAACAGTCCTGAATGAAATAAAGAAAAGGCTGTAGGCGGTACTCAGGGTACCAGCTTTGCCTCCTCCCATAAAAGGTCCATTTCCGCGAGGCTCATTTCGTCAAGGTGCTTTCCCGCGGCGGCGGCCTTCTGTTCCACAATTTTAAAGCGCCGTGTGAATTTATCGATAGCGCGCTGCAGCGCCTCTTCGGGATTTATTTTCAGGAACCGGGAAACATTCGCCACGGAGAAAAGGATATCACCGGTTTCCTCCATTATGTGCTCCATGTCTCCTGACGCAATGGCCTCACGCAGTTCCCGTACTTCCTCTTCGAGTTTTTCAATAACGCTTCCCGTTTCCTCCCAGTCAAACCCCAGGCGGGACACCTTCTGCTGGACGCGGTACGCTTTAAGGAGCGCCGGAAGGGCTTTCGGCACGCCGTCAAGAATGGATTCCCGTGAAGCTTTTTCCTCTTTTTTTATCCGCTCCCAGTTAATGATGACCTGCTCGGCGCTGTCGGCGGTAGTGTCGCCGAACACGTGGGGGTGGCGTCTCACCAGTTTTTCTATGATCCCGCGGGCAACATCGTCCACGGTGAAACGCTGCTCCTCTTTCGCGATCTGTGCATGGGCGTACACCTGGTACAAAAGGTCACCCAGTTCCTCGCGGATATGTTCCGGGTCGCCGCTTTCAATGGCGTCTACCACTTCATAGGTCTCTTCAATGAGGTATGCCTTCAGAGACGGAGAGGTCTGCTCCCTGTCCCAGGCGCAGCCGTTTTCACTGCGGAGAATTTCCGCGATTTCCTCAAGAAGATACAGGGGCCGTGTCTCTTTAAAATCCATTTTTCATGTCCTTTCAGGTTACTTGTTCCTGACACCCTGATTAAAAAAATAATATCTGTCAAGCGAATCGTTAACGGGAAGGGCGGGGATTGACCGGTATGCCCCTGTTTATACGCTTGACATTTTCATGAATATATAACACTATTAATATAGAAAATATGAGCATCTATATCTGATGCCGGAAACGGGAGCCTGCCATTGCTCGGAAACAGCGATACAAAGACAATTTCAAAAGTCTTCCTGCTGTGTTTGTCGTTTATTGTGATCATAGCGTATATTTCAATTCAGAGCATAGGTTCTGTGACCTCCGCGATTGATTCCTTCGATTCATTCCATTCGAACCAGCATGAAACAGTAAAGAACCTGGACAGTATTTCGCGGAACCTGCTGCAGATCCGCATCAATATGCTCCAGGAGCAGGATGCAGGGGAGCGCGGCGACATGAAGGAGGCCTCGAAGAGAAGGGCGTATTCACAGAAGCTTGCCGCCGATTATACTACGCTCTGGAAAAAGGTGCGGAGCGCCCTTGTCCGGCAGGGGAGAAATGACCTTGCGGACCAATGGGAAGGTCTCGTGAAAAGGCCCATGGTAACCCGTTCACATTTTCACCGGGCTCTGCTGAGAGGTGATTTCCGCCGCAGCCGTGCCTTTCTCAATGCATGGGTGCCGGACTACCGCGCCCTGCGGGACGCCACCTATCGGATTACCAGCCTCCAGGTGCGGGAAAGCGAACACGTAAAAAAAGTTCTGTGGAACAACACCAGAAACGCGGTCATCAGGTCGTACATAGTCCTCGGGGTGTCCCTGGCGCTCGGGTTTGTGATCACATTTATGGTTATTTTGTTTTTCCTTAATTCTCTGAAAAGAACTTTGATCCCGGAGCAGATAGTATCAAAAGAGGACGCGGAGAAGGAAGCGGAGGTGTACCGTTAACATTTTTCGGGGGGCGATATTATAACCCGTCGTCCCGGATTTTACACAGAACCGCAATCACTCACATCGCCCTTCAGGAGTTCCACCGCATGGGGCAGTGCCTTTTCGATAAATCCAAGGTTTTCCCTCACGGCCTTCGGGCTCCCGGGGAGGTTGATAATGAGGCTCTTCTTTCTGATCCCTGAACGGGCCCTGGACAGCATCGCGTGGGGGGTGATTTCAAGGGACCTCTGCCGCATCGCTTCAGCGAATCCCGGTGCCTCCTTCTCAATGATTCCAAGGGTCGCTTCCGGGGTCACGTCGCGCGGGGCAAATCCTGTGCCCCCCGTGGTGAATATCATCTGGATGCCTTCATCGGAAAAATCCCTGAGGGCTTTCTGAATATCTTCAATCTCATCGGGGACAACGGTTTCCTTCTGTACGGCATATTCCTTTGCCAGGGCCCATGCCCGTATTTCCGGGCCGGAAAGGTCCTCCCGTTCGCCCCGTGATGATCTGTCGCTTACGGTGATAATGCCAACTGTTATCATTAGAATGCCTCCGGGTCTGCATTATTCAATTTCAATACTTTTTACCGTGAACTCCCTTCCCGACACAATCTCCACGTCGGAGGACTCACAGGCGCTGCAGGTAAACTGCCAGGACTCTTTATCAAGGGTGAATTCATGTGAACATGCCCGGCAGTGCAGCACCGCGGGAATTTTTTCTATGGCGAGGAGCGCCTTTTCCGCGATGGTGTCCCTGCTGACGTAATCGAAATACCGCTGCATCCATTCCGGAATCAGGTCGGAAAGCTCTCCCACCACAAGGTCAATCCGCTTCACCGAGGAGGCGTTGTTCGCTTCCGCGTGGCGTATCACAATATCAAGAATTGATGTCATTATGGAAAGTTCGTGCATGGTTATCGTTCCCCCGATTGAGCCTCAGCTGACGGGAAAAGAAGGTACATGTCAATGGAATCGTTGCCGCTGTCGTCAATGACTGCGATCCCCTGTTCCCGGTACAGATACAGCGCGTGGGAACCTTTCTTCAGTACCGCAAGGCCCCTGTTGCCGTAATGATACACAAAATTATCAACCCCGTTCTGAAGGCTCACAGAATCGCCCGTCACCCTGAAGGTGTTAAGGCCGGCAATCGCGGATACCCGGTCATTATAAAAAAATACCATGAACCCGGAAATGGAATAGTGATATATCTTTCTATAGTATACTCCCCCGGGGGATGATATCCCGAAAATATCGCGGAACAGCTCATGGTCTTCATTGAACAGGGCGGTCTTTTCCGGCTGTCCCTTCCTTTTCCTGACCTCTGATTCGGTATCGCCAAGTATAATATTTTCCGCCCCGGAGCCGGGCACTATCAGGGAGTCATCGAGCCGTATCCGCTCACTGAGAAATCCGGGGGCCGCGGTGATCAGCAGGGTAAATATAAGGTATACCGGTTTCATTCGGCAGTA
>DAOSYC010000128.1:0-10765 GCA_035380905.1 Spirochaetota bacterium | reverse complement strand
GATGAGTATCGCCAACGCGAAAACCTGCGCGAAAGTGAAGATCGGTTCCGTGGTATAGTTGAGAAATCGCCCGCAGGAATTGCGATAGTAAATGACAATTCGCTTTTTACTTATGTAAACAACGAGTTATGCAGAATAACCGGATACAATCAAAATGAACTGATCGGAAGGAATTTTTCCTCGATTCTTTCTGAAGATAGTAGAAACATCGCACAGGAACGTTACAGGAGGCGACAGCAGGGGGAAAAAGTCCCGGACCGCTATACGTTTTCATTTATTCGGAAAAATGGTGACAGACGAATTGGTGAGGTGCAAAGCATTACATATACAGATGTCAATGGAAGAAAAAACACAATTATACAGGTCCTTGATATAACAGAAAGGAAAGCTGCAGAGGACGCGCTTCTGGTGGAAATACAGGAAGCTGATATTTTGAGGGAAAAAGCTGAGATTGCCAAACAGGAAAAAGAACTCCTGCTGAAAGAAGTGCACCATCGGATCAAGAACAATATGAGTACTATAATGAGCCTGCTTTCGCTTCAGTCAGGAACTGCCAATGATGCCTCAACAAAAGATGCACTGAAAGAAGCACAGGGCCGCATACAGAGCATGATGGTACTGTATGATAAACTCTACCGATCAGAAAGCCTGAATGGATTAACCCTGAATGATTATCTTACACCTCTTGTTAAGGAAATAGTCCAGTCGTTTCCTGAGAGTTCACGGATATGTCTTGAAGCTGACGTCGCACCTATAGATTTATCCGCGCGTAAACTATTTCCGCTGGGATTGATTATCAATGAACTTATTAGCAATACGATGAAGCATGCATTCACGGACAATGCGAAAGGTACAATACGAATCACCGCTTCTTCGGGAAATGGAAAGGTACTTATTACATTCGAAGATAATGGCATTGGTCTTCGTAATGATTTTCAACCTTCATCAGGTTTCGGGATACGGCTCGTGCATCTGCTTACTGGCCAGCTTCGGGGAACTATTACAGCTGACAGCAGTGCCGGAACAAAATATACTCTGGAATTTCCGATATAGGAGTAATCGTATTTGTGCGAATGCACGATTAACTTTTATGTATATTGTTATTTTTCATAGAAAGTCCATGAATATGCACACCCAAAACGGAATAATCTCAATAGTAATACCTCCCACCAGCCTTGTAACAAACGTGTCACGGCTGATGATGATATAACGCTCCGCACGGGAAGCTTTCGAGAACGCGAGAAGGCCCTCGTATTCCCGGTCATGAATGATGTCATCATAGGTGACATTTATCGCGACAATTCTCCCCTGGTCCCTGATAATGAAATCGACCTCTTTGAGGGTTCTATCTTCCTGCCAGTAAAAAATTTCAGCATATCTTCTGCGCAGCATGAGAAAGACAGCGTTTTCTGCATACCTGCCCCGGTCATCTGAGAAGGAAAAGGACGAAGCGTGTCGCAGGCCGTTATCGATCATATATATCTTGCGGTTGCGCCGAAACTGCTTTTTCAGGGAATACTCGAAATAACTCACCTCAAAAAAGAGATATGCTTTTTCAAAATAGGTCATATATTCCCTGACGGTATTTTCATTGGACCCAACGGCCTCCGCCAGTTTATGATAGGAGAATGGCGAGGTGATATTGGTCGAGCAGTAGTACGCAAGCTCTTCAATTGTCTTCGTATTCCGCACAGAAAAGCGGGGAATAATGTCGCTGAAGAGAACATTCTGGAAGTACTGCCGAAGCATGAAATCAGTGCGTTCAATATCGCCAAGATAACAGGTCTCGGGGAAGAGCCCCCCGGTGAAGGCGGCCTCAATATAATGAATGATTTCGTTCCGGTTGTTATAATTGCTCTGATAGATTGTATCAGCATTCGATGCTGTCGCGGCAATGCTGCAGTTCGTGTCTCCCGTGCCCCTCAGGTATTCTGAATATGAATATGGGAAGTTTTCAAACGCTATGACCCTACCCGTGAGATGTGTTGCCAGCTCATTTGAAAGAAGCTCGGAGTTGGACCCCGTTATGAAAATCTTTATGGTTTCATTCCGGTCATAGATATCACGCACCCAGAACTGCCACGACGATATGTTCTGTATTTCATCAAGAAAAAGATAGATCCTGCCCCGCGGGTTTTTCAGTTTCATGTACTCGAGAAAGCATTCTTCTATCACATCTGGAGATTCCCGGCGCTGAACGAAAAATGGGTCTTCGAAATTGATCTGAAGGATATTCTGAGGACTTGCAGAACCCTGTGTCAGGTGATCGATTATCTGCCTGAAAAGGTACGATTTTCCCGACCGTCTGGCTCCGGCAATGGCAATTACATGGCGGACATCAAGATACTGTAGAATTTTGCCGAGGATATCACGACGGTTGCCAGCAGCAATATCGGCCTTTTGCCAGTGAGTATTCTGCTTGAGAAGAAGGTCCTTCATGATGCCTTGACTCCTTTGCTGTTATATTTAGCATAATAGCGTATATATGCTAAATATAATTAGCGTAAATGCAAACGTCAAGTATTAATTGGAAAATCCTTTCTGATCCATACCTTCTCTACACAAATGCACATTCTACAGGATGTAACCCGGAGGTACAATCTGCATCTTTACATATGCCATGTCATATATTAGTATCTTCCACAAGAAGTTTCGTCGCCCGATGGGCGGGAAATGATGAAGTGATACTACTTCACCCGGTACCATCCCCAAAAAAGAGAGGATTTATCGGACCACTATCATGAAGTTGCAGCATTGATAGACTATCTGAGAAATTTCACAAACCTTCGTTCGGAAGGAAAGATCGAATTCTTACATGAAATGGCGTACGGGCTGGAAACAAATGGAGAAAGTCTGAAAATAATCTGGAAACCGCTCTATAGTCATCTTCTGAACGCAAAAGTGGCCGGAGTAATAACACCGGCCACATATGTGGTAAGTCCAAAAATGCACGCCAGATAGGACTCGAACCTATGACCTACGGCTTAGAAGGCCGTTGCTCTATCCAGCTGAGCTACTGGCGCGTAAAAAATAATTCGGGGCGAGAGGATTCGAACCTCCGACTCCCTGGTCCCAAACCAGGTGCGCTACCGGACTGCGCCACGCCCCGAAACGAGAAGTCAAAATATAGTTGGCATTGATTCAAGTCAATTGCATGATGAACTTTTATGCATTCTGTTCTTGTTCATGAAAGTCCACGAAAATGCACACCCAAAACGGGATAATCTCAATAGTAATATCTCCCACCCGCCTTGTATCGAACGTATCACGGCTGATGATGATATAACGCTCCGCACGGGAAGCTTTCGAGAACGCCAGAAGGCCCTCGTATTCCCGGTCATGAATGATGTCATCATAGGTGACATTTATCGCGACAATTCTCCCCTGGTCCCTGATAATGAAATCGACCTCTTTGAGGGTTCTATCTTCCTGCCAGTAAAAAATTTCAGCATATCTTCTGCGCAGCATGAGAAAGACAGCGTTTTCTGCATACCTGCCCCGGTCATCTGAGAAGGAAAAGGACGAAGCGTGTCGCAGGCCGTTATCGATCATATATATCTTGCGGTTGCGCCGAAACTGCTTTTTCAGGGAATACTCGAAATAACTCACCTCAAAAAAGAGATATGCTTTTTCAAAATAGGTCATATATTCCCTGACGGTATTTTCATTGGACCCAACGGCCTCCGCCAGTTTATGATAGGAGAATGGCGAGGTGATATTGGTCGAGCAGTAGTACGCAAGCTCTTCAATTGTCTTCGTATTCCGCACAGAAAAGCGGGGAATAATGTCGCTGAAGAGAACATTCTGGAAGTACTGCCGAAGCATGAAATCAGTGCGTTCAATATCGCCAAGATAACAGGTCTCGGGGAAGAGCCCCCCGGTGAAGGCGGCCTCAATATAATGAATGATTTCGTTCCGGTTGTTATAATTGCTCTGATAGATTGTATCAGCATTCGATGCTGTCGCGGCAATGCTGCAGTTCGTGTCTCCCGTGCCCCTCAGGTATTCTGAATATGAATATGGGAAGTTTTCAAACGCTATGACCCTACCCGTGAGATGTGTTGCCAGCTCATTTGAAAGAAGCTCGGAGTTGGACCCCGTTATGAAAATCTTTATGGTTTCATTCCGGTCATAGATATCACGCACCCAGAACTGCCACGACGATATGTTCTGTATTTCATCAAGAAAAAGATAGATCCTGCCCCGCGGGTTTTTCAGTTTCATGTACTCGAGAAAGCATTCTTCTATCACATCTGGAGATTCCCGGCGCTGAACGAAAAATGGGTCTTCGAAATTGATCTGAAGGATATTCTGAGGACTTGCAGAACCCTGTGTCAGGTGATCGATTATCTGCCTGAAAAGGTACGATTTTCCCGACCGTCTGGCTCCGGCAATGGCAATTACATGGCGGACATCAAGATACTGTAGAATTTTGCCGAGGATATCACGACGGTTGCCAGCAGCAATATCGGCCTTTTGCCAGTGAGTATTCTGCTTGAGAAGAAGGTCCTTCATGATGCCTTGACTCCTTTGCTGTTATATTTAGCATAATAGCGTATATATGCTAAATATAATTAGCGTAAATGCAAACGTCAAGTATTAATTGGAAAATCCTTTCTGATCCATACCTTCTCTACACAAATGCACATTCTACAGGATGTAACCCGGAGGTACAATCTGCATCTTTACATATGCCATGTCATATATTAGTATCTTCCACAAGAAGTTTCGTCGCCCGATGGGCGGGAAATGATGAAGTGATACTACTTCACCCGGTACCATCCCCAAAAAAGAGAGGATTTATCGGACCACTATCATGAAGTTGCAGCATTGATAGACTATCTGAGAAATTTCACAAACCTTCGTTCGGAAGGAAAGATCGAATTCTTACATGAAATGGCGTACGGGCTGGAAACAAATGGAGAAAGTCTGAAAATAATCTGGAAACCGCTCTATAGTCATCTTCTGAACGCAAAAGTGGCCGGAGTAATAACACCGGCCACATATGTGGTAAGTCCAAAAATGCACGCCAGATAGGACTCGAACCTATGACCTACGGCTTAGAAGGCCGTTGCTCTATCCAGCTGAGCTACTGGCGCGTAAAAAATAATTCGGGGCGAGAGGATTCGAACCTCCGACTCCCTGGTCCCAAACCAGGTGCGCTACCGGACTGCGCCACGCCCCGAAACGAGAAGTCAAAATATTGTTTCCACTGATTCAAGTCAATAAAAAAATAAACAAATTGGAAGGTTCTTTCAATTTTTATCTATGCTAACTCTGCCGGCTCAACTGGTCATACATTGTGCGTGCTATACCGAGGTTTGATGTTTTTGAAAGCCTCAAAGCATATTCATCATAGAGCATGTCTTCAAAAATTTCTTCCGCCCTGCCCCCATGAAACATTTCATTTTTCTGCACGGTTTTCCTCATTGCCTTCAACATCTGCGAAACGAGAAGTGATTCCATTTCAACACATGTTTCCATAAGTCGCCTGTCAACCGGACGCTGCCTGTTCTGACCTGCTGTTCCGGATTGAGCGTCGCTATGAACATTACTATTATGAAGATTGTTATGCACCATATCGCGGAATGTTGAAGTAGTCGCATTTCGTTCAAGGCTCTGAACATTCTGCGTGTGCCGCTGGTTGGAATACATTTCAGATATATTTTGTACCGGTATCATCACACCCTCACTTGATTATCAATTCTGATCGGATAGATCCTGCGTCTTTCAACGCTTTCAAAATTGAGATCGTATCCTTCGTGGATGCCCCCGCGAAATTAAGGGTATCCACAAGATCCTTGATCGTTGCTGTTTCTTTCATGTGAAGCGCGTTCCCCTTTTTCTGTTCACCGCCGATCCCGGAGGTCGCGCTTCCTTCTATCTTCACGGTAAGCCCTTCGCGGCTTATCATAACTTCTGAAATCTTAACATCCCCTCCCATCACGATGGTACCATCACGCTCATTGATGACGATTTTAGAACGGTACACGGGGTTGATATCAATCTCTTCAATCTTTGAAATAAACTCTGTAATACGTACTCCGTCAGGAATGGTTACCTTGATTTTACCGCCCTTCTCTATTGCCGGATTAGATGCGGGATACATTTTTTTTACAGATTCGATTATCTGATTTGCCGCGGAAAAATCCCAGTCCTTCAGGACCAGATTTACCGTATCTTTCTTAATAAAATCCGGTTCGATATTTCTCTCGACAAGACCGCCGTTCGTGATGCATGCAACGGTCTTCACGCCTTTTTTATTCTCTTTGCTTGTGGGAACAGATAATTGCCCCTGTGCTACAATATATGTGTTATCATCGGCACCCTTCAGCGGTGACTGGACAAGGATACCACCTTCAAGCGATTTTGCGTTTCCAATGGACGATACTGTTACATCAACTCTGTCGCCAATACGGGCAAACGGAGGAAGTTTTGCGGTAAGAAGCACAGCAGCGGTGTTTTTTGACGCAAGTGTTTCGTCGCTGTTCAGTCCAAGATTTTTCAGAAGATTCTTGAGGCTGGATTCCGTAATAACAGATTTCGTGTCTCCTGTTCCCTGGAGCCCCACGACAAGACCATATCCCAGTACCTGGTTGTCCCTGAACCCGTCAATGAAAATCAGGTCACGCAATTTCAGAGTAATGGCCGGATACGCTGTGATATACGCCAGCAGCAGAATTGAAAATGTACCGATAATGATGTGTCTCGTTTTTTTCATAGTAATATATTATTGAGTCAGTTCATTCAGTGTTTTATTAAGATAGTCTATAATTATTTTCTGCTTTTCCTGTTCGGTTAAATCTGTTTTGGCAGTCTCTTCTTTTTTTAGTTCCGGACGGGCTACAGTAACTCCGGCCCCTTCACGAAAACCGCGTATGTTTAAATTAAATTCTGCTATATCAGCCGAGTCCACCTGGCGCCCCTGTAACATCGCAGGGTCGATAATTCCGGATATAGAAAACCTGCTTGAGACGCCATTAAAGGAGTACTGGCGTTCACCGGCAATTTTGAACTTTCCGAATTTCGCATCTTCAGTAATTGTAGCTGGAATAGAAATTTTTAAATTATTTGTGCCTCTCACCTTGGTAGTGCCGGCGTTATTACGCTTTCTGCTTGCAGCTGCTTTCGGCAGGAAACCGGTAATGCCTTTATCCGGGTTTGACACAAAGTTGAAAGAATTATCACTGTTCACGGAAATGTTGAAGTTCATTTTAGATATATCATTGATCGTAACAAGAAGGATGTCGCCAACTTTAAGGTTTTGTCCGGAAGCATAGATGTTGCGGTCTCTCCAGAGATTGTCTGCCATGATATCAGCCGTCACAAAGGACATCGCTGAAATTATTGTAACGATATACAGGATATTACGGACTACATCCATACTTCAATATCTCCATCACGGGAAACACGTCCCTTGATCTTTCTTGCATCTTTCATCTTAACGCGTATAATATCTCCCCGTTTGCCGTTTTCGACTGCTGTAGCCAGTGTCTGTATCATGACCCCGTTCTTTCGTATAATAACGGTTACTTTTTCCCCCGATCGTATTCTGTCACGGCGAACACTGTTCCGGAAGTCCTTGCGGTTCGTTGCGGGGAGGATAGTCCTGATCCGGACAGCACTTCCGTATATCCTGAGTTCATCCGGCGCCGCATTGTGCAGGATTCTTCTTATTTCACTTCTGTCAACAAGCCTGTCGGCATAGAAGACTGGATCAATGGTAATGGTGCCGATAGCAGTGCGGGTTTCTTCATCACCCACAATACGTGCAATATCACACATCTGCAGCTGTTGTTTGGCAGTGTTGATATTGGGATATAAATACAACTCGACCCGGCCGTATGCCTTTAACGATACGCTGACAAGGCATACGCTAACCAGGACAATTGTGAAGGCGCTGTATTTCATTATCGTTTTAACCCGATTGCTGTTGCCAGCATGGAATCTGATGTCTGTATTGCTTTTGAATTTATTTCATATGCCCGCTGGGCTACAATCATGTTCACCATTTCTTCAACAACCTTGACATTCGACATTTCAAGGAATCCCTGATGGGTCTTTGCCATACCGTTGAGACCAGGCTGGCCTGGAATTTCGTCACCTGAAGCAGGTGTTGTCTTAAAAAGATTCTGCCCGATTGCCTGCATTCCGGCGGGATTTACAAAACGGTAAATTTCAAGCTGACCTACTTCGACGGGCTCATCCTCACCTACAAGTTTGACCGTTATTCTTCCATCCTGGCTTATCGAGAGTGTTTCCCTGATAAAATTGTCCGGAAGCACAACAGGGGGTTCAAGAAGATAGCCGTTAGATGTTACGATCTGCCGGTTTGAGTCTATTTTGAAGGAACCATCCCTGGTATATGCCATAGTTCCGTCGTAGAGCTGTATCTTAAAAAAACCATCACCTTCAAGGGCAATATCAAGTTTATTTTCCGTTGCCTGAAGACTTCCCTGTGAGAACATTCGCTGTGTTGCTGCTGTCCGTGCGCCATGACCTACCTGAATACCGGTAGGAACTTCTGTCACTTCTGTAGCAGGTGTACCGGCCATAAGTTCTGTCTGATATATCAAATCTTCAAATTCGGCCCTCATTTTCTTGAAACCGCTGGTGTTAACGTTGGAAAGGTTGTTTGATATTGTGTCAATATTGAACTGCTGTGTTATCATACCAGATGCTGCTGTCCATAATGAACGCATCATAGTGCTCACCTCAAGTTTTCGATTAAATTCATCTCATACGAATGAAATGTACACACTTCCAGTTTAATTCTCGGTATTTTCATGATTACCCTTAACTGAATTTCATTATCAGTGTAGAACATAACATGGTATTTCGAAAAACTGTTGTTTTAAAATAATTATGTCACTTTAACAATTTGACATTATTTTAAAATATTATATTGACAAAAAAATAAAAAGATACATATATTGAAGTTAATAGCATTTACAAATGAAATGTAACATTATATTTGTAATGTGTTCGTACAATGCAGGGTTTTTAATATTGACATTATTTTGAAGCTCATATATAGATGTCAAGGATTCCCCTCGAATTTTAATTTGCTTCCCGGGTTGTATACATAAAAAATACGGTTTAAAATTATTAAGGAGATTCTACGAATGAAACGGTATGCAGCGATTATTTTTCTTCTAATGGCAGTCCTTTTCCTTTCATGCCAGACAACACAATCGGGTAGTTCTGGTACTGCATCAAACAAAGCACCGAAGATAAAAGATGGTCCTGGCGAAATTGTAATGGGGAATGGAAATATCCGCGCAAAGGGAAATTTCCGGAACTACAAGAAAGAGGGCCTTTGGATTCAGTATTATGCGGCTACAGGCGTAAAGCAGGGTGAAGGAAATTATAAGAATGATAAACAGGATGGAAGGTGGACTTTTTATCATAAAAACGGTCAGAAATTTTCTGAAGGTAATTTCGAAGAAGGTCAGCGTACCGGTCAATGGGTGCAGCATTATGACAGCGGTGAACGTGAAGCGGAATTCGGTTACAGAATAACATCAACATATTATCCTGAATTTAAAATGTCGGTGAAAGCCGGTGTGCTGAATGGAAATAAAATTTTATATTATAAAGACCAGAAAGTCAAGAAAGAAGTAAAGTATATAAACGGTAAGAAATCAGGTATAATGCATGAATATTACCCTGACGGCAAGCCAAAGGAAATGTCAGAATTTGATAATGATCTTCATCACGGGAGGTCAAACACCTGGTGGCCGAATGGTAAATTGAAATCAAAGGGATATTATAGAAACGGAAAAAAATACGGCCAGTGGCACTATGTCCATGATAATGGACAGCCCCATATGATTGGAAATTTTAAGGATGATCAGAGGGTTGGAAGCTGGCGTTTTTATTCACCGGAGAGTCTGCTGCAGAAAGAAGGTGAATACAGGATAGTTACTGTAACTGTTCAGAAAAAGGTTGTCCAGAGGAGCAGTGAATCGGGATTATGGAAATTTTACCGTTATGACGGACGACAAAGAGAACTTTTCATGGAGCTTGCTCTGGCTTCCGGTATGATTGACAGCAATAAGGCAAGTAAACTGTATAAAAACGGCCGGCTTGAAGGTGTGGGTTCGTTCCAGATCGGTCTTGCAAAAGGTATTTACCAGGTAATTCAGAATGGTAGTGCAGGTAATAAAATATTATCCGCCGACGTGCCGCCGAATGACTCGGAGAAAAACATTACATATCGCTGGACCGGTGAATGGGCAGTACCGAAAAAGAATGGTAAATGGAAAGAATATTACCCCAATGGACGCATAAAAGCAGAAGGGGAATATATGATCGACAGGAAAAACGGTTACTGGAAAGTATATAATTCTGATGGAAGTATCAATCAAACAGAATCAGGGAATTATATGTTTGGCAGAAAAAGAGGATAATCATTGAAAAAATGAATTTTATAAGGGTGTCCCGTCAGGGGCACCTTTTTTATTTATAAAGCATTAGGGTTAATTTTTATTGACATTTTTTAAGTTCTCGGTCTTACTACATGAAATATTACACCAATATTTAACAGGAAAAGAATTAATGAAATTTGTACTGTTAGGGCCAACCGGGTCCGGGAAAGGAACACAGGCGGATCTTCTGAATAAGAAATTTGATATCCCGCATATTAAAATAGATAATCTGATTCGTGAACAGATAAGGCTTGAAACAATATCGGGAAAAGAAATGCAACGATGCCTGGAAAATAATGAGCCCATACCTGATCCTCTTATAACGGATATAGTTT
>DAOSYC010000127.1:7283-10785 GCA_035380905.1 Spirochaetota bacterium | reverse complement strand
GAAATTAATATTTTATTGACCTTTCAAATTACAGAATATAAAATTGTATGGTATTACGAATATTTGTATTGTTCTGAAAAATCGTATTAATTATTTTTATTATGAAGATTCATGGAAAGTAGTGCGATATTTATTATGAGGAGTATACTATATAACAGCGTATCAAATGCGGTATAAAAGTATCAAAATAAATATAAATAAAAAATCAGTATGGAAGTATCACGGGATTTGCAGTATTTGATTTCAATGGGTTTTCTGCGGTAAAAGGATTTGTACTATAAGCGTGAAGAGGTAGAGAAGTGCTTAACATCAAGCAGAGGAAAGAGCGGGGATTTGATGAGATACAATCTCTCGATGATGTTCTTGAGATTTTGAAAACCCAGTTTAAAACGAGAAAACTACATCTGAAGTACTCGGTTGACAGGACCGAGGTGCAGGTCAATGAAATACTTGAAGACAAGAATATAATTATCGTCACTGATTCGGAGTATACACCCGGGGATGATACAATTATAATTTACGGATTGCTCGATAAATACCTTGAACTTGACCTTGGCGTGATTGAAGTGCTGGGGCCGGGGTATTTTAAATGTAAAATCAGAAGTGTCCGGAAAGCGGCACAGGGAAGAAGGGATCTGCGTTTTAAGATCAACCCCGAAGACGTTGTTGCAACAAACTTCAAATTTTCCAAACACACTATTGAGCTTTCGGGATACAATATACCCACCGGCATCAAGGTCATACTTGACCAGTTTCAGTCAAGCCGGTCGGACATGAGCGATATTGTCAAGGTCGATGTATTCCAGACCGGTGATCCTATTATGGACAGGATAAAGAAAACCGGCCAGGCCGTGTTTCTGGAGGATGCGTCAAATCCGGAATCATATAGAGCGTTAAATGAAGACTTTGTGGATATCGCTGAAGTGTACGGCGATGACCTGAAAAACTATATGAAGCGTAATATCGAAAGGGGTTATAAGTCCCTTATAATCTGTCCGCTTCTGTATCTGACAGATGAGGAAAAGTCAATTCCCTTTGCATATATTCAGCTCATTTCAACAAAGGAGACCATGGGGCTGGAGAAGGTGCTGGATGTCAAAGACAAGGCATTCAAGCTTGTTGACAGGATACGTGATGCCAATACGGTACTTCTTTCGGTGCACCAGCAGATATCCGACATCAGCCGCGGCGGTGTGAAGCTTAAAATAACTGATGAAAACCTGAAAAAATACCTCATCAAGGCCAGAGGATTCATTTTTGATATAGTATTCAAGCTGCAGGCCCCAATTACCATTTATGGGGAAATAAAGTTCACCAATTATGATGAACGGGGAAACCTTTTTATCGGGGTTGACTTCGCCGGAAATTCATCGAGGAAAGATGAAATGAAACGGTATTACGCGATGATAAAACCCCGGGAAACAGAATACAAGAACAACCTCATGAAGGAACTCCGGCGGAAAAAGCAGCTTTAAAAAAAGCTGCTTCGCCGTATCCTGGACTCGTATCAGGCGGAGACCATTTTTTGTGCCGCAGCCGTTGCTTCCCTGAGTGCTTCATCAAGTTTTTCAGGGGATTTACCCCCGGCCTGGGCCATGTCCTTCCGGCCGCCCCCTCCACCGCCGAGAATTTTCGAGGCAGCCTTAATTATACCGCCGCAGTCAATGCCTTTCTTTACGGCATTATTTGTGGCGGCAAAAAGAAGAAGGGCTTTCTCGTCAACATCAGAACCGAACAGCACCACAGACTCCTGCACCTTTGAACGGATAAGGTCCGAAAGGTCACGCAGTTCGTCTATGGCAACCCCTTTAAACGATTGTGCAATAATTTTAACCCCCCCGGTTTCAACTGCGTTTCCAATCATGGTGTCCACGTCGGAGGTAAGGCTTTCCTTTCTGAATTTCTCCAGTTCCTTTTCCAGGGCTCCGGCGCGCTTCAGGGTATCTTCAATTTTTTTTGCCATTCCCCCTTCGGTGACATTTAAAAGTGCTGCCAGTTCTGCAATAAGGGAGCTCTGGGAGTTGTAGCGCTCATATACTCCCTTTAACGTAATGGCCTCAATCCGCCTCAGTCCCGCTCCCGGCGACGCCTCACGGGTAATTTTGAAGACGCCGATTTTCCCGGTGTTGTCGAGGTGTGTGCCGCCGCACAGTTCCATGCTGAACCCGGGGACCTGCACCACGCGGACAGTGCCCTCGTATTTTTCACCGAACTCCGCCATCGCCCCGGACTTCAGCGCCGTTTCAAGGTCCATAATTGAAGTGGTAACGGGAATGGATTCCCATGCCTTCAGGTTAACAAGGCGTTCAATTTCGTCAATCTCCTCCTTCGTGAGAGGGTTGAAATGGGTGAAGTCAAAACGGAAACGGTCCGGCTCCACAATGGAACCCGACTGGCGCACATGGTCACCCAGCACGTTTCTGAGGGCCGCCTGGAGAAGGTGTGTCGCGGTGTGGTTTGCTTTGATCAGGTTGCGCCGAACTGTGTCAATTTCTGTTGTCACCGTGTCGCCTTCAGAAAACTGTCCGCTCACCACACGGCCGGTATGGATAATGGTTTTATCGAACTTAACCGTGTCCTCCACCTGGAACACCGCGCCGTTCCGGGATACAATACTGCCCCTGTCCCCCACCTGGCCCCCTGACTCGCCGTAAAATGTGGTGTCCTGTGTCACCAGGAATGCCTCAGGACCTTTCTCAATCGATCCAACCAGGTCCTTCCCGTCGCTGAGGAGCAGGATGCCCGATTCCGACGTCTCCATATCATAACCGAGAAAATTTGTTCCCCCGGCTTTCCGCGCCAGGGATTCAAGAACCTGTTCGCGCCCGGAGTCGCCGCCTTTCCAGCTCTGTTTGCCCCGTTCACGCTGCTTGTTCATTTCATTTTCAAACTCAGCGGTATCGACCGCGAGGTCCTGCTCTGCCGCTATCTCAACGGTCATTTCAAGGGGGAACCCGAAGGTGTCGTACAGCACAAAGGCGTCATTGCCCTTCATCACAGATGCGCCTGATTTTTTCAGGCCCTTCATTATTTCCTCAAGGCGGTCAATGCCGTTTTCAAGGGTCTCAAGGAACCGTTTTTCCTCTCCTTCCAGGAGGTTCTGAATATTTTTACGTGCGTCCCGGACTTCCGGATAATAGGGGCCCATGGCGTCAATAATCGGGTCAACAATGCGGTAGATAAAAGGCTCAGTAACCCCGATAAGCCGCGCATAGCGCAGGGCCCGCCGGATTATTCTACGGAGTACGTAGCCCCTTCCTTCGTTTGAGGGATATGCACCGTCAGCAATTGCAAAGGTGAGTGCCCGGGCGTGTTCTATCATCGTGTTGACGCTGCGCACCGCGTCGCCTTCATATTTTGTGCCGGTTTCCCTGCATACAAAATCCGCGAATTTTTTCAGCTCATCTGTTTCATAAATGGAGTCCACGTTCTGCACCAGCGTGGTGAGGCGTTCAAGGCCCATCCCGGTGTCGATACCGGTCTTCGGGAGGGGGGTAAGGTT
>DAOSYC010000127.1:0-7183 GCA_035380905.1 Spirochaetota bacterium | reverse complement strand
GTGCAGTGGCGTTTGGTCTTTCCAACATTTTCAAGGTCGCTGGTGCGCAGGCATTTCTGTATTGAGGCCGCACGGGTATATTCAAGGTCCACGGTGCCGGCAAACATCGGTTTAAACTGCACCATGCCCGCAGTGGTGAACAGCAGTGTGGGGTCATCTTTCGGGATCAAAGGGCTTGAGGGCACAATTTTGTGGTTATGTTCCCTGAAAAAATCAATGAAAGAGTCCCGTAAGTCTTTTACCTGTAACATCGTATGCTCCTCTCTGTGATGATGGTTGTATAGTCATGCACCGCGCAGGTGCAGGGTCTGTCCGGTTTTCGGCAATATCATTATGGTTCAGGAAATTCTTCAAGAAGTTTCTTTTCTTCTTTCATCCGATCAATTACTTTTCTGATAATTCCTGAGTCAAATCCTCTCTGGCGCAGAAAAAGCGCAATTTTTGCGGGTTTGTTTTTTTTGTGTTCAATGCGTGCAAGTTTTTTGAGCGACTCCCTGTAAATGTCCTCGAATTCAACCGGGGCATCGTCTGATTTTCTGATAGCTTTGTCTATAGACTTTGAGGGGACCCCCTTACGGTACAGTTCACTTTTCAGCAGAGAATCCCCTATAACTTTATTCCGGCGCCTTGCGCTGATATAGTCAACGGCGTATTTGTAGTCATTAATATATCCCGCCGCGGTGAGGGAATCGAGTATTTCGCTTATGATGCTTTCTGAATAATTTTTCTTTTTCAGGAGCATGCGGAGTTCCTGGACTGTCCTGTTCCGCAGTGAGAGGTAGTCAAGGGCCTTCCTGCGGCAGGTGAACCGTTCAGATTCATCTTTCAGGTACTCATACATTGCCGTGTCAAGGGCAAGGCCCTTTTTCAGGGTAAGATGCCCTGTTATATTTCCCGGCACCTGAAATACCTCGCCGGTGTCAAGGGTGAGCTGGATGTGGGTTTCCCTGTATTTTATTTCAACTATTTCTATCATATGCAATACATAAAAAAGGGGATGCCCTGATTTCCCGGACACCCCCTCCTGCATTTCCATAGTATTGTTCGAATATATTTTAACGTTTTGAGAACTGGAATCTTTTCCGTGCTTTTTTCCGTCCGTATTTTTTCCTTTCAACTTCACGTGAATCACGTGTAAGGAAACCCTCGGAACGAAGGGGCTTTTTGTTTCTCTCATCTATCTGAGTAAGGCACCGTGAAATGCCCAGACGTACCGCACCGGCCTGTCCTGACCAGCCGCCGCCGTTTACTGTTGCGAATATATCATACGAATCAGTTTTTTCAAGAAGATCGAGGGGTTGTTTTACAATAAGAACAAGGGTCTGGCGCCGGAAATAATCGGATACAGGCTGCTTGTTAATTGTAATTTGGCCGGATCCCGGCTTCATCCATACACGTGCTACTGAGGTCTTCCGTCTGCCAGTGGCATAATTTGAATTGCTGCTCATTATCGACTCCTCGTTATATCTCTAATTTTTCAGGTTTCTGGGATTCGTGGGGGTGTGCGGTTCCCGGATATATCTTAAGGTTTTTGATAACCTTTTTGCCAAGCCTGTTTTTCGGCATCATGCCCCATACCGCGTGACGTATGACAAATTCAGGTCTGGTGACCATCACTTTCTTGATGTTCGTGAACTTTTTCCCGCCGGGATACTGGGTATGACTGAAGTATTCCTTGTCCTCTGACTTGGTCCCGGTCAATAATACTTTTTCCGCGTTTATAATAACAATGTTGTCCCCGTCATCGAGGTGCGGTGTATAGGTCGGTTTGTGCTTTCCGCGGAGAATCCTGGAAACTTCAACTGCAAGGCGTCCCAGCACTTTCCCTTCTGCATCAATCAGAAACCACTTCTTTTCTATCTGGTTTGCTGATGGTGAATAGGTTTTTTGAATGTCGTTCATCATAATCCTCTGGTTATATCAACAATCTCGAATATTTTCAATCAGGATACAGCAATAGCTAACCCTGCCGGGTTAACCGGTTCGTTGTGATTAATAGCATAATCACGCGTTTCTGAGTATACCAGAAACAGAGTGCAACAATATATTGGGCTATGTTTTTGTCAATAAAAAATGATACTATTAGTAAGAAATACAACCGAATGTGCTAACATCTGTAACCATATGGTAGCACGGTATATATTCCGATTCAATCAGAATTATAATTTTTTTGAATTCTCCTGTTGAAACAGATCCATTGCATCCTTGACATCGGCACATTTAATTACTATACTTATATGCATAAATCGGTAACATCGGAATGATGCTTTAATCATACCGTATCATTGTTGTGTTTTTTATTGCAAAACGGCATTTCATGGAGTTGTTGCTGTTCTTTCAGGATATTATAGAATGGCCGGAGTGAGTTGCCAGTCTTTTTTTGATACTATTTATTATTGAGGTAGTGTGAATGAATCGATTATCCCGCTTGTGTGTCGCAGTTGTAATCCTTGCTGCAGGATGTGCCACGCTTCCCGGTCCGGTAAATGAAGAGTTCCTGACTGAGAAAACCGCCGGGGAAACCCTGAGAATTGAGAAACAGGAGCTGGCTGTTGTCGAAAAAAAGAAAGGCCGTGACGAGGCTGAAAAGAACCTCTCGGTGTCAGACCAGCGGCTGAAAGTGGTAGAGGCTGAACTCACGGCTTTCCGGGCGGACCGCGAGGTGCTTGGAGAGAAAAAGCGCCTCCAGACCCTTCTCGGGGAAACCGGAGAGGTTGAGAAAATTGAGCGTGCTATTATCGAACGGGAAATGGACATACGGAAAAAGGAACAGGCAATTAAATGTTTTAATCTTCTCAGGGACCACCGGAAGTCGGTTCTGGAGTTGAAGGAGGCTGAACTGTCGGTAGCGGTAGCTGAGCTTGACCTGGAAAAGGCGCGGATAGTGCTCAAATTTCAGGAAAAACGTCCTGCTCAGTTTAAGAAAGAAACCTCCTTCTGGAAAAAAATTATTTCCTCTAATGAACTGGTGGACATAGAGGCATATCAAAAGCACTATAGTGAGCAGAAAAAAGTGTTGAATGAGAAAAAGGCGAAAACGGAACTGGCTGTAACGGCCCTGAGAAACTGTGAGCAGTATACAGGGAGTACGGCTCAGTAGCATGTTTATCCTTATGAATTTATTATATAGAAGAATATCGTAATGAAAAAAACAATTATCTCTTTCATCGCGCTTGTATGTTTTTGCGTCCTTCCGGCTTGGGGGGATATCTTTTATACTCCCTCAGAATATAACCGGCTTTACAATCAGAAGGTCGCCGTTGACATTGAGCTGAAGCTGCTGAAAAAACAGTGCCGCAATGAAATTGATAACCTTGAAATGGAAAACAGAAAACTATCCGGGGAAATACAGCTCCTTAAAGAACGGATTGAGATGATGAACAGGCAGCATGGGGAGCAGTCACGGCAGTATGAAAACAGGATCCGTGACCTGAAGGAGCAGGCGGAAATCCTGAAAATGAAAAGCGGCGACAGGGAGAAGGCGCTCCTTGCAGAAAATGACGCCCTCCAGAGACGGTATCTTCAGGAAATTGAGAAGCTCAGGGGGCAGCTCAATGAAGAACGGGAGTCAAACCTGAAGAAAATTGCCGAACTGACGAATTCCTGCAATGATACAATCTCCTCACTGAACTCGCGGATACATGCCCTGAATGATGAAATCGCGGGCCTGAAAAAATTGACCGCATCCCAGAAAGAGGAACTTGCCCGCATGGGAAGGCAGGCAGATGACCTGGAAAAACAACTGGAGGAGGAGATCCGCAAGGGTGAGATTACAATCAAAAAGTTTCACAACCGTCTTGTCATCAACATCCAGGATAAAATTCTTTTCCCCTCCGGTTCCGCGGCCCTTCGCCCGGAAGTGCACAGGGCACTGGATAAAATTTCCGGAGTCCTGAAGGATTATCCGGAGAACCGGATTCAGGTGGAGGGGCATACCGATAATGTGCCCATCCATACCAGGGAGTTCCGTGATAACTGGCAGCTTTCATCTGAGCGCGCCCTTGCAGTTTTACAGCGGCTCCTGAGGAACAGCGGTCTTAAGCCTGAGCGCTTTTCCGCTGTGGGATATGGGGAATATAATCCTGTAGTACCAAACAATTCCCCTCAAAACAGGGCCCTTAACCGGCGTGTCGATATCACCGTGGTGCCGATGCTTCAACGGTAAAAGGATAGTGCCGCGGAACTGCTTCCGCATGCAGGAGTAATGACTGTAACAAAAATAAAAAATATTTTACAGAAACATATAGTATCCCGCAGAATAGGCGGGCTTATCCTGCAACCCTGAAGAAGTTTCCAGAAAAATGACCATTGTTTTTTCACTTGCTATGATGACGGGCTGTTGTATTTTTGCCGGATAATTACCGGCCGTCAATGAATTTCAAATATCGGAGGAGTAGTATGAGCAGGATTTATAATTTCGCAGCGGGGCCTTCAACTTTACCGTTGCCGGCGCTGGAGGAAGCAGCGGCAAAGCTGGTTGATTATGAAGGGGCTGGAATGTCCCTGATTGAAATGAGCCACCGGGGAAAAATATATGACGCGATTCACAATGAAACGGTAACGCTCCTCCGGAACATACTCCTTATCCCGGATGATTTTGACGTACTGTTCCTTCAGGGGGGGGCGACGATGCAGTTCGGGATGATACCGATGGCCTTTCTGAAGGAAGGCGCCACGGCCGACTTTGTGCTTACCGGTTCCTGGGCGCTGCGGGCTGTTGAAGATGCCCGTCTTATCGGGAAAACCAGGGTCCTCTGGGACGGGGAGGACAATCATTACACGCGGATACCTTCCCTGGAGGAACTTGCTTTCAATAACGATGCAGCGTATGTTCATATCTGTTCCAATGAAACAATCGGCGGTATTCAGTGGCAGGATTTTCCGGACACAGGGGATGTGCCCCTTATTGCGGACATGTCATCGGATATCCTCTCGCGGCCCCTGCCCTGGGACAAACTTGATATGGTGTTCGCGGGAACCCAGAAGAACCTTGCCCCTTCGGGGATGGCCCTGGTGCTGATCCGAAAAGATTTTGCGCGGAAAGCCCGTACCGATCTCCCCGCGTATTTCCGGTATGACCTTCATATAAGCAAAAATTCTCTTTATAATACACCGCCCACCTTTGTGGTGTGGATGACAAACCTGACCCTGAAATGGATTCAGTCCATCGGGGGCCTGGAGGAAATTGAACGCCGCCGGGAGAAAAAAGCGGGCCTCCTGTACGATATGATTGACGGAAGCGGCGGGTACTACCGCAACCCCGTTGACACCGGGAGCAGGTCGCAGATGAACGTGGTGTGGCGGCTGCCGGATGAAGACCTTGAGAAAAAGTTTCTCAGTGAATGCGAAAAAGAGGGGCTTAGCGGTCTTAAGGGGCACCGCGATGTGGGGGGCATACGGGCTTCCCTGTATAACGCGCTGCCCGTGGAGGGAGTCGAGGCACTGGTTGATCTCATGAAGCGGTTTATGGAGGACAATGGATAAAAACGGGAATATACGTCCCTGGGGATTTTTCGAAAACCTTGATGAGCGGGACGAGCACAAACTGAAAAGAATTACCGTATACTCCGGTAAGCGACTGAGCCTGCAGCGTCACCGGCGAAGGTCGGAACACTGGTATATGGTGCAGGGTACCGGGATTGTCCGTCTCGGAGATGAGGATATCGCGGTTGGTCCCGGCACATCGGTGGACATCCCTGCAGGGGTGCTGCACCGGATTGAAAATACCGGGTCACAGGACCTTATATATATTGAAATCCAGACCGGAGATTATTTCGGCGAGGATGATATTGAACGAATTGAAGATGATTACGGGAGGGTGTAATACCGGCTTATGATAAGTGTACGTGAACTGACAAAGCATTATGGTGACCTCGTTGCGGTGAATAATCTGACCTTCACTATCCGCAAAGGGGAAATAACCGGGCTTTTGGGCCCCAACGGGGCGGGAAAGACAACCACGCTGCGGATGCTGACATGTTACCTGAAGCCCACATCGGGAATTGTCAATGTGGGAGACTTCAGGGCGGATGAAGATCCCCTCGGGGTGCGTAATATTATCGGATATCTTCCGGAATCGGTGCCGATATACGGCGACATGGTGGTGTATGACTACCTGAAGTATGTCGCGGACATCCGGGGAGTAACGGATGAGGGCCGAATCAGGGAAACTGCGGAACTGTGCGGTATCAGCGATATCATGCACAAAAACGTGGAGGAGCTTTCGAAGGGATACCGTCAGCGGGTGGGCCTTGCCCACGCGATGATACACGATCCTGAAATCCTGATCCTCGATGAGCCAACGAGCGGCCTTGACCCGAACCAGATTGTGGAAATCCGGAACCTTATCCGGGAAATAGGGAAAACGAAAACAATTATTCTTTCAACACATATTCTTTCTGAAGTCGAAGCCACCTGTGACCGTGTTATCATTATAAATGAAGGGCGGATCGTGAAAGACAGCTCGGTTGATGCCATCACATCGTCACACGGCAGTGAGATTGTAATTCGGGCACTTATTGGTAATGCAGACTTTTCAATGATAACGGCAGAACTGCAGAAGCTGGATGGTGTCACCAGCGTCGAGGAAACGAATTCTGAAGGAGGACTTGTTTCCATTCAGGTCCATACGAATGATGCCGGGGACCTGCGGCCGGAAATTTTCCGTGCCGCCGCTGACAACGGATGGGTGCTCTACGAAATGACGCGTGATTCCATGACCCTTGAGCGGATATTCAGAGACCTTACAATCGGAGGCGGAGCATGAAATCCACAGGATATTTCCGTAGGATGCTGGTAATTATGAACAAGGAGCTTACGGTGTATTTTACTACACCGATCGCATATATCGTGTTTGCGGCATTTCTACTGGCAACAGGATTCTACTTCTTTATTCTCTCCCCGTTTTTCTTTTTCGGCCAGGCGGAGCTGCGGGAGTTTTTTGACGCGCTGCCGGTAATTTTTTCCATTGCGGTGCCCGCGGTTACCATGCGCCTTATTTCTGAAGAACGCCATACGGGTTCTCTTGAAATTCTTATGACGCTCCCCGTAACTTCCTACGATGTGGCGATCGGGAAGTTTCTGGCGTCTTCGGTATTTGTGTCCCTTATGCTGGTGCCGACACTGATGTATGTCGTAACGGTATCCATTGTGGGTTCCCTTGATCCGGGACCTGTCGCGGGGG
>DAOSYC010000126.1:0-10787 GCA_035380905.1 Spirochaetota bacterium | reverse complement strand
CCATATTGGTACATCCAGCCCCGACAGCGGCACCGAATTCGAAGTGGGGGAAGGAGCCCAGGGTTGCTTTACCGATAGGATACCCGGTAATATTGGCAAAAGCTATGGCATCCGCAAGAAACGGCCCGTTAATGTCCGACCTGTCCTGCACCTGCCCTGTAAGTTCACTTATATTTGCTGTATCAATTGTATATGTACCCAGCATTGTAACACTGGCAGTGGTCCGTGCATGTGCCTCAGAAATAAATACAGCAATAAATAAGAGGATTGAAATACAGAGTATAGAATAATTTTTTTTCATGTTATATTTTCGGCATGTGAGTATAATCGAAATAGTAATAACCACCCAACCCTCAGGAGGGGGTGGTTATTGAACAAGTTTCGAAAGAATAACGTAGTGTGTATTTATTGTCAACGCGAAAAAACCAGATGGCAATAATCATTGACATAAAACATCCCTGCGGTAGGATTTATCAATGAGAGTATTTGAAAACATTCCTGATGATACATCTGTTTTTACAAATCCCGTCCTGACTATTGGAAGTTTCGACGGCCTCCATATGGGGCACAGGCGTATCCTGTCCACGCTGCTCAATATCGCACGGGCCAAGTCAGGGGATCCTGTGGTACTTACCTTCAGCTCTCATCCACGGAAGGTGATTACACCGAAAACCCCTCCCCGGATACTCACCACAAAACAGGAAAAAATCCGCGCAATCGGAAACTGCGGCATCAATAATGTTATCATGCTGGATTTTACAAAGGAAATTTCCGAAATGCATGCTGACGAGTTCTTCAACGAACTGATACTGAAGAAAATAGGCATCATTGATATTGTGGTGGGATACGACCACGCCTTCGGCAAGGACCGTGAGGGGACCTTCGAATACCTGAAGGAGCGGTCGCGGAACAGGGGTTTCGGGGTCACCAGGGTGGAGCCGAAGAATTTTTATTCAAGACCGGTGTCTTCGACATGGATACGAACTGAACTTGAAGACGGCAATATCATACTCGCGAACGCGCTTCTGGGACGCTGTTACACTCTTTCGGGTACGGTGCAGAAAGGGTTCGGCAGGGGGGGGAGGCAGCTGGGCTTCCCCACAGCCAATCTCGTTCCCGACGATCCGGACAAGGTTGTGCCGAAGGATGGTGTCTACGCCGTATATGCTGTTATTGACGGATCAATACGGCGGCAGGGCATGCTCAATATCGGCACCAATCCCACATTTGCCAACACAGAGCGCACTATCGAGGTCAATATCTTCAATATTGATGAAGACCTGTACGGGCGCACAATAGAACTCGAATTTCACGACAGGCTCCGTGACGAAATAAAGTTTTCCTCTGTGGATGACCTTGTTGCCCAGCTCCGGAAAGACAGGGATATTACCCTGCAGCTGCTGAATGATTGAGGAACTCTATGAATGAGCAGATATTTCTGCGGCACCGCAGCGGCCTCAGGTACCGGGAATGCCCGGTACCATTCGGATCAATGTACCTTTGCGGAGATGATATCTCCCTCGTATGTGCGGTGTTTTCCAGGAATACGGCGGAAGTAGAACATATCAAAATCAACGCAGTGCGGGGCGATACCGCTCCCATACAGCAGGGTGTGCATTTTCTGAGGGAATATTTCGCCCGCAGGAACGCGCCGCTGCCGGAACTGGACCTTCAGGGATATACGGAACGTGAACAGCGAATATATGCCGCGCTCCTTACCATTCCCCCGGGAAGCGTTGTCAGCTACGGGGGCCTCGCGGACATGGCGGGTATTCCACGGGGCGGCAGGTTCGCCGGAAATGCAATGGCAAAAAACAGGTTCCCGGTGTTTATACCCTGTCACCGTGTGATAAAATCAGACGGGAAAACCGGGAATTATACCTCCGGTACCGATATAAAGGAATTTCTTCTTGCCCATGAGCGGCGGCAGTGGTCTGTTCCGGAATGAAAAAGACTTGCTATAATCCGGCACTTTTGCGAAATGGAGAGGTTGAAAAGGGGTCAGAGCCCTGAAATTACGGGTTTCTCCCTGTTTATTATTATAATCACGATAATCACGGGATTGGTATGCGAATTCTTGATCTGTTGCTGGATGTGGGGGCCTTTGTGTTCCAGAAGCTGAAAGATATCTTTCTGTTTTTGCTGGATATTGCCCTTCAGTTGTTAAGCCACCTGTACAATAAATTTCTGGAAGTACGGCTCCCGGAAAAAGTTGTGTACATCAACACATTTCTCGCATTTCTCGCGGTGGTGCTTCCCGTGGCAAAGTTTTACATCTTCGAGTCCTGGTTTTATGTCAATAACCCCCTCGCGGTATATATGATTGGAATCGCGATGGTGATGTTCGGGTCGCTTTATGTTTCGGGGCTGTATGTTTTTATCGCCAGAATCGTGCTGAACAGTTATTACCTTGTCTGGGTTATCTACATCCCCCTCGCGGAAGGGCTTACCCGCGCGAATCCCCACTGGATAATTTTCGGGTATTTTTTAAATATCGCGGTTCCTGTTATATATATACTCGCAGGCCTCTGGAGCTACTTCGACGAACGCTGAAAGCGGCAGTTATTTTTTTTCAAAGGTCCCGGTCAGTGTTGCTTTCCCGATAATTTTTCCCTTTATTGCACCGAAAAGCATCCTCTTTGTGAGTCCATCCGGCAGCCCGGGCTGAATGTTCAATGCGTACAGGGTGAAGTGGTAGTGATGCGTGCCGGTGCCTTCAGGGGGACATGGACCGCCGTATCCCGGTGATTTGAAGCTGGTTATCCCCTGTGTCATGGCACTTCCGCCTTGAAGGATTACTTTTGCTGTTTTGGGAATCCCTCTCTTTAATACTCCCGAAGTCGGGGGGATGTTATATGCTACCCAGTGTATCCAGGTGTATCCGACCACCGGTTTCGCGTCAGGATCTTCCATCACAAGCGCGTATGATTTTGTTCCGGCGGGGGGATCTGTCCATTGCAGGGGAGGGGATATGTTTCTTCCTGTGCATGTACATTCCTTCGGGATTACCCCGTTATCCGTGAAGGCGGTACTTGTCAGGGAAAATGCGCTGTTCGCGGCCCGGGGTACTTCTATCGCCCCCTGCTGTTGTGAACAGGATATATACACTGTTGATATACAGGATACCGCAATACACGTAATGGTCTTTTTCATCGGCTGCCTCCTGCTGGTTCTATTCCGGAACAATCAGTATTTCCGCGTAAAGGAAATGGAGCAGCATACTGTTTCATGTCTCCGGCGATAGTATGTAGGCATATATGTGTTAGTGTCAATCATATAATGACATTTTATGCCATGTAACCGCGGCGCGGCGTAAATTTGTTAATAGCGGGTCGATACAACGGGAATCCGGGAGAGTATGAGTCATTTTTGTCAGATACGGAAAAATACTCTTTACAAAAAATCTCTATATAATAATTTCACTGCGAAAAATGAAGAAAAACCGGTGTACCGGAATCATACGCCATGTCCCCTGACTCTCGTTCAGCGTGATTGCAATATAATATCCTGATATGATAATAAAGAGGTTATAATAATGAAGTTGAGTACAATTGCAAAAAACGGAGTGAAACTGCTCTTTCTGTTACTCTCTATGACGTTATTTGTGTGCGATTCCCATGTGCGGGACCAGCGTAAGATCTGTCCCGAGCCGCCTCCGGGCATGGTCTGTGTTCCCGGCGGGAAAACAATAATAGGAAGACAGCCGAAGGACCAGCAGGAACAGAATTCCGGCTCCAGGGTTGTCGCAGAAGCTCCCCGGGGAATGGTTGCTGTTCCAGGCGGAAAAACTGTAATTGGTAAAGAACAGGGGGGGGCAAAAAAACAGCATCCCGGCTCCCGGTGGGTTAATGAAAAATGGGACAACGAGACATCCCGCGTTGAGATGGGTAATGACACCCCTGTATATGAAGTCGAATTGAGCACGTTTTTTATAGATAAATACGAAGTCACAAATGCGGAATTTGATAAATGCGTGAAGGCCGGTCACTGCAAACGGTTCAGAAACTACAGGCATCACCTCTATAACGGTTTCAGGGGCCCTGATCAGCCTGCGGTTCCCATAACCTGGAAAATGGCCTTTGATTACTGCAAATGGGCCGGGAAAAGGCTTCCCACAGAAGCTGAGTGGGAAACGGTTGCCAGGGGCGCCATGGAAGCGACGGCATATCCCTGGGGAAATGACGAACCGGACTGCACAAAGGCGAATTACCGCGGATGCAGGAAAGCCGGAACGGATGCGACAAAAAATGTCGGCAGCTATCCTGCGGGCCATTTCGGTGTATATGATATGGCGGGAAACGGGTATGAATGGGTACAGGACTGGGCCAGCGAATCCAGAGAGGCCTGTGGGGCGGCATGTGTCGGGAAGGACCCGAAGGGGCCCTGTAACGGCCGGTATCCCTGCAAGGGGCATACCAAAAAGGTGCTCCGCGGCGGAAGTTTCTGGTGGCCTGCGGCATACATGAAAGGCACGGCACGGCGCCTTGAGCGTGTCAACAGCGGAGGCAACAGGCTTTCGTTCCGCTGTGCCTCATCGACACCGTATCTCAATAATGCTCCGGGATGGATGATCGTTGATCCCCCTCCTTCGCTCCCGAAACCAGAACCCCTTACGGAAGAGCAGAAAAAGATAATGAGCTCCATCAAGTTTGATCACCTCGACACACCTCTCTGTGATGAAATTGCATGGTCGAAGGTGGACTGCAAGGACCCGCTTACCTATATTAAAAGCAATGAAAGTCAGCATTATCTGCTGATGCCGTACATAAAGAACCTCGGTGGCGCATATTTCGGCGTAGCTGCTGACGCGAATTATTCCTTTATCGCGTACGCGGGGAGCCGCTGGGCGTTTCTCATGGATTATGATATTACCGTGGTACGCCTGCACCGCATGCTGAGGGCGCTGATTCTCCAGAGTAATTCCCCGCGGGAGTTTATTAACCTCTTCCGGCCCCAGAACCGGAGGCGTGCGGAAAAGATGATTATAGACGCGTATCCCGACGACCCGAAAATTGTCCGTACCGTGGCGGTATACCGGCACAATCGTGAGAAACTGTTTTCCTACTATTACCGTAAGGCGCAGCCGAGTGCCCGTTTTGGAAAATTCGGATGGCTCCGGAACCCGGAAGCATACGCGTATATTAAGTTAATGTATGAGCAGGGAAGGATCGCAATCGTTGAGGGAAACCTCCTCCGGGGAGGGGCGATGCGGTCAATCGCTGAAACCGCAAAAAAACTCGGAACGGTGCTCCGGATTTATTATCCCAGCAACGCGGAGGAGATGTGGCACCGCTTTCCGGCAGTATACAGGGAAAACCTCAGGCAGATGCCCTTTGATGAACGCTCCATCGCCATACGGACAATATGGGCAAGCACGTATCCCAGGGGAAGAAAACAGAGATTCTGGCACCGGCGTACGGGAGGAATATACTGGCACTATGTTGTCCATGGCGCCCTTGATTACCAGAGGAAAATACAGTATCCTGAATATGATGAAGTCGACGCGTGGAAGTCTGAGCGGATCAATATGGACAGCAAGCTTCTGAGCATAATCAATCTTCCGGGAAAACTCCCGAAACTTTCAGTGGACTGGGCGAAATGCGAAGAGTAAAGGGGAAATATAAAAAAACATGGAGTGCTGCGGTGTGTGTGGTGCTCCTGTTCCTTGCGTCGGCGGGTGTGACGCAGACGACCGAAACACCCCTTCTGCTGCAGGAAATGACCTGGCCCGATGTGAAAGCATATCTCCAGCGGTGCGACATGGTTATTATTCCCCTTGGGAGCATTGAGCAGCACGGGCCTCATCTCCCCCTTGGTACTGATACGTATGAGGCCTATGAAATGTCAAAGCTGATTTCGGCGAAAACAGGGGTGGTTGTGGCGAAAGTTCTTTCCGTGGGGTACAGCGAAAGCCACATGGGTTTTCCGGGAACAATCACTATCACCCAGGAGACCATGGAGCGTGTACTTAAAGAAACAGTTGAATCCCTGATCCGCCACGGATTCAGGAGAATTCTGTTTTTTAACTATCACGGGGGAAATAATCTCACGCAGACAAGACTTGTGGCCCATATAAACAGAACTACACCCGCCACCGCTGTTGCGATAGGAATCGGCGGGCCAATCCCCGGCGATGTGCCGCCCGGCACCTATGAAAAAAACTTTGACTGGCATGCCGGCGTTGGTGAAACCTCTCTTATGATGCATCTGAAGCCAAATCTGGTACGGAAGGACAATATCCGTAATCCCGACATTCATTTCACTGATGAGGTGTTGAAGATACAGAAATTCTCGAAAAAATATCCTCTCCTCAGCAATGTGTGGCATGCCCGGGTGGGTACCCATGAGAGCAGCGGAAAGGGCGGGGCAACCCATGAGTTTTCCAGTAACGGGATATGGTCCCTGAGCGATGTGACAAAATCGAGTGCCGATCTCGGACAGCGCCGGGTTGAGGCAATGGTGAAGTCTTCTGTGGACTTTATCAACGCGTGGAAAGAGACGGACGGGCAGGAATAAATGGAGCGGTGGGTCATAAAAAGTGAGAAAAATATTTTTTCATCGAGCGTGTTTACACTGAAAGAGCTCCGCTGCGCGCATCCCGAGAAAGAGGATGAGTTTGAGTTCTTCATCCTGAATTCCCCTGACTGGATAAATGTCGTCGCGGTAACTGAAAACAATGAAATTATTTTTGTCCGGCAGCACCGGCTGGGGACTGATGAATATACATACGAAACTCCTGCCGGGCTTATGGAGAAAGATGAGGACCCCTTTGACGAGGCCCGCCGCGAACTCCTTGAAGAAACCGGGTATGCTCCCGGCTCGCTGCGGCTTATGAAAAAACTCTCCGCGAACCCCGCTATACAGAATAACTATATTTACTTTTTCTGCGCCACGGGGTGCACAAGGATTTCCGGGCAGGACCTTGACCTTCAGGAGGACATTGATGTTGAGCTGTATCCGGAAGAGCAGGTTGTACATATGATTGAAAGCGGCGAAATTGACCATTCAATCATTGTGAACGCCCTGAACCTTTATTTTTCTGAAAAACGAAGAGCTGAATCATCGCTTTCGGGGTAGCGGGCAATGCTATGAATATCCGAAGATATGCTCTCATTGTGTGTATGCTGGTTCTGATCATTCCGGCAACGGGCAGCGGCACAGATGATGGGTATGAATATTTTGCGTCACTTTCCTATTTTTCCCGTCCTGTTACATTTAAAGAGTGGAGTATCTCAGTATACAGGAAAAAGCAGGGAATATTCATTGATATCAATAACTACAAAAACCGCACACTGAAGCGCCCCTTTGACGGTGATGAGTATGTGAAGCTCGTGGATTTTCTCAATAGAAAAGGTATCTGGCGCCTGAAGGGCAACTATTCAAAAAAATCGAAAAACTGTTATTATGAAATGAAGGTGCAATCCGGGGGATATTCCAACAGTTTCAGGATTGAATCAGGGCCGGTCCTTTCAGGGGAGGGCTCCCGGTACAGGGAAATGATCCGTTATTTCACAAACCTTGCCCGGCTCAGCCTTGAGGATTGAACCGGGTTCAGCGGAATTCCTCACAGGACTGAAGCATGTCAGGGGATACCTCACCTGCGGGTATCGTGAGGCAGAGTATTGCATCGTTCCGCAGCGTGCGGAACAGAATAATACGTGTCCTCCCTTCGATAGTCTGCACGACACATCCGCTTTTATGGCGGACAATATACTGAATAAAGGGGTTTTCCCCAAGCCTGAAGCCCGCCATTGCACTCTGGGGGTGGGATACTATCGTCCCCGCTGCATCCACAATATAATAATATCCTGACTTCCCGACCCTCTTCCTGTTCAGGTTCCTGATTGTAAGTGCGCTGCGGTTGAGGCTGTTCATGGTCAGGGTGATATCTTCCCGTACCGCGCCGCTGTTTACAATATTCCCATGTCCGCAGTACAGAGTGGATACAGCTATGACGGCCGATACAACCCATACTGTGATTTGTCTGTTTCCCAATTGCTGTCTCCTGTTATTGCCGCAAAAGGTCCGTTGCTGCAGGTGGTTACTATATAACAGCAGGTTGTAATAGATGAACAGCATTTTTTGAAAAAAATATAGTTTACTTTAAATCCTGACAAAATATATATTGACAACATTAGTTCAATTTGTATCATTAGTATCTTGAAAAATATTTTTACTGTGTGAGCGTAAAGTACTATTACACGGTTTTTCTACACAAAAAACGGAGGAAGAACATGTTGAAAAAGCTTCTTTTGATCACTATGTGTTTAGCTGTAGCTATTTTATTATATCCTTTGGCATACTCTCAGACACCAGCTCCATCGGAAGAGCAGACGGTTGCCGGGGAACAGGCTGACACAGGCACACCAGCTGAATCTCAGCAGCAGGCAGCTCCTGCACAGGCTGAACAGCCGGCGCTGCAGGAAGCGACTCAGGAGCCCCAGGCAGAGATTGTCAAGGCAGGTGCTGAAGCACGGACCTTTGTTCAGGGTGTTAACACCTATGTTAATTCACAGGTTAAATTTAAACTTACTACCAGCGATAACCTTCTTTCTGACAAGATTGAATACAGGCTTAACGATGGTGAAGTACAGATTTATCAGAATCCCTTTAATATCGCAACAGAAGGGAAGCAGGTGATTACGTATTATGGTGTTGATAAAATCGGTAACAGGGAGGATGCGAAGTCATTACGGGTTGTTGTCGATAATACCCCGCCATCTATTCTTGTAACTTCTGACAAACCTGTATTGCGGTCCGGGGACAAAGTATATGTTTCCAAGGATTTCACTTTCCGCATTGACGCCAGGGACGAAAGTTCCGGAATCGCAACAGTTGAATATTCGCTGAATGGTACAGACTATAAAGTGTACAGGGCTCCTTTCAGCATCGCGAATGAAGGACCTGTTAACCTTAAGGTGAGAGCAACTGACAATGTAGCGAATGTTCAGGAACAGTTCGTCATGAAAATTTATGATGAGCAGGGCAAGGAAGTTGAAGTAAGAGAGTCTGCATTTGCAGTTCAAACAGATAACGTTGCACCGGTAGTTGAAATTAAAGCTGATCGTGAGCTGGTTCAGAAGTCCGGCAGAAACATTGCTTCCAACGAAGTAAAGTATTCTGTAATAGCGACAGATGAGGCATCAGGTGTAAACAGCATTTTTATCAGAATCGATGAAAAGGGTGATTTTATACCTTATGTTAATCCTATTCAATTCAATACTGATGGAGAACACCTCATTGAGGCAAAAGCTGTTGATAAAGCAGGAAACCTTTCAAATGTTTCAATCTTTTCTGTTTTTGTTGATGTGATTCCTCCTGTAACAAGAATTGAAACAGTAAACGAATAACAACAGTATTTGATAATAATAGAGAACGCCATCCTGTAAAGGGTGGCGTTTTTTTGTGCAGAGACGTTTTTATGCGGGGGATGCTGAATTTGCCGTATGTGAATATAGTGCAGAAAGTAATCTGAATTTTTTAATAGATTATAGATCAGTCCCGGCAAAAAGAGCATTAAAAGAGAATGTCAGAGTCCTCCCGGCGCTGCTTTTCGAGGTACTGCCGGAAGTATCTGGCGGATTGTTTTTTGTTTTCCATAATATCAAATACCGCTCCAATGTTGTAGAGGGCTTCAGTTATATTAGGGTCCAGCTGGTATGCTTTTTGAAAAGACTCAATGGACTTCATGTAGTTATTTGACAGCATGTATCCCATGCCAAGATAAAAAAAAGCGGCAGAATTTCTGCGGTCCAGTGAGACAGCTTTTTTAAGATGCCGTATACCTTCAGGTATTGTCGATTTATCATAAAGAAGTGCCTTACCAAGGCCGTAATGGCCTTTTGTGTAGTAGGGGCTGAGTTGTATAACTTTTTTGAATAATGGTATGGCACCCTTCCGGTTTCCGGATTGCGCCATTTCCGCAGCCTGACGGTACAGTTGAGAAGAATTCTGCTGTTCTCCGGTGAGTATGGCAGGGACGGCGCAAAGTATAATTATTGAGGTTGTTAAAAATAGTAATCCCGTTCCGGTGCTGCATGTTCCGGCCAATTAATGTGCTCCAGGAACCATTTTTTTGAGTTTTTCAAAGAGGAATTCATCAATTCCCTGATTGAAGTACACATACACAAGGAACACAACCCACAATGCCAGTGTGAGAATACACATGAATTTAAGAAGTTTTTCCGCGCCAATATCATTTGCTTTGTAGAAAATGATCAGCAGCGCAATGGGCCAGAGGAAAAAGAGGTTCACAAATACCAGGGCGAGTAGCTCTTTGATGAAATACACTGTTACATCGAACCATGCTGCGATAAATGAATTATAACCTTTTGTGATTTCTTCAAAGAAAAACCAGACATAAAACAGAAATATCAATGTTGCCACGACTTTCCAGAATATCTCTATTCTGGGCCTGAACCAGAGAACGGCAACAGTGAAACCCCAGATTGATACGAACATGAATATAGATTTTATAAGTAATGTGTTTTCCATGGGCGGTATTATGAAATAATGTTATAATAACATATTGTTGGTCATTCTTATACTGGATACTGTTATTGTGTCAAGACAGTTCCGGTATTAAAAATTATTTATACACAGCATTCCTTCAGATATATATTCATGGAAAAGTGCCGTCGTATTGTTATCTATCAATAATTTCGGTAAAAAAAGATTTCATCTTGAAAAAATTCATTGAAGAATTAAACGGGGAAGGAATAATTCCGATATTATGAGGTTTTAATTGCAGAAACGGTTCTTTTCCCGTAACACCTCAGGATAATGTG
>DAOSYC010000125.1:0-10795 GCA_035380905.1 Spirochaetota bacterium | reverse complement strand
ACTGCTCCCATAAATGCTCCGTAAAATTTTTCTTTCATGCAGCATTCTCTCCGGTGATGTATCGTGCCGGTGCAGGTCCTGTGCCCTGCGTGCTTTCCATATCTTCAGCGATGTTGTCCTGATACAGAAAAATGTTTTCCCGGAATACGTTCTATGATATACTGTAGGTGATGCGGGTTTTTTGGCAATAATAATTATTCCGGAGATGCAGGGAATGGATGTTGAACTGTCGACGGTACTGAAATGGGTCGTGACAATTCTTGTGACGGGGTTTATCGCCCAGTTCGGGAAAATGCTGGCAAAGTATATTGTTGAAAAAATAAAATCCCGGAAGTCCGGGGTCAGTGCGGTTCGGGATGAGCGAGGCTCTGCGGCGGGGGGACCTGATTATGAAGTGACAGGCATGGTTCAGGGGCGAACCACACACAAGGAATTACTGAAGGCTGAAAAGAAAAGGATGAAAGCAGAACAGAAACGCGCGAAAAAAGCTGAAAGCGGCACATAACAGCTGCTACCGTGCAGTAAAGGCAATGCTCTTTATAATTTTTTTTATTTCCATAATATCAAATGGTTTGGTGATGTACCCGTAGGCGCTTTCATTATCCACCTGGTCTTTGATGTGCCCCTCCTGAAAAAGTCCCGTAATAAAAACAATGCGCTGTTCCGGTTTTTCTTTTCGTATCATCCTGAAGGCCTCGGTACCCGACATCACAGGCATTGACACATCCATGAATATAATATCATAGGTTTCGGCAGCCGCCATCCCGAGTGCCTCTTTTCCGTTGACTGCCATGGCGATATCCCGGACCCCGAGTGTGGCAAGAATGTTCTTCAGCAGTTCCCGGACCCCCGTGTTGTCATCGGTGACCAGTACCCGGAGAGACGAAATATCCTGCTCTTCAACATCTGTTTCATGGCCCCTCTGCGGTAATGACTCCGGCGTTTCCTGGAGGGGAAGCCGGATAGTGAACTCTGTGCCGCTGCCGGGGGTGCTTGTAAAGGATATGGTGCCATTGTGCTGTTCCACAATATTTTTTGAAATGGGAAGTCCCATCCCGGTGCCCAGTACATCATTATTGCGGCCTTTTTTTGTGGTGAAAAACGGCGTGAAGATATCATCGCCGATTGAAGGGTCGATACCGGCCCCGGTATCATGAAAACGGATCACCGCGTCACTATGCTGGCTGTCAATGGTAATGGTGACTGTTCCCTTTCCAATGGGGCGGATCGCGTGGACAGCATTAACGAGAATATTCAGGAACACCTGCTGCATAAGGGCCCTGTCTATACACACTCCCGGATTGCTGATATATTCTTTTTTCAGCGTTATGCTTTCCTGAAAGAATATTTTCTCCTGTATGGAAAGCATGTCCTCTATCACATCTCCAAGGCGGCAGTATTCCCTGTTCTCGATTTCCTGTTTGCTGAACATGCTGATCTTTTTTATTATGTTGGCGCCATGCTCTGTGAGGCCGTCAATGATATTCAACGTGCCGCGCATTTCCTCCGGTTCCTGTTCCGTGGTGAGAGCGTACTGGATGTAGCCGCGTATAGAGGTGATAATGTTATTGAATTCATGGGAAATGCCGGAAACGAGTTCCCCGATTGCCGAAAGCCGTTCATACTGCAGTATGTTCTGCCAGATTTTTTTTGTTTCCGTGATGTCCCGTACAATGATCTGGAAAAAGTTTTCATTGTCCATGGTGAAGCATGAGATGGCGAGTTCAATATCCACTATGTCACTGTTTATGCGCCTGCCCCGGACTTCAAGGGTTTTCGGCAGGACGTCACTTCCCCGTGAAAGTATGGCCTCAACAATATTGTTATCATCTTCAGTTATAAGATCACGCAGCAGGATATGGTGTATTTCGCTATTCTGATCAATGCCGAAGATTTTCATGAACCGCGGATTCGCATATACAATTGCCTCCCCTTTAATAAGGCAGATCCCCTCGGATGAATTTTCAACAAGGAGGCGGTATTTTATTTCAGATTCAGCAAGGAGTTCCTCTGTCTTCCGCTGCCGGGTAATATTTACTCCCACCAGCAGCACAACATCAGTGGTGTACATGGACATTTTTTTTGCGGTAACGGAGAGATTGTAGGAGGAATTATTATGACTGATTACGATTTCCGATGTGCAGACATCATTGCTGTCATCGATGTCCCGGTACAGTGATTCAATCGTGTCTGCGTGTGCCGTAAAATCACGGATGTTTTTCCCATATACCTCTTCAATGTTCACGGCATATTTTTTTAGATTTTTTTCCTTCATGTTGAAAAAAATTATGCGCCCCGCCATATCTGTCACGCAGATCAGAATGGGGGATGTGTTTACCACGGCGTTGCAGATGGTATTATGGCTGAAGAGAAGGGAGAGGTTGCCTTTCAGGTAATTGTCAATGAGGACAAGGAGCTCCCGGTATAGATTTTCGAAACGGTCCCGGTTGTGGTGATTCCGGGGAGTGAAATATGTGAAACGCCCCCCCTCGAAAAGGTCAATAATGCCTTCCACGCCGCATTGTTTCATCAGTTCAATAATATGACCCGGAAGATACAAATCCGTTGCAATAATAATCCGCGGAAGATCCTTCACCCCTGTCCGCAGTAATTCAATGAGCTGTACTGTGTGGGGAATTGTATCAATACTTACCGGAAAGACAAGGGCCCCCCCGGAGCTTTCACTGATTTCCTGAAAAGCGGGAACTTCATGAAGGGGAACATTCAGGGATTCTAAATAGTCCATCATGGGCCCCTGGAGTCTTCCCCCGGCGTTAAAGTACAGGAGCGGGTCGATATTGTTGCTGCGGAGATATATCTTCATGTAATATTACTTTTGATGCGCACTGAAAATTTTATCGGGATTGAGAATATTTTCGGGATCAAAGGCATGCTTGATGCGCCGGTACAGTTCAATTTTCGCATGGTCTGCGGTAATGGGAAGATAATCCTTCTTCAGATATCCGATCCCGTGTTCCCCGGAAATTGTTCCCCCGTATGATACAGCAGTATGGTAGATTATTTTTTTGATTTCAATACAAATTTTATTCCATGCGTCATTCTCCATGGTGTCCCGCAGGACGTCCACGTGTACATTGCCGTCCCCGGCATGGCCGAAGATGACCGAACGGAGGCCCCGTTCACCGAACCGCTGTTTCAGTTCCATCAGGAAATCGGGGATGGATGCCCGGGGGACCACGGTATCTTCCGCGAGGAACACCGGGCTTTCCCTGGTTATCGCCTCCCGGATTGACCTCCGGGCCTTCCATATCCTTTCACGCTGCTGCGGGGTTTCCGCCACGATAATGCGGTCGGGGTCCGAGGGTATATGCGCCATGAGGCGTTCAATATCGCGGGCGATATCATCCTCCGAATTGCCGTCAAGCTGTATGAGCAGGTGCGCCTTTGCCTCCGGAAAGGGGAGCTCCATTCCCTGCAGTTTCCCCACGAGGGTCAGGGCGTCCTCCTCCATGAACTCCAGGGCCGCGGGAATGACGCCCCCTGAAATGATGCGGTGTACCGTGCTGAGGGCCTCCCGGATGCTGTCAAAGGGTACCAGGAGATCAATGGCATGACGCGGCGCCGGAATGAGTTTCAATATTATTTTTGTGATAACAGCCAGGGTGCCCTCGGAACCGATGAGAAGTCCCGTGATGCTGTATCCCGTCGCGTTCTTCATGAATTTCCCGCCGGAGGTCATGACGGTGCCGTCGGGGAGGACAAACTCGAGCCCCAGTACGTAATCCCGGGTGGTGCCGTATTTGACCGCTCTCGGCCCCCCGGCCCCCACGGCGACATTTCCCCCTATGGAACAGGAATCAAGGCTTGAGGGATCGGGGGGGTACATGAGGCCATGTTCAAGGACCGCCCGCTGGAGATCGCCGGTAATGACACCGGGCTCCACGGTGCATGTCATGTTTTCCCTGTCGATTTCGAGGATGCGGTCCATTCCTTCCAGGGCCAGTACCACGCCGCCCCGCACCGCCACGGATCCCCCGGTGACGCCGGTGCCGGTCCCCCTCGTGGTTACCGGTATTTTAAACTGTGAGCAGAGCCGGAGCGTATCGGATACTGACTGTGTGTCCCGTGCCTTCACCACAATGTCCGGTTCCGATGAAAGATCAGGGGCCTCATCGGTGCAGTACGGCGCAAGAGCTTCAGTGCCGGTGAGCACGGAACCTTCCGGTAATGTTTCCGTGAGGGCATCCCGGAGCTGCTGCAGTGTTTCAGCGTTCACAATTTTTTCCGCTGCATTGTATTCAGTTCCGCCATGGGGTTATCCGTTTTTTTTCCGGTCGATATTTGTTCTCAGGTGGTCCAGAAGGTCCTCTATGCCATCTCCCGTAAGGGCGCTTGTTTTTATAATTGTGATGTCAGGATTGGCCCTCCGCGCGTTCGCGATTGCCGTGTCGATATCATACGGCAGATAGGGAAGGAGATCGGTCTTGCTGAGCACCATGGTCCGTGAAGAGTTGAACATCAGGGGATATTTTACGGGTTTGTCCTCCCCTTCGGTCACGCTGAGCACCACCATGCGCTCATCGTCTCCCAGTTCAAATTCAGCCGGGCACACGAGGTTTCCCACATTTTCTATTATGATGCAGTCGATATTGTCCAGATCAAAGTGGTCGAGGGACTTCATGATCCAGGAACTTTCCAGGTGGCAGTCTCCTCCAAAGAGGGACGTCTCTATCTGGACTATGGGGATGTCGTGTTTCGCGAGCTTTTCGGCGTCAGTGGCCGTTTTTATATCGCCCTCAATGACACCGAAACGGTATTCGTGTTTCAGCCTTCCCAGTATTGTGTCGGTAAGGGTGGTTTTTCCGGCCCCCGGGGAACTCATGATGTCAATCATATATACTTTTTTTTCTTTTAAAAGGCTGCGGATTTCCTCCGCCATTTCACGGTTTGATTCGAATATATTTTCGAGAATTTGTATCTCCATGGGTCCTCCGGGACATGTAATGGTTCAGCAGGATGCTGTTGTGATGCGGAGGGATGCACGGCAGCACGCTGATGCCTCCCGGACAGCACCGTTATCAGTTAACAGCAGGAAGGTGATATTGTCAAGTATGTGTCCGTGAAGATCACGGTGATTATAAAAAAGTTTGTAGAATTGCCGGAAACTTTTATGTCCGCAGATGTTCCTGCCGGTTGCAAAGTAAATTATTGACAGGGATACAGCCGCTCCTGTATACTATATACTATATAAGGAATTTGCGGGAAACGGCTGTTATGGAATCCTGCGTAGAATGCTGTGTATATGGAGGACAGTATGATTGAAACATTGAAGAAAATGATGCTTACCGGTGTCGGCGTTGCTGCGATGAGCAAGGAAAAGGTGGAGGAATGGGCAAAAAAAATTGCTGAGGAATCCAAACTTGCCGAGGAGGAAGGGAAAAAGTTTGTTGATGATATAGTGAAACAGTCGGAAGAGGCGAAGAAAAGCCTTGAGGAACAGGTGAACGGTATCGTAAAAAAGACAATGGACAAGCTTGGCCTTCATTCAAAACAGGAAATTGATGAGCTGAAAAACAGGATTGATGAACTGGAAAAAAAGCTGAAAGAGGGCAATCAGGGATAAGATGAGAAAAAAAACAGTTTCATTTCTTGCATCGGGAAGGGGATCGAATTTTAAGGTTGTTGCGGAACATGTGCTTGGAGGCGATATACACGCGAAACTTGGTATTCTGATTTCAAATAAAAAAGACGCGAAAGCCCTTGATCTTGCGGTGGATTTCGGGATGAAGACTTTTTTTGTGGATCCTGCAGATTACAAGAGCCGTGAGGAATATGACCGGGAGCTGATACGGCTTTTAAAGGATTATAAAACGGACCTCGTTGTGGCCGCAGGATATATGAAAATTCTTACTCCGGTTTTTGTGTCAGCATTCCGCCACAGGATTATCAATATTCACCCGGCTCTCCTGCCGTCTTTTCCGGGAGTTCACGCGCAGGAGCAGGCTTTTGATTACGGGGTAAAAATTTCAGGATGCACTTCACATTTCATTGATGAAGGAACCGATACGGGGCCGATAATAATGCAGGCGCCGGTTCCCGTGATGGAACACGACACCATTGAAAAACTTTCTGCGCGGATACTGAAAGAGGAGCACCGGGTGCTCCCGGAATCTGTAAAGCTTTTCTGTGATGAAAAGCTTGAGGTTAAGGGAAGAAGGGTCCTGATAAAACAATAAAAGTTTTCCGCCGGTTCAGTATTTCTGGCGGATGGCCCGAAAGGGCTGGTTTTACAGTAGCTGTGAATATGTATGCTGTTCGGGTATGGGTTCTGCCTGCGTTTCCCGCGGGGACCAGGTTATTCATTCGTGATAAGGAGTAGGTGATGACGGTACTATCCATCATTGTGACGTGTGTTGTATACCTGCTTGTGGTAAGCATTATTAATTATTACGGAAATCTTATAACAAGTAAAACAGTATATTCAAGGGAGGAAATTGTGAATTTCCTGCCCGCGATGCTTTTAAGCCTGAAGGTTGTCTTTCTGGCTAATACTGTGTTTTCATTTCTGCTTTTCTTTATCGTGCCCCTTGTCCTTGGTGCGTTGTTCATGTACATCTCACACTTTTTTTTACCGGGTACCGTGGTGGTGGTCATCCTTTTTGTCCTTCTCCCTGTGCTGCAGGGTTCCATAGAGGAGAGAAGGGTAAATGCGTCAGAATATATACGGGATGATGTCGCAAATAATTTTGCGCGGTTCGGCGATTTTATTCTTCTCGGTTTGGGTACGGGATTCAGTGCCGCGGGAATGCATGTGTGGGTGCAGAACCGTGAATACAGCTTTTTATGGTTTGCTTTTAACCTTATTGCCGTTACTGTTTTTGTTGTGTTGACTCTGACAAGGATAGTAAAAAAATCCAAAGATGTAATAAAAAGGGACTGAAAAAAGGTGCAAATTCAGAAAAAGAAAATTGTGGCAGAATAATTAATAATATTGACTTAAAACTGCTCACTGCAACCGGCAGTCCAATTCAAAAAAAATTTAAATTTTAAGTTGACGTGCCCTTTATCTATTATTATTATATATTCTAATTTTACGAGAGTGATAGCTTGGAGTGGGTATACTGTAATCGGGAAAAATAAAGGCCGGTTAACCTTATCAAAGCAATCAATTTTAAGGAGGATTTTGTATGAAAAAATTTGTTGTGTCAGCAGCTGTATTAATGTTTGCAGCGGCATTTATAGTATCCTGCGGTCCTCGTGGTCTTGGCGGACAGGTAAAAGGAGAAAGCTTTATTACAGAAGGATGGCTGGATGACAATACATTCAGAATAACATCAACAGGCGCTCCAAAACCGGGTCTCCAGAACAAAATTCAGCGTAGAGGAACTGCGAAGTCTGCTGCTATCATTATGGCACAAGCTTCTATCCTTGAGAAATTCAAGGGTGCAAGACTTGAAGGTGCTGCCGGTGCTGCTGATTATGCATCAACTGGTGTAGCTGTAATGAAGGAATTCAGCGGTCTTGTAAGAGGTGGCTCTGTAATCAAGGAAACGTATGACGAAGACGATAACTGTGAAGTTATTTACCAGGTCCAGGCCAGAGGTCTTAAGAAAAGAGTAACTGGCGGGGAAGTGGTTCAGTAATCGTATACAGCATAATACTTTTGAAAAAGAGCTGTGAATTTTATTCACAGCTCTTTTTTTTGCGATGATATTCTGTGCTGCGGTTCAGTAACCCCGGTCCTGCGGTCTGGTACGCCGGATATATTGCTGAAGGGGAAAGCGCCGCGAAATTATCAATACTGAGGAATGGCCGCATACATTATTTAATGAAGGATCATTTCACCAGGGTATTGCCGGGACGAATAGTGAAAATAAAAGATGGCCCTGGGGAGATGCGGGGAAGGGTTATACGCAGAGTGCAAAAAAGCTGCAAGAGTTCCGCTGTATATGTAAAAAACGAAGTGGTGCTGTATGAAAAAAACGCAAAATACAATACTGAAACAATATACCGGGTGCGGGCGGCGGAGACCTGAAATAATAATGTATGGTTAGCAAGGATAATAAAAAAAGCTGTGGTTTTATCCACAGCTTTGGGTATGATATGTATTATTTCAAACCCGGCAGCGTCCTACTCTCCCACACAGTTACCCATGCAGTACCATCGGCGATGAGGAGCTTAACTTCTGTGTTCGGAATGGGAACAGGTGTGGCCTCCTCTCTATAGCCACCAGGAAAAAGTTTTCAATTAACAACGTGTAGCATAAGAAAACATACTGATTTACTTGTCAAGGCTTTTTAAAAAAATTTTCTTTTTTTTCGCTTTTTTTTAAAAAGCGATGTGTTCCGTCAACGTTGAGTCAATGTAGATGCAGGGTAAAATAATGTCAAGCGAAACTGAAAAATTTTATTCAAATTACCTTTTTTTGTACGATTTTTTTTCATGTTTCCGGCCTTCAATATCTATTGCCACAGGAATACCTTCAAGGGCGAGTTCCTTTTTCAGGGCTTTTTCCAGATAGCGGATATCATCCTTCCGGAAGAGTTCGGCGTTATTCACAAAGAGTTTAAACCTGGGAGGCGCGCTTCCAGTCTGGGTGCCGTAAAAAATTTTGAGCTTGTCTCCCAGGAGCGGCAGCCTGTTGGAGTGCTGAATTCTTTCCAGCATTTTATTTAATGACGGCGTGTCAACTTTCAGCAGCGATCTTTCATATGTCTCTATGGCGGTTTCAATCAGTTTGTGAATACGCAGTTTGTCCTTTGCCGCTATAGAAAGAATGGGGTAGTCAGCAGCTTTGTAAAATTTGAAAATAATTTTATCCTTAAATTCATCAAAGGTTTTTGTCGATTTTTCAATCGCGTCCCATTTGTTAATAGCGATAACGGCTGTTTTCCTTGCCTTCATAATTTCACCGGAAATTTTCTTGTCGGTTTCCGTGAGGCCGAGTGTGGCGTCAAGGAGGTGAATGACAATATCCGATCTGCTTATCGATTCAATGGTCCTGGTATGGGAATAGAATTCCACACTGTTTGCGAGGCGGCCCTTTTTTTTCAGTCCCGCAGTGTCGATAATACGGACCCGCTTTCCCTGAAAGTTGAATTCCTCGTCAATCGAGTCGCGGGTGGTGCCGGGAATATCTGAAACCACAGCCCTGTTATATCCTATAAGGTTGTTCAGGAGTGTTGACTTGCCGGAGTTCGGCCTTCCGGCAATGGCGATTCTGATATCGCTCTGCGGAGCCCTGCGTGTGCTGGCGGGGAAAAGGTCCACGATTTTATCCAGAAGCAGGGGAAGATTTTTTTTCCGCAACGCCGATATGGGTATGATGTCATTAAAACCCGTCTCGTAAAAATTTCCCATGTTTGCGATGTCGCTGCTGTTGTCCATTTTATTGATCGCGGTAATGACCGGCACAGAAAGCTTACGGAGAAATGAAATAAGCTCCAGGTCAAAAGGAGCCGGGGCAGGATTTTCCAGAAGCAGAAGAATAAGTGATGACCGGCGTAGCTGTTCATGGGCAATTTCAAGAATTGACTGTGACAGTTCATCAGTCTCTCCAAGGTCAAGACCCGGCGTGTCGCACAACGCGAAGGTCGAAGATTTGTGGACCACATGGTATGAAAGAATATCACGGGTCAGCCCGGGGAACGCGTCAACAATCGCTTTCCGGTCGCGGACCAGGGCATTAAAAAGTGTAGATTTTCCGACATTTTGCCGTCCGACTATTGAGACAATTGGAAAATTATCCGACATATGTAGTATCCTGTTTGAAATGTGTTGGATGATTAATGCGTGGAGAACGGTTAAAGTTGCAACCATTTATTTTGTTATCATCACTATTGCGTATTCAGTATATCATAGTATTCACTGTATACCAGTAAAAGTTTTCGAAAAGGCGGGCAATAAAAAAATATACACAGGGTAATTATCCAATGGACTGTTGCGGATGGTATCAAAATCATTATAAAAAATATACAGTATGAAACAATTTTTATTAAACTTAATATAATTTTTTGCTTGCATAAATAGTCAATTGTTTATATGTATAATAGTTGCAATTCGATAAACTCTATTTTGGCACGTTATTCTAATGTGGAGTTTGTGGAATATGTTTTCTTAAATAGGAATCAGACGCATAATAAATTATAGTTGAGGAGTTTAACAAATGGCTGAGAAAACCTTAAAGCAATTACTTGTCGACCAGAAGAGAAAGTCAAGTAAGGTCAAAAAACTTGCAGCTGAGCTTAAAAAGGAAGAGGCAGCTTTGATAAAGCTGGAAGGACAAATAAAGAAAGCAAAAGATGCCGAAGCAAAAAAAGCAGCTGCTGTAAAGAAAGCTCCAGTGAAGAAGAAAGCTCCCGCAAAGAAGAAAAAATAAGCAGGCACTTATTTATGCGTTACAGAAGAGGGGGAAGATCAATCCCCCTCTTTTTTGGTTATATTTCATCCCCGCATAAACAGTTACTTTGTTCCTCATAGTTCGATTGCCAATAAAGAAGAAATTCCGATATACGAGAACAACGGGCTTTAGCCCATTGTAATATCTGGCTGTCAGAAATCTTTCACTATCATAACAACAAGGGGCTGAAGCCGCCTTGTTCTCTGCAAAATAAAATCATAAAAAAATTGTCATTTTTCCCCCTTAATCCGCACTACTACAAAAGGCCATTTTTTTCGGGGTGATGTTGATACCAATGCGCGCTGTCATAACATGGACAATTGTCTTCATTGTGCTGCTTCTCTCAGGAAACGTCTTCGCTGCTATGAGCGAAGATGTATCCTGGGAGCGGGACGCCGATGCCGCGGTGTGGGACCATGCGGTCGATACAGGGAC
>DAOSYC010000124.1:1523-10811 GCA_035380905.1 Spirochaetota bacterium | reverse complement strand
TACGATGATGATGTTTCCTGTGCGATATCATTCAGTATCTGGGTCCCCTCTTTGAGGTTCCTGATGGTATAAAATTTTATTGATAATGCTATGTTGAGAATCGGCGTCATGAGAAGGTGGAGCATTGAATTAAGTACGCTTTGCAGTATTATGATATATGAATACTGTTTATAAAAGTTACCCAGAAATGACGGGTCAGTCTGCCCCTGATTTTGTATTATGCCCTTAATCAGTTCTATATATGGAGTGAGAAGAAGTCCGTAGGTGATAATGGAACTGAAAAAAAAGTATGTCAGAAAAAATACAAGGGGAATAAGAAAGGTCTGCCAGAAATGCCCGTTCACCAGGGAAAAGCTGCGCCCTATTGAGCCGAAGCCCCATCTGCCTTCAATCATGATAGTTTGCGGTATAAAGGCCATATATACTGCAAGAATAAAGAAGGGAACAAAACAGAATATAAATCCAATTCCGAGAAGCAGTGACGCGATAATTGAGGTGATGATAATTGGAATTATTTTTTTCAGGGCCGCCAGGGCGACTTCACCCTCTGTCGTGTTTTTGTTCCGGATTTTATCATCAAATCCCTGTATCACCCCTGCTCCCGTGAGCACAGCGAATAGTGAATAACCGATTGTAATAAGAAGCCCGTAATACATAACGTTTCCGAAACCGGGGATTCCGCCGGGGCCTGATCCGCCTGCGGTTCCCATGGAGCTGAGCATATCAATGTATGCGTCCTTGATATGAATAGTCGCATACACCATGATTGAGATTGAGGGTATGAAAAAATATAACAGTATTTTCATGTAATAGAGAAAATCATTTTTGTATATATGCAGTGTGTGGTCTATTATTTCATCAAACCCGAGTTTTTTGTTGAGGTTAAGTTCTTTCTGCATGGCGTATTTCCTTTTCAGTACTTATTACTGCACACTGATTATCCGTACTATCCCGAACAATACAATCATGATACTTATTCCAATGGCATAGTATCTGAGAAAACCGGTTCGGGTATTGTATTTCCGGATCAGGTTGTATAGCGGAGAGAATAATAACACGGGAAACGCGGAAAGCAAGGTAAAAAATAAAAAAATTCCAGCGGGATGAAAGGAATAAGCCAAAGCAATGCTACCTCTGGCGGTATAATACATGCTTCTTGAAATGCCGCAGAGCGGGCAGGGCACATTATACATCAGCTTAAAAGGGCAGACTTCAAGATTCAATAGTTCCGGGGGCAAACAATACATACTCACCAGTATAATGAAGAGAACGGCCGTACCCGCGAAGCGTTCCATTCTGTCATTGTGCGCTGTCAATACTCATTGCCGGTTTCAGTTATGATGGTAAAACCCCCGTCCGGATTTACGGCCCAGGTATCCCGCCGCGACGTAATTTTTCAGAAGGGGGCACGGGCGGTATTTCGAATCCCCGAAACCATCGTAAAGGTGTTCTGTTACCGCCAGGCACACGTCAAGTCCAATCATGTCCGCAAGTTCCAGGGGGCCCATGGGAATATTAATACCCTGCTTCATTACCTTGTCAATACCTTCAACGGTGCCGGCGCCTTCATACAGGGCGTAGATGGCTTCATTTATCATCGGCATGAGTATCCGGTTCAGGAGAAAACCGGGATAGTCCTTTGATTCCACAGGGATCTTCCTGAATATTTTTACTATTTCCCGGGCGGTTTCAAAAGTCTCCCGTGTGGTGGCGAGGCCGCAGACGATTTCCACGAGTTTCATTGCACGGACAGGATTCAAAAAATGCAGCCCAATTACCGATTCCGGCCTTTTGGTTACCGAGGCAATGGCTGTGATGGACATTGATGAGGTATTTGTCGCGAGAATGACCCCTCCCGGACACAGCCGGTCAAGGGTACGGAAAACCTCCTGTTTGGCCCCGAGGTCCTCAGGAACGCACTCCAGTACTATATCGGCGTTTTCAAGGTCCTCAATGTTATTGTGTAGTTTAATCTTTGATGTAATCCCCGCCACCTGGGACTGGTCAATGCGTCCGAACCCGACATAGCGGTTAAGCCTGTCGGTGATTGTTTCGAAGGCTTTTTTAAGTTTCATTTCGTCAACATCATACAGTATAACATTGAAACCGTTTTCCGCAGCAAGATGGGCGATATCTGTCCCCATCAGTCCTGCTCCTACAATTCCGAAATTTTTCATAGTTACCTCTTGTTGAATAAATTATGTCGAAAGAAACACGATATCGTATGGAAATTACAAGGATTTATTTTTTTCTCTGTGCATTGCATGCAGAAGAAATTGTGTTGAGATACCCCTCTGCCCTGGGGTATTCCCGGTGATTAATATTCCGGAAAATATTTACAGACTTCTTCATATAGGGAACCGCAACGCAGGGATTTTTTTTGTGATCAGTGTATATCGACGCGATGTACCACAGGTACCATGCGTGGGTTTCAGTGTTGCCGGTGCCGAGCCTTTCGCTTATGCCGGTACCTTTCTTCAGATATTTCAGGGCGTTGCTGTAGTCCCCCCTGCTGTTGTAAATGTATCCGATCTGGCCCGACGTCATCGCGTAACCCGGAGAATTCATAAGGCCTATCTGTTCCCATACCCGGTTCGCGTCCCGGTAACAGGCAAGTGATTTTTCGTAATCCGCTTTCGTGTAGTACACTACGCCGAGATTGCTGAGGGTCCATGCGTACCCGCTGGTGAATTTAAGGCCCATGGATTCCCATTTTTTCTTTCCTCTGAGCGTGAACGCGAGGGCCTTGTCATGGTCTCCCAGGCTCCGGTAGGCGGAGCCGGTGTTCGTGAGGGTGGAGGCATACGTGCCGGTATTCGTCTTACCTGTGCGTTTCATAATGGCAATGGCCCTTTCGTAGTCCCTGAGGGCGTTATGATACTGATGGAGGTTCCACTGGATGATGCCCGTATTGGCAAGCACCTGCGCGAACAGGTATGATGTATGCAGACGTTTTCTGGTAAGAATTGTTTTTGCTTTGGAATAGTACTGAAGCGCTTTACGGTTTTCTCCAAGGATGCCGTATACCCATGCCCCCTGGATCAGGGCCTCAACATACCTGGGGCTTTTTTTGAGTGCTTTATTGATGTATTCCAGGGCGCCTTTCGGATTTTGCTCTGATATCTGAAGGCCCCTTGCGTATAATTCAAACGCCTGAAGCCCGGGTTGCGGTGTGGGCTTTCCTTTGGACCACTCCTTTTTTCTGTAATCGGGTTCGGTGTAGCCGGTAAAATCAAGGTCCTTTGCTGCAGACATGAGGCCGGTGACAATCCGGTCCTGGAGTCCGAAGATATTGTTCATGGTGTCGTCAAGCTTTATCGATTTTTCAACCGTCGATGATCCGACCCGCATCAGTTTCGCGATGACCCGTATCCGGTCACCGGATACCGAATAGCTTCCGGTAAAGATAAGGTTTGCACCCATAATCTGTCCCACTTTGGGAATGTCCCGGTCCCTTATGATTCCAGTCATACTGAGTTCCAGTTCACGGACAGCTTTTTTCCTGTCGTCATCTGAAAACACGTTGATTCCCCGAACCCTGTTGAGATCGGAAATAACGGTATCCGTCATTCCGGCGGAAATCCATTCATGTCCCGGAGCTCCTGATGATGAGAACGGGTATACCAGGATGTTCATGGTTCTCCCCGCGGAGAGGGCGCCGGCATGCAGCATCAGAAGAAAGACGCCCCCGGCGATGATGAAACCCTTTATATGTGTCATGATGATCCATCCTTTACGCAACACGGTGATGCACAAATGTGGCGTGTTTTCAGGTGTTTGACAAGTGTTTTCCTGAGGGAACAGGAATTTTTGTGTGTTTTCTTTTTCCTGTAATATGACACGGAAAGATGACACACAAAAAATAAAAAATGTTGGACGATAAAATGCAAATATAATAACATTATTGTCTGCCGTTTCCATGATGTTTGAGGGATTCCGAAAACCAATGCGGGGTGAATATTTGAAGTTAAAAGAAGATAATATTTTTTTTAGAATCACCTGCCCCGCGGGGAGGGATGATTATTCCGATTATGATGTGAAAAAAATAATCTCAATTAACATTTTCAATCTCATGGCGATGTCCATACTCGCTGTTATGGGATTTATACTCATGATCAATGGAATGTTTTTCGGCGCTGTTTCCGACATGGTCTTCATTATACTCGTGTTTGCCGGGGTACTTTCTTTCCGGATTTCCGGTAATTATGAATTATACAAATACCTGGTTATATTGATATGCGGGGTTTTTTTTATTTGTCTTGTAACAACCGGGGGAGTTGATAATTCCGGTCCCCTCTGGTGCTATGTGTTCCCGCTGGTTACCTATTATGTACTTGGGCATAGAAAAGGAACAATCGCGATTGCAGTGATGATGTTCATATACGGAGTTATACTTTATTTCCCGGGCACCCCCTTTCTGTTTACTGAATATACACTGATTTTTAAGACCCGGTTTATCCTGTCCCTTCTGTTCGTATCTGCTGTTGCCTTTGTGCTGGAGTTGTCCAGGTATAATGCGTACCGGGAACAGAAGCGTCTTATAATTGAGCTGCAGGATGCGCTGGATGAAGTGGACACCATAAGCGGACTTATTCCGATATGCGCGAAATGCAAGAAAGTAAAGAATGACAGGGGTTTCTGGGAGCAGGTTGAAACATATATTGAAAAACGCTCGAAGGCGCTTTTCTCCCATGGCCTCTGCAAAGATTGCGCCGAGGAACTATATGGAAATGAAGCATGGTATAAAAAATAATGATACAGGCTGTGTGTCACCGGAAGGCCTTTTCCGGTGTACAGTATCCGGACCATGGAGGAACATGCCATGAAACGCATACATGCTGCCGCAGTGATGTTTGTTGTACTTCTGCCTGCACTGCTCTCCGGGGGGGAGGGGTATACGGTGACGTCAGTGGTGGGAGACGTGTCGGTAATCCGCGGAACTGGGCAGAGTGCGGTGAAGATCGGTAATGCCCTGGGGCAGGGTGACCTTCTCCGGCTGGAGGAACATGCGTTGGCTGTTCTTGTTACCGGAAAGGGCATGACCCTCAATGTGAAGGGCCCCTCTATCTTCCGCATAGAAAAAAAGCACCTTGAAACTTCAATTAAAAGGGGAGGGATTCTGTATAATATGTACCGTTATTATACCGGGCAGATACAGTATAAGGCTCCCCACAATATTGTGGCCGCGGTTCGCGGTATGGGTAGAAAAGGGGCCGGGAAGGACGCGGATGAAGCAATGAAACGGGCCCTGGAGAAATTTCAGGAAGGGAAGTACCGTGAGGCATGGGGGCTTTTCGGTGAACTTGAAACACGCACTGACCTTCGAAATTCCGCGCGAAAATATATTTTATTCTATAAGGGGGAGATCCTTTTCGGGGAGCGGAAGTATGACGACGCCCTGCGGTTGTATTCAGCGCTGTACAGGATAAATCCTGTCCGGTTTTCCTATGCTGAAGATTCCCATATCCGCGCCATTATCTGCGCTGAGCACACAGGGAACAGCGCTCTCATGGATTCCCTTGCTGCGGAATACCGTGAAAAGTACGGCACCGGGGGAAAGTATTCTGAGATGATAATGAAGCTCCGGTAGCGGTTATTTCCCGTACTGTACAAAGGCGCCCCAGTAATAGGGGTCGCTGTATTCCTCCCGGAGTGACAGCTGTGCTTCTCTGAGGGCCTCGTCCGGTTTCATGTTTTTCTTGAGCATGTTTTTGTAGAGCTCCTCCATGAGTATTCCCGCGGCTTCATCGTCAACGGGCCAGAGGCTCGCGATAACCGACCGTGCACCGCCTATAAGAAATGCCTGGGGCAGCCCCACCATGCCTTCCCCTGCTGTCTCAATGCCGAGAGATGTTTCACAGGCACTCATCACCACAAGGTCCGCGTCGAGGCCAAGGGAACGCACTTCCCCGAGGCGCAGAAACCCGTCCTCCTTCATGGGGCCGTGCTGTTTGACATAGGAACCATAGCTGTTAAGTCCCCGGGCAACATGGGGCCGTGACAGCACAAGGGCGTTCATCGCGGGATTTCCCTCAACGAAGAGTCCGTGTACCGCGAAATGCAGTATGCGGTATTTCCGGAGGTCCTTCTTTTCCCCCATGGGACGGAGGATGTCCTCGGATGCGTTGAGGCCCGTGAGGCAGTGCCGGTTCCCCCGGGCGGGTTTTTTGTATGCGATACGGGACAATATCTCTATTTCCTCCCCGGTGCCGGGAAGGTTGCCGAATTCCAGGATGCTGAGCGGTACTCCATTGCTGCCGTTCCTGTTAAGGATGTTCAGTTCACCCGGGATGCCGCCTTTCATGGCCCTGCGCATTCCCCGTACCCCCTTCGCCCCTGTGTCGGTGTGTCCCCTGGCGTATACCGGATTGCCCACCGCGAGGAGGGGCAGAGAGGCCTTTGAAGAGGGCCGTTTCATTATGGCGTTCCACACAATTGCTGAATGGATAAGGCGGTGAGAATGCGTTTCAAAGAAATACTTCCCTCCGGGATTTTTCAGAAGACCGAAGGGCAGGTAGTATGATGCGCCGTCCGGAATGATGATCAGTTTTTTTACTCCCTGCAGTTTTTCAATAACAGGGCCAATAAGCTGTGTATATAACTCCCGGGATAGTTTTTCCCGCAACTTTTCTGCTGTTTCCGGTGTAAGTGTTCCTTCGAGGGTGCCGATTTTTTTAATGTTGTATGATTGTTTCATAGATGCCGGCACAGCTCCGGACATGGCATTCCATTGTTTTACTATAGCAGTAACTTCATTCCCCGTGACAGTGTAGGCATTGCCGTCTGCAGACCTGTTCCATATAATTTTGTTACCAGCGCCGGTATGGACCCATGTATACTGAGATTTTTTGATGTCCGATTTCAGGAGTGAGTGGAAGTTCCTTATCTTCAGTGCGAGTGCTGCCCCGGTGACGCTGCCGAGGCCGGCAATTTCAAGGCCCCGTTCACGGGTAATGATATACGCGAAGTGGTTCTTTCCTGTGAGGGAATAGCTCAGTATCGCTTCATCACGGGGAAGGTGCTTTTGAATTTCAGCCGGAGAGGGGATTTCCGGAGCGCGAAGCGCCCTGTATGCGGGAAACAATTTCTGCAGTGTTTTGTCAATGGCGTCGGATTTTTGTTCCGCGGCCCAGATCTCTGTAAGGAGTGCGTCGGCACGGGTGGAATTATTCTCCTCAATTGCAACCTCACGCTGCACCTGAAGCCGGCGAAGGTTGTTTTTCTGCGAGGTAAACTTCCGGATATCGCTGTCAGGAACACCGCCCCGTTCAAGGGCCTCCTGGATATCCATTTCCTCCGAGATTGAAAGTCCCCGCCTGCTGTTGTCGGTTCTGAAGGCCTCCCCGTAGTTCCCCTGTTTCATGTAAAGATGAATGAGTCTGTCAAAAACAGGTATGTACTGAGAAGTGAATGCTGTCCTGCTTCGTCCGAGGTCCAGGCGGTACCGCAATATGCCTGCAACCGCCTTTTGGTAATACTCCTGCGCACTTTTGAGATTTCCGCTTTGCTGATATATTGCAGCAATGTCTGATAGAGTATGAAGGTATTCAAACCTGCGGCCGCTGTTTTTAAACAGGGGAATTGTTTTTTTGAGATAGTCTATTGATTCTTCGTGCTTCCCCATCGCGCGGTACAGGTCACCGATATTGAAAAGTGTAATGGTAATATGGGGATGCTCGCGGTGATAATGTGTGTTGTATACCGAAAGGGATTTTTTGTAATAATCCAGGGCTTTGCTGAAAATATTCTTTTTTCTGTATGCCAGCCCCAGGTTGTTATACAGTGTCGCGTTAAACACATGGTCTTTCCCGAGGCGGTTGATATAGATGGCGGATGCTTTTTCATAATACCCGATGGCCCTGTCATAAAGTCCCTGTGGTTCGTAGGCGCCGCCGAGGTTATGATATGTGGTGCCGAGATAGGGGTGGTCAGGGCCGAGTTTTTTTTTGTAGATATCGGCAGCTTTAGAGTAGTGGTCCACCGCCTTGTCATAGTCACCCCGGGATTTCATGACGCCGCCGATATAATTGTGAACAGTGGCGATATATTCATGTTCCGGACCGAATTCCTTCCGGTATATCCGGAGCGCCCTGTTGTGAAACTCGAGGGACCGCTGGTAGTCGCCCCGGGAATGATGTATTTCGCCGATGTCTATGTAGATGCCTGCAGTGTTTGTGTGGTCCGCGCCGAATGCCCGCTGATATATCTTCAGGGCCTTCCTGTTGTGCTGGAGGGCCTTCCCGTATTTTCCGCCGAGCTGATATCCCCGGGCAAGCTGAATATGGAGGGTCCCCACATGCTGGTGGTCGCTGCCGTAATGTTCACGGTAGATATCAAGGGAAAGGCGGGAGTAATGGACGGAGTCTTTATATCGGCCCATTTTGTGATAAATGGAACCGAGGTTATAATAGGTGACGGCGAGATATTGTGATTTACTGTCATTGAGAGAACGGAATATTTTCATGGCCCCGATATAGTTCTTTTCCGCCGGTCCGTAATTTGCCTGTGCTTCGAGGTGCCTCCCGTAATCATTGTACACACCTCCGATCCTCAAGAAGAGGTCCCTGGTGTAGGGGTCACTGTCCCCGAAAAGGTTCCGGCTCAGTGCGTGGGCTGTCTTTATTTCACTGAGGGCAGTGCTGAAGTCCCTGTTGCGGTGGGCATTGCTGTAATTATGGAGATGGCGGGTGATTTCAGGATTGCGGTCCGGGATCCCGCTGCTCCCGGCAAATGAAACCGCCATGAGGATACACCCCGTCACGAATACAGTGACAGGAAGGAGATATATTTCCCGGATACCTTTATTTTCTGTCATACTATTCTGCCCCGTATGCATATGGAAGGGGTATGTAATAATCAGAGTTCACTACTTGTTGTGTACAGTATAAGGAAATGGTTGCAATTGATCAACAGGTATCACAATGCCGGGGTCATGTCAAGATCAATAAAAACACAGAAACGTCTTTGCTTATGCGGTATGTGATTCACTTTCCAGCATAAAGGCAAGCCTGTAGAGATGCAGGTCCTCGTAGGTTACTTCGCCGTCAAGGTGTTCGAACACCGGTTTCATGTAGCTGTGGCCGATTGTATGAAACGCGGTAAAAACTTTTTCCTTCACCGTGTCAGGGAGCTGCAGGAGGGGAATGATCCCTTCAGGGCGGATTTTTCCCTCTTCCATGTGGTATCTCGAAAGGTGGTTCAGTATGGTGGAACGGGTGACACCGTACTCCGCCATGAGGTCTTCAATGCTGCTTCCCCCGTTGTATGCACGCCCCACGGTCTGGTGCC
>DAOSYC010000124.1:0-1423 GCA_035380905.1 Spirochaetota bacterium | reverse complement strand
TTCCGTATTCATCGATCGATACGCCGAAAAACTGTTCCCCGCCTTTCATCACTGAATATGCCTTCTCCGTAAGTTTCAGGCTGCCGAAGGAATCCATGTCCTGTTTCAGAAGGCCCCGCGATGCCATCTGCCGGGCCAGTATCATCCACTGTTTCTTTGAAAATTCACCTCCAATATTATATGTCGAAAGATGCTGGTGCCCCCGCTCCAAAACCTTCTGTGACGAGGACCCCCGGAGAACATCGATGATATGTGAAAACCCGAAGAGCTCTCCGGTCCGTTTCACGCATGAAAGGAATTTCATGGCAGGTACGGTGTAGTCAATCTCCTCACGTTCAGGCGCGAGGCAGTTATCGCACATGCCGCAGTTTTTCTCCTCACAGGTTTCCCCGAAATGGTTCAGGAGAGGAATGCGCCGGCATTCATGGGTCTCGGCAAATCCGGTGATTGCGGAAAGCTGCACGTTGGCAGCGGCTCGGAGTGTGTCGTTCTCCATGCGGTCAATGAAATATTTTACTTTATAAATATCCGACAGGCTGAAGAGCAGAAGGCACCGCGCAGGGAGTCCGTCACGGCCGGCGCGCCCCGTTTCCTGGTAATAGGACTCTATGCTTTTGGGAAGGTCGAAGTGAAGAATGAAGCGTATGTTGGTTTTATGTATACCCATGCCGAAGGCAATGGTGGCCACCACAATTTTCACATCGTCCCTGCTGAACTGTTCCTGGTTCCTGCGCCGTTCGTCATCGTCAAGGCCCGCATGGTAGGGGAGGGCCGGAAACCCGTTCCCGTTGAGGAACCCGCAGAGTTCGTCAACCTGCTTCCGTGAAAAACAGTACACAATACCTGATTCATCGGGAAAGTTTTTTAGAAATGATATTGTCTGTGCGTAGGGATCATTTTTCGGGATTATCTCATAGAAAAGATTGTCCCGGTTGAAGCTTGCAATGAAATCCTTCGATCCGGTAAATCCCAGGCGTTCCTTTATATCTTCCTGAACGCGGGGAGTCGCCGTGGCGGTGAGGGCGATACAGGGGGCAGATGGAAAAAGTTTCCGGAATGAAGCCAGTTGCCGGTATTCCGGGCGGAAATCATGGCCCCACTGTGAAATACAGTGTGCCTCGTCAATGGCGATGCAGTCAACCGCCGTCTCTGAAAGGATCGCGGGAATACTTCTTTTCATCGCTGTTTCGGGAGCACAATAGAGCAGCCGGGCTTTCCCTGATTTAATTTCATCAACAGCGTTATTGTATTCCTCCGCGTCAAGGGAGCTGTTCAGCATGACGGCATGTACGCCGAGGGAACGGAGCTGGTCCACCTGGTCCTTCATGAGAGAGATTAAGGGGGACACCACGATGGTAATGCCTTTGAACATCAGCGCCGGAATCTGGTAGCAGATTGATTTTCCTCCCCCCGTGGGCATAAT
>DAOSYC010000123.1:0-10887 GCA_035380905.1 Spirochaetota bacterium | reverse complement strand
GATTCGGCGCAATCCAGCATTATTTCCGCGAGGGAGGATGGGCTTGCACCTGCCTTGTAGTTATCCAGCACCGTGCTCACAAGCGCCACAAAGTTGTCCCCGTGCCACCGCTGCCTGTCCGTTGCTGGGCCAATGAGGTAGTTGTGTGAATGGTCCCCCAGGGCAAGCTGAAACATGGAATGAAAATCCAGCATCAGGGGTTCCCCGGCCTGTATCTCCCTGTTCGTGGGAGGAGTGCAGGCGCCCAGGCCTGTGCGGTAGCCGCTTGAAATTTCATTGAGACCCGCGAAGTTCCATTCCGACACGCTCCCTGCTTTACGCATGGCAAGGGCCGCGATACCGGCAATGACAGCTTCCGTCATCCCCTTGTACCCTCCGTTCTCCAGGGCCGCACGTGCCGCCTTGTGTCCCTCATCGACAATAAGAGAAGCTTTCCGGAACCGTTCAATTGTACCTTTATCTTTAATAATGGAGAGCCCGTCTATGATGTCGTGGGAGTTTATCCACTCAAAACCGGGGAGGGCGTCATTGAGACGGCTGAATTCCCAGTGCGTCAGGTTCCCTTCGGCGGTGTAGGTGGATACCCCGTCCTCGTAGCCGATTCTTCCGGATGTTATTCCCAGGTCATCCTTGATAAATTCCGAGAGCGCCGATATCTGGTCCATGCCTCCCATGGGGGCATAGGCGCGGACATGGTCTTCATCAAGCCAGGTTTCGTCACCAATACGCACGGCGTCTATAACAAAGGTGAACAGGGTGGGGAGCCCTTCAGCGGGAATGATGATATAACTCCTCCATGGACAAAATGCGTCAAGAATGAAGCTCATTGTCCGTACACGGGAGCCGAGATAGACATCAATATTCCGTTTCTGCATCTCCGCCTGAATGGATTTTACACGGCCGGGATTGTCAATATAATAGGGGTCTTTGGGATCTAGTATTCGTGCCATAGTGTGCCTCCTCAGTATTCCGTCGGGATCTGGGACAGGACTTTATTGATCCGGTCCGCGAGGGAGGCAAGTTTCAGGGCCTTTGCCATGTTTCCCTTGAGTTTCAGCTTTCCGGTAAAAAGGGCTTTTTGCGACCCCAGTTCCGCCCTGGAAATTTTTGCAAAGGTCTCATAGTCCCCGGTAATCCTGAATTCCCCGTCAGGTGCCCCTGTGGTTCCGGTTTCGACCCGTGTTACTTTTCCGTCTTTGCATTCGACGAACAAAAACATGTCCTCTCCGCCGGGACAATTCTTATAAATGTTTGACATGGAAGTGGTAATGTTATTCATTTTCTCCGGTGGGAGTTCTGACTGAAGTCTGCGCAGTGCCTCGTCGCGCCATGCAGCACTAAGGTACACAAGTTTATCTGACATGATAAACCTCCTGCTAAGTATATTATCTGCCGGGCAGCACGGCAATGCTGCCCGGTTAGATTCTATTAATGCGCACGAAGGCCCCGTAGTAAGAGATTAATAGCGGTTTCAAACATCGATTTCACCGGTTCCCCTTCAGGAACGACATAGGTTTTCTGGATAAACATCACATAAATGGAAAACAGGCACCGGGCGGCCTGTTCCGGGTCAGGTACGTGCAGTACTCCGGATTCAGCGCCTTCAATCAGAATTGCCTTTATCATTGATACGGATTCCATGTTAATATCGGAAAAGGGGTCCTTTGATTCAAAGAGGGGGAAGAGGTCAGGGTCACGCTCAAGAATTTTACGGAACGCCCTGTCCCCGGAGAGATATTCGTAGGCGCTGTGGGACAGCACCATGAGTTTTTCAACGGGGTCACTGACCTGGATGACGGCTTCTTTTACCCTGTTCTGCCAGCGGTTAAATGCCCATGCCACAGTGTCCCGGTACAGTTCCAGTTTGTTTTTCGCGTAGAGGTATAATGTCCCCTTCGCAAGGCCCATGGCGGAGGCGATGTCTTCAATGGTGGTTTTTTTGTATCCGTACTCCGCGAATATGGTGAGCGCGGTACGGTACAGTTCTTCCTGTTTTTGTTCCCGTTTCATAATGAATATATGACCAATCTGTTCATATATTCATTATGGGGCACATCTGTTTCCGGGTCAAGAATTAATTGTATTTTTCTTCATTTTCTTTTTTTTCTTCATCGCCTTAAAATTTCGGTTTTTGTTCAGCATTATTGTCTGGTAATACGAAGGGAAAAGCCGCTGAAATCTGTCGATCATACGGGCGTCTTTGCCGATTATAAGACGGCGCCTGTCGTCTTTCAGGGCACTGAGGATCTGCATTGCCGCTTCCTGCGCCGTGGTGTGGGCTATCCGGTCAAATCTTTTCACGGCTTTATCTTTGTCCTGAACGAAACCGTCCACCTTTTCAAGACGTGAATTCCGCACAATATTTGTTTTGATCCCCCCGGGGTGCACACAGAGCGCCTTGATATCACCATCCATAAGTTCCAGTTCCTGCTGAAGTGTTTCCGTGAAGCCCCGCACCGCGAACTTTGAGGCACAGTACGCGGATTGCGTCGGCAGTCCAATCAAGCCGAAGGCGCTCGAAATATTTACGATTCTCCCTTCACCGGCTTCTTTCATGTAGGGAAGAAAGGCTTTTGTTCCGTATACCACTCCCCAGAAATTTATGTTCATTATCCATTCGAAGTTCTGATATTCCATTGTTTCGATCTGGCTGGTGAGGCTTACGCCGGCATTATTGATGATGATATGCGCGTTCCCGTGTTCCCGTACGACATCGCCGGCGAAACGGTACACCGCGTCTTTATCGGATACGTCAAGAATATGGGTCGATATTTTTATGGTACCCGAACCCGCAATGCGCGATGTTTCTTCAAGTCCCTCTTTATTCATGTCAGCAAGGGCAAGGTGGCACCCCTCCTTTGCGAGGGCGATAGCAATTTCACGTCCTATGCCTGATGCCGCCCCGGTAACTGCTGCGACTTTTCCCGATACATTCTTCATTGTTATCTCCTTACGTTTTTTAATTTGGATGTGGTACCGGCGGCAGTGTGCCGGCGCTTCACATGGGTTACGGAATTCCTGCTATATCATGAAAATTTTTCCAGAGGATCAGTTCTTTTTCGCTGTCAGATACCGGCAGCCGCATTATTTCCGACAGGATTGCCCCGTGATCATACAATCCGTTCACGTCCGGATATCCGAATGGACCGTCAGTGCCGTAGATACATTTTCCGGGACCAACGGCATGTACCGTCCTGATCCTGAGATTCTCATCCAGATACGGGCTTGAAAGGTCCAGAAATACATTGTTTCCGGCGCTGCAGTATTCCCACACCTCACTGAAAAACGGCACACCTCCGTGAGCGTATATCAGTTTCAGCTCCGGGTGACGATCCGGAAGATACCGGAAATCACCGCGTTCCATATCCCCCCCGAGATGGACCAGGAGGGGCATCCCTTTTTCAACACACAGTGCCGCGGTATCATCAAGCATGCGTACCGGATACCGGTGCCAGAAGGGATGTGATTTTACCCCGATCCATGACCGGTCAGGGGACCATTTCTCAATCTCCTCCGCGGGATCAGCGGCGGCGGGATTCACAAAAATCCAGCCGTAGAACCTGTCAGGATATTGTGTTATCGCCTGGGCCACGTTCGCATTGTCGGGATTGTCATAAATCGCATATTTTTTGCCGGGTACCGAAAACCTGCCGTCACTGGTAACGGTGTTGCGGTAGATCAGGCGCCCCGGCTTATTGAGCAGGGAATAACTGCTTCCAAGTAACACGCGCCCGATTATGGAAAGTTTTTCAGTAATGCCGGTAATGTGGATCGGGTCCGAAAGCCCGGCAATCAGTGCAACGCGGTCTATACCATGCCTGTCCATCCCCGCTATAAGTTCCTCAAGGGGTTCCATCCGTTCTTCAAGATGATAATGGGCGTCAATAATCAACATTGTCCTCCCTGTGGAAATTCATTTTGATCCATTCAGATATCAAATAATAACCATTATCCTTTTTTGTCAATAATAAAACGAGCGTTCGGTATAATATCTTTCAGTGAAGAGGACTCTACGGCCGGCGGGGTTTACCATGGAGGGGTGGGGATATGTACTATCTGTGTTCAGAAACAGGTACGTACTGAGGTCTTCCGGAGTGCGGTGCGTTGATAGTATCCGGCGATGAAAAAATGGAATACTGTGTATATAAAAAGAGAGGAGCTTCCCCGGGTGTTACGGGAAAAGCCCCTCTCCTGGTTATTCTATACCATCAGGAGTTGTATATTAAATCGCATTTATGCTCGATATCCAGCTGCTCCGTCTGTCCCTCCAGCTGTCGCTCTGGGCGGAATACTTAATATTTGATTCACATTCTTTGAGCAGCACTGCCAGTTGATGGAAAGAGCCGGCGCTGCGTACCCTGCTGACCCAGCTGCTACGGGAATTGCTGAGCCAGCCGCTGTTTTGACCGGATGAGAGAATATTTGTCTCGAACTCTATGACAAGCTCCCTCATTCGCGAAAGGTTCCCTCCGGCGCTCCGCACATCACTCAGCCATGATGAACGTCTGCTTCTCCAGCTGCCTGTCTGGGAATCATATTTCACGCTTGTCTCAAGCTGGATAAGCAGGTCACCGAAGGAGGAGCCGTTTGAGCCTGAATCTTCAGACGCTTCACCCACAGAGAGGCTGTAGCTTCCGACATTATTCTGATATGCCCTCACTGCAATGGTATATCTTCCCGATCTCAGTTCCCGGACCAGGCGGGCGTTTCTGTCTTCACCGCTGTCGTCATCACTGGCGATAAACTCGCCGCTGCTTTTCGAGAGTTCAATTATCGGATCAAAACTTCCGTCTGTTTTCCTGGCATTTATTTCCAGCCGTTTGGTCCCCCGTACTGTCAGCTGGTATCTGTCGACTTCGCCGGGCTGGCTGATAGAGCCGTTGCGTGAAGAGCCGATCGTGATTGTGGAGGCGGCTGCGGCAGGTGTTGTACTGTGCTGTTCATTCTGCTCAATGGCCGCTTCTCCGAGTCTCAGGGGATCGGCAAGGGTGCCCCTCATGTAGGAAAGCACATCTCCCGTATCAACAGAGATGATCTTCATGCTTATATTGCGGTTTCCTGAAACAATAGGTACAAGGATCAGTTTCGCCCCTGAAAGACGGCCTATCTTGGAACGCTGCTTTTCGTCGACCATGCCGGACTCGCTGAAGGTCCATTCTTTCGATATCTGCTCAATCAGGCCGCGCTCTACAACCTGGAGCCGTCTGTCTTCAAATACGACATCAATGATTTCTTCATCGAAATTATTCAATTCAGCTGTTTTACGCTGAGATTTTGTCATAAAAGGAAATATCGCTATCCGCTGCTTGGATTCACCCCGATAGCGGTCCATAAGGGATTTCGTGCAGTCCCGGACAACAGTTTTATTTGTTGCGCAGCTCATGACCAGTACTATTGCCGCTAAAACAATAACCTTTGATTTTCGCATCACCTTTCTCCTTTTTAATACCTGGTAGAAACAGGAAGATAAACATGTGTATTTATAGATAAATCGATGTAAAAAATATATTATTCGACTTCCCTGTCAAGCTGTAAATAACAAAAAGGAGTTTCAAATTACATATTACTGCGCGCGGATATATGTTCCGGCTGACGGTGCTTTCCGGGAAAAAATAGCAGATGGCGGCCGCTTTACTATTCCCGGTGAAGAATACTTTTTAATTGCATTTTATCAACCCCCGCTGCAGCATAGTGTCCATGAAACAACTGATTCTTGATACGGAAACAACGTCCCTCTATCCCGGTAATATCTGCCAGCTCTCATATATTATTGCTGCAGACGGTGATGTGGCTGCGGGAAAGAATTATTATTTCAGTGTCGACACAATGGACTGGCGTGCGCAGAATGTACACGGCCTTTCGTTACAGATGCTCCGGGCCCTGTCAGGGGGGAATACTTTCAGTCATCATATTAAAGAAATCGCATCAGATTTGAAACATGCGGATATTATTATAGGGCACAATATTCTGTTCGACATACGCTTTCTCCGCCACGAGTTCATGAGCTGCGGAACGCTGTTTCCGGGAAAGAAGATGTTCTGCACAATGAAATACTTCACGGATATAATAAAAATTCCAAAGTCCGGGGGGCGATATAAATACCCGAATCTCGGAGAACTGGCGCGGTACCTGGGAATAGGCGACAGTGACGTGGCAAAGGCATGCGAAACGCTCTTTGGAGGCAGGGACCTGCGCCCCCACGATGCGCGGTTCGATACCGCTGCGGTCAAGCTGTGCCTTGATGAAGCGGAGAAGAGGGGGCTGCTCCCCGGAATGCTGCTGTCCCGATAATCTGCTTGCAAAGGTTACTTCCACTTATACCATTGGATTATTATGACTGAATTTCTGCAGAGAACAATCGGCAGGGGCGACGAGATGCTTATCCTGTCGCTTCTTATTATAATGGGGCTGGTGTTTGCAAAGCTTGCCAGGAAAATACACCTTCCCCAGATTACCGGATACATTGTGGCGGGCATCATTATCGGGAACCCGTTTCTTCACCTGATATCACACCGGAATTTTGAGAGTCTCCATAATATCAACCTCATAGCCCTTGGGCTCATGTCCATAACCATCGGGGCGCACCTCAACTTTCACAAGTTGCGGAATTCAGGGAAACGTGTCCTCGGGGTGCTTGTGTTCGAGTCGCTCTTTGCCTTCGGTCTGGTCTTTGTATCGCTTCTGTTTTTCCTGAAGGACAATATCCCCCTTGCGCTTCTGATCGCGTCAATTTCCATTGCTACGGCGCCGGCGGCAACGGTGGCAACGGTGAAGGAGGTGAAGGCCAAGGGGCTCCTGGTGAACACCCTCATGCCCGTTGTCGCCATCAATAACGTGGTGTGTATTGTGGCTTTCGGGTTTTTTGCCACCATGATTGAGTTCAATACCGGCAGCAGGGGAGTGAACGGCGGGATGCTCGCCTGGGCCATGAGTAAGGAGATTATATTCGGGGCAATTATTGGAGTTACCGCGGGTTTTCTCCTGAAATATTTTGCTGAAAAGAGTATCCACGCGAAGGGACAGGTGCTGACGCTGGTGTTCCTGACAGTCCTTGCGGTAACGGGAGTGTCGAAAATGGTAAAGATCAATCATATGCTTCCCTGCATGGTGATTGGCCTTGTTATCACCAACGCAAGCCACTATCGTTCAACGATACTTACTATCTTTGAGGAGATTGAATATCTCATCATGATTATATTCTTTGCCCTTGCAGGGGCCCATATCGACGTGGGGAGCCTCGGGACCGCGGGGGTGATAGGGGTAATATATTTCTTTGCCCGGAACATCGGAAAATTCACGGGGGGGTATCTCGGGGGATTTCTCGCGGGAGCCCCTGAGAGGGTGTACCGCTATGTGGGTGCAACCCTTCTTCCCCAGGCCGGGGTTGCAATAGGACTTGTGATCCTTGCCGGCGGTATCCCGGGCCTGAGGCCGGTTATCGATTTTCTGACCACCCTTGTTCTGGCAGTCGTGGCAATGAACGAACTCGCCGGGCCCCTCGCGACACGGTGGGCGCTGTACAAAAGCGGCGACGCGGAACAGGACCGTCCCAAGCTTATTGAGTTTCTCCTTGAGGACTATATCCTTGCCAACATGAAAGCGAAAACAAAAGATGAGGCGATCCGCGAACTGATCAGCTTTTTCATAAAGTCCCATCAGGCCACACCGCGCCTGGAAAAGGAAATACTCGCATCGGTGTTTGAACGGGAGGGGCAGGCGTCTACGGGGATAGGAAACGGCGTGGCCATTCCCCACGGAGTCATCAGCGAAGGCCCCGTGATATGGGGGGCCCTGGGCGTTTCAAAGCAGGGGATTGATTTTGATTCAATCGATGATGAACCGGTACACCTGATAATACTCATCGTCACCCCGAAAAACCATAAGGCGGACATGCACCTCGCGGTCCTCAGTGAAATATCCAAGCTCCTTTCGGACGGATCAGTGCTCAAGCAGGTGTTCGATGCAGGGTCTGCCGCTGAGATCTGTGATATCCTCAGGGACAAGGAGCAGAAGAACTTCAACTACTTCCTTGATTACGGTCATGAGGCGGGGTAGACGCTGGATGCAGCAATAACAGGTCAGCATCTGCTGCCCGGTTCACATCGGGAGAGCGTATATGGCGGGAGATGATTTTATCCGCTACCCCCAGAAGCAGCAATATTCGTCCTCATCGATGATGGATAGAAATTCTTCAAGCGTATCAGCTTCAGGGTGGGGGTCATATTGATGCCATTTTAGATCCGCGCGTTTCCAGTAGATTTTCCACACATTGGTTTTTTTAACATAGGTTGCTTTTGCAATAGCAGCTTCGAGTTTTTCCTTCGCGTTGTCCCACTTCGGGCGTATTTCAAATATTTCAACACTCCTGTCTGCAACACGGAACCCCAGGTCAACTTCGTTTCTTATTTCCAGTGGAGGTCTTCTTGATTGAATGAATTCCTTCACCAGTTTTCCATATCGTTTGAGTTCAAATTCGGTAAATGACATGTCCGCCCCCGTTGAGAATATTGTATGTAATGAGATGTACCGGTAGTATGTTTTTGCAATAAGTTTATTACAATTGCAGCAGGAAAAACTGATACAGCCTCCGGTGAATTTGAGTTGCTTTTTTTCATTTACTATGATGTATTTCAGGCAGCAAACAGCCGCTGCAGGAGGGGGCTATGAGGATGATACAGTTTCCGGTGTTTCTGGTAATGGTGCTTCTGCCGATTTGTATGTTCGGAGAGGACAGGGCAGCCTATTACCGGATCATTGAACAGACATACAAAAACAAGGACTATACTACCGGCATTGCGGCCATGAAACGCGCCGTAAAGGAACATCCCGATGAACCGAATTTTGTGTCAAACCTCATGTTCATGTACTGCCACGCGAAACGGTTCGACGAGGCGCGGCAGGCGGGGGAACGGGCGCTGCCGAAATTTCCCGGCCACCAGTACACCCGGGACGCGTACCGGTGGGCCCTGACGGGGCTTGGATGGGAACTGTTTCAAAAGAAGGATTTCACCGCATCCGGGGATGTCTTTAAAAAGGCGTACACCATATTCCCCGAGGACAAGGATGTGATCAACGGCTATGGTTCCGCCCTCCGTGAGCAGAAACATTACGAAAAAGCAGTAACGGTGTTCGAGAAGGGGATGGCGCTGCACCCTGATCATTCATATATCCGGCAGAACCTCTCCTGGACATATCTCGCCATAGCAGACGGTTTAATGAGTAATGAAAAAAATACTGAAGCGGTCCCGTACATGAAGAAATTCCTGGCACTGGGGGACGCGAACGATCCCAACGTCATTGCAAACTACCTGTACCGGTGCAGCCGCCTCCGGTTGTTCGATGAGGGAAAGAAGAAGCTTGCTGCTGCGCTATCGAGGTTTCCTCTTACCGATGATATCTTCAAGTCGGGATACTGGCTCTATTTCCACAGCGCGGAGAACAATCGCACTGCCGGGAACTATGAAGGGGCGGTGACTGAACTGAAGGCGCTGTGCGCGTTTAGCGCGAAAAAGAACATGCCCTATGAACACGGCATGAGTTATCATCACTTCGCGGTGAGTGCCGCCCATACCAGTATCTATTCGATGATCGAGTCCATCTGCCCCTACTGGCGGAAATTCGGGCCCGGTGAAAAGGCGCGCGCGGAGAAGCTCCTGGGTACTCTGGAGAAAAACATGCCCCGGGAGATGGAATTTATCGCCCGTAACCTGAAAGGCCATATTCTTTATCGGGAGGACCGCGTCGCGGAATCACACAGGGAGCTGGAACGTGCCTATCAAAGCGCCATGAAGCTTCCCTTTGCCACGGTGTACCGTTACGGCGAGCGGGTTGATATATCACTGCCCCTGAAGGGGACCTATAACGCGGGAAACTGCCTGAGCACACAGTATATCACTCACATGGGGCTGAACAGGCACTGCTATGATTTTTCCGGCGCCGATGGAAAGGGGAACGGCCTCCGCCGCAATGTGGATTATAAAAAGAGCCGCCTCAATGACTGGTACGGCTATGGCGATACCATATACTCCCCGGTGGGGGGAACAATCATGGCGGCGGAAGGGGGAAACCGGGACGACCCGCCGTACCCGAAGGCACTGGGCCGGGGGAATTATGTCTGGGTCCTCAGCGATGACGGGAAGATATACAACTTCTATCACCTGATGCAGGGGTCCCTTGCTGTGAAAAAAGGAGACCGCGTTACGGAAGGGCAGAAGCTTGCCCGCCTCGGAAATTCCTCTTCTACTTCGCCGCACCTGCATTTCGGGGTGTATTCAAGGGACTGGATAGTCACCTATCCGGTGTATTTTAAAAATTATATCCGCATAAAAGATGGTGTTCGCGTGCCGTCTGGTATACCGGGAAAAGGCAGCACTCAAGAACTGATCAGAGGGGAGTGATATATGAACCGGCTCCGTATTATGATATGCATGTTCCTGGCGGCGCTCCAGGGATGGGCCCCGGTTATGATGACCGGCTGCACTTCCTTTCCCGAAAGGCTTCCCCGGGAGCGGTTCACCCTGAAGGAGGCGAACAGGAGGGGATTTAAAACTGAACTGAAGAAGGCCGCGGTACTCCCCGACGGGAAGGTCCTTGTGATGAGCACCATCACCCTCAGGAAGGACCGCAATACATACCCGGAATCTCTCGCCCTGGTGCGCCTGAACAGGGACGGCACACCGGACCCCGCATTCAAAACCGACAGCTTTTTTTCAGAGAACAATATTGAAGTTCCCATGGAGCCCTTTCTCTTCGCGGACCATGACGGAAGCATTCTGTTTCCGCTGTATGTATGGAAGAAGTCGAAGGAAGTGGGCCACACCGGTACGTACAGGGCGGTGTTCCGGCTTTCGTCTTCCGGCACAATGATCAGCACACATACACTCAATA
>DAOSYC010000122.1:0-11044 GCA_035380905.1 Spirochaetota bacterium | reverse complement strand
TTCATTAAGAATTTTAGTATAAAATATTATTGATAAATTATTAGTCGTGTAATAGTATTATTACCAATAATTATTCTTTCAACATATAAATATTAATAACAGGTATTTTTATGGATAATGAAACGACGATTGAGAATAAAGGGTTAATTATTCCGGAGGAAATACTTCCGGATGTAATTCCGATAATTCCATTATCACAGAGACCGATATTTCCAGGCATGATGATCCCTCTTGTCTTAACCGGCGAGAAAATGATGAATACTGTTAACTCAATTATTGAAACAGAGAGTAAAATCGGTGGAGCTGTATTATTAAAGGAGCATACAGAAACAGCGTCATCGTCAGATATGCTTTATACCGTTGGCGTTACAGTAAAGGTATTAAAAATCGCTCCTATTGATGAAAAAACCGTACAGGTAATGGTGAGTGCCTTGAAACGTTTTAACCTCGTTTCCTTAATAGGTGATGACCCGATAATAAGATGGAAAGTTTCACATCATTATGAGGATTTCAAGCAGACAACTGAAATGAAGGCGTATTCAATGGCTATTATTTCAATGGTTAAGGATCTTATAAAATCTAATTCGTTATTTCATGAGGAATTAAAACTATTTCTTAACAGATTTACTATTGAGGATACCGGAAAACTTGCTGACTTTGTTGCATCTATGACATCAGCAGAATCACAGGAATTACAGGAGATACTTGAATTAATAGATGTGAAAAAAAGAGTCGAGAAAGTTCTTACTCTATTAAAAAAAGAATTAGAGCTCAGCAAACTTCAGAAAAAAATAACCAAACAGATTGAAGAAAACATTGCCAAGCACCAGAAAGAATTCTTTCTGAAAGAACAACTTAAAGAAATAAAAAAAGAACTTGGCCTTGAAAAGGATGAAAAAATTTCAGAAATTGAACGCTTCGAAGAAAGGGCAAAAAAACTTCAATTCAGTGAAGAAGCACAAAAACGATACGATGAAGAAATAGAAAAATTAAAAGTTCTTGAGCCGCACTCGGCCGAATATGGGGTCAGCCGTAATTACCTGGAGTGGCTGACGACCTTGCCCTGGGGCATATACTCTGAGGATAATTACGACATAATAAAGGCGGGGGAGGTTCTGAACAGGGACCATTATGGTCTTGATGATATAAAGGACAGGATCCTTGAATTCATCAGTACAGGTCTTATGAAGGGTACATTGTCCGGATCAATTATCTGCTTTGTCGGCCCCCCCGGTGTAGGGAAAACTTCAATTGGTAAATCTGTCGCAGAAGCACTTCATCGAAAATTCTTCAGATTTTCTCTCGGTGGGATGCGTGATGAGGCTGAAATCAAGGGACATCGCCGAACATATATCGGTGCTATGCCTGGAAAATTGATTCAGAGTCTCAAGGAAGTTGGTACTGCCAATCCGGTTATAATGCTTGATGAAATTGATAAAATCGGTATGAGCTATCAGGGTGACCCGGCGTCAGCTTTACTTGAGGTTCTTGACCCGGAGCAAAATTCTCAATTTCTTGACCACTATATTGATGTACGATTTGACCTTTCAAACATTCTATTTATTGCAACAGCAAACCAGATGGATACTATACCGTTACCACTGCTTGATAGAATGGAAGTTATGAAACTTTCAGGGTATATTATTGAAGAAAAGCTTGAAATTGCAAAACGATATCTTATTCCCAAACAGCTTAAATTTCATGGTTTTAAGCGCGGCATGGTTTCAATTAACTCTTCAGCATTAAAAAAAATGATAGACGGATATGCGCGTGAAGCAGGAGTGAGGAGCCTTGAAAATAATATACGCAAGATAATGCGTAAAGCAACACGTCATTATGCAGAGAAAAAAACAGGCAAAATTTCTATTACGCCCAAAAATCTTGAAGATTTTCTCGGTAAACCGCGCTTCCAGGATGATTCATTATATGATAAAAGTATTCCGGGTGTTGTTATGGGTCTTGCGTGGACCAGCATGGGGGGAACAATTCTTTATATCGAATCTACCCTCGTTTCAACAAAATCAAGAGGATTCCGTCAGACCGGCCAGCTTGGTGACGTCATGAAAGAATCCTCAGAAATTGCATATACATATATATCATCCCGAATCAAAGAGTATGGGATTGATGAAGATTTTTTTAATAAAAATTACATTCACCTTCATGTGCCGGCAGGAGCAACGCCTAAGGATGGTCCTTCCGCGGGTATTACAATGGCTACCGCATTATATTCACTTGCAAAAAATAAACCAATAAAGAAACAAATTGCGATGACTGGTGAATTGACCATCACGGGTAAGGTTCTTCCAATCGGTGGTGTAAAAGAAAAAACACTTGCAGCAAAACGGGCAAAAGTTAAAACAATTATATATCCTCTGGAGAATAAAAAAGATTTTGATGAACTCCCTGATCACATCAAATCCGGTATAGATGCAAAATTTGTAAATTACTTTGATGATGTTCTGGATATCGTCTATTAAAAGATTAAACAATAATTATAATAAGTTCTTTACTCAATAAAAAATCAGACTTCAGTGTAATGAGTCTGATTTTTTATTGTTAATTTTGAGAAAAAATATTGACTTTTAAGTATTTTAGTATATATTATAATATAATCTTACTAAAATTAGGAGTTTGATATGAATGTATCTGTCACAGATCAGGCAAAAATTAAAATAATTGAAGCACTTAAAGAGTCTGGTTATAAGCAACCTGCTTTAAGAATTATATACGCTGGAGTTGGTTGAGGCGGTCCCCGGATAGGGTTGGCTCTGGATGAGTCAGAAAATACAACGGATTTACTAATAACAACAAATGATGTAGATATACTTCTTGGAGATGATATAAGAAGATATGCAGAAACTGATGCACCAATAAAAATTGACTACAAAGAAAGCAGATATGGAGCAGGATTTGTTGTTGATAACGGTTTGTCATGTTAAATAGTTTTAACAAAGATAAAATAGTACTTGTTGTATGGATTTCATTTCTTTTATCGTCATGGTTTTTTATCATGACATGGATTTTGCCTAAGTTCGGTGTAAAAACCTGAATGACACATATATGCCCGTTGGATACGGGTAATAAAACTTCCACAGATAGCAGGGTTAAATAATCCTGCTATTTTTTTAACATTGTGTAACAACGGTTGTATATTATATACTTATTTAAAAACATATTACTATATCGCATCCATGAAGTAAAATTATATTGACAACATGGTATGTATAAAGTGATAGTTTTACCAGAAGTTCGAAGAGTGTCTCCCTGCGTTCAATTACAATAATCCTGAGGTTTTATACATTGATTAAATATTTTAAGCTCTTTTCGTTGTTTGTAATTTTTATAGTGTCATTAAACTGTGGAAGCTCAAGCGGCTCTGACGGTGATGTGGGATATGTGCTGCAGCCGGGAGGTGCAACTGCATATACTACTGGTTCTAGTTATGATATCACCTTTAATGGATCCACAAAGAATGGTGCGAATAAAGTAGCAATAATTTATAATTCTGAAGTAAATGGCACAAGTTATGTCGGGATTGGTGCTTCCGAAGACCCAAATAACTCAAATTCATTTAATATGAAAATTTACTTCCAATCGTCAAGTATTCCTAATTCAATAACATTAGATAATACAAATTCCACTATCAAGGTTACTGAAAGTGGTTCAACGTATACCAACACATCAAATAGTATAACTCTGACATTTACTAAAATTGATGATAACTTTTATCAAATTTCATTCTCACCAGCAAGTATCGCGCTTGCACCTGGCCCTGTAACCCTTCAGTTTAATACTAGCATAAAGGCAAGTATTATTGCAATTAACGAATAATAAAAAATACCGGAGGAAGCATGAATCAGCACGATTCAATATTCAAAAAACTTGAAAACATTACTTATCTTATGGAGCTTGTTCGTTCAGAGATTGAACACGCTACGGAAGACAGTTTTATCGATTACAAAAGTGAATCAAGCGAACGCATGGAAATTAAAGATATTACCGAAGAAGACGGAACAACACTTGAAGGATTCTTTATTTTCCTGGAAGAGGAAGAGGGACTGATAGTAGAGTTCAAAGATGGAACAAAGGTTCCTCTCCATAGTTTAGAAACCGATAATATGTATGACCTTTTTGTGAGAATTCATTCAGCAATTCTGGATGAAACTGTCAGCTACAGCTAGAATACTTCTCTTTTCGTACTCAAGTGTATTACAGACATGCCAATACACTTGAGTATATATTACTCCACCATTACACACATCATTTTTCAAATATATTGAAGTACACATTCAGTATAAGCTTTACTTCACGGTCGTTTGTTTTAACTTTTTCCTTTTCAAGTGTTTCTAATATCTTCTCAACAGAGATAGATGGGTTTTGTTTTTTTATATCAACAACTCTATTAATTGTACCAGGCGCTATCTGTTTCGGCCCGCTAAAAAAACCACTGTTATGAAGTGTAAGTAATGCTGTACGCAATTTATTTACCGTATCATCAAGTGTTTCAATTCTCTGCAGCAGATATTCCGGATCACGTTTTTTCACAAATTCCTGAGGATTTTTCACTGCATCAGCCAGTTTTTTAGAAAGCTCATTTTCTGTTGAAAAATCACCTTTTATTCTTATGAAAAGTCTTTCAACAGTAATCCTGAAATTATATTGCAGCGCATATGTATAGGTAAACATCATGCCGGAAGGCATATATGTATTGTAATCAACACCCTGATATTCATATTTTTTCGGAATAACCGCAATCTGAAGTCCGCCTTCTGAAGCAATGAAATTGATGCTGTCAATTTTCATGTTTTGCCACTCATAGAAGCTTTTTTTCAATTTCAAAATATTCTTCGCGGTTTCTGCCTGTAACTCATCATAATACGTTACAGAAAACTCATTCCCACCTTCATCTTTCAATTTAAGCTCGGTTTTATTTTCATCCTGTGCCTGGCTTACTATTGAAACATTATCATTGGTCCATTCATAGGCGTATATATTAATGGTAAACGCCACTAAAAATACTAAAAGTGCCGGATACTTTTTCATAATTACTCCTTCGTCTCTTTTTGTAGTTTAATTAGTATCTTATCAAAAGGTAGAATTTTTTTGTTTTGAGCAACTTCTATCGTGGTACCATATACAATAGAAGAAGATTTAATTAATTTAATTTTACCGATATATTCATCTTCCGCTCTGAAGATCAGACCGATATCACCAGTTTTTACCTTCAATACCGTACTCAGGTGTATACGAATATTATTTGCGTTTCTTGGATCTATTACAAAACCGCCTTCAGGATAGATCTGTGAATGATAGTCAAACGCATATCGGTAATTACCAATTATTTCATTTTTACGTCGAATTATATTAACTAGATCATACCAGAGATTTTCATAGTCATAAATAATCCTGTTTGTTAATTGGGTCATTTGAGTCAGGGCAGGGGCTACTGAATTCTCATAAGGTATTCTGTTCATCCGTGCCAGTATCAATGCATTATTCTCGATGTTTCTTTTTATACGGTCATATCCAGCTTTCGATAACGCACCTTCCCGATCAAGATCATTCTGAAATCCCTTCATATTCGGCGTCTTGGTATAATCCGGGTTTGTTTCGGATTTAAGTATCTCCTGTATTCTCGTTGAACGGAATACAGGATTATATTTTAATATTAATGCTTCAACATATCGTTTATGATAAAGTTTCAACTTATATATTTCATTTTCATAATATGCTTTCTGTTTATCCATTCTTATATTATGAAGCTTTTGATAATTATTCAGAATATTTTCAGCTTGCTGTACATTGTCCTTCATGCCTTTGTTTGATGCGGCAACCTTTGCTTTAAGGACGAGAATCTCTTCTTCCTTATCATTCAATTTATTCTTATATTGCGCCTCTACAGCGTTTATTCTTGTTTTTTCCTGAACCTGTATCTGCTTCAGTTTCTTATCTGTTTCAGCTTCAGGTAAATGTTGTGCAAGTACCGTTTCACGCTGCCGTGCTGTACCTTCTTTCACGCGTAATATTTCTTTCTGCATCTGGAGCTTAATGCCGTCAAGATCCTCACGTGCGGCATTCAGTTCTCCCTGATATTTATTTGAAGTCTCCAGGAGATCACGTAACCGCAGGTCTTCAAAATCACTAATACTGAGATCAAGCTGTGTCTGCTGCTGCTGAATCCAATAAGTGATAATAATCGAACTTGCGATAATGACAAAAATAAAACCTGCAACAGTAAAAAAGAATGCAAGACTGCGATTCTTTCTTGTTTTCGCAAATTCATCATTCAGAGAATAAACCTGCTGAACTTCTTCAGGCTGAAGTTCGTCAGGCAGAAATATTTCCTTACTTTTACTTACGATATCTTTTATTTTGTCTTCATTTCCCATATGCCGTTCCATCTCTTTGGACATTCATAGTTCTTTGTACGGTCTTTAAAAACCTCAGCCAGCGGCAGACTGCATTTGCTGAAAAATTTATATGCTTTTTTCCAATCACCATTATAATATAATTCAAGCCCGGAAGAAAAGCTTGATATCTGACTCTGCATTTTTTTATCATATAATTTATCAGGTATAGGCCAGAATACTTTCTTACCAATTGTTTTTCCTTTCACCATAACGGTATCAATTTCAACAAAATGGATTGCGCTGTCCTGAACATTTTCATCAACATCATCCTTGACATACTCGGAACAGATAACAGGGACTTTGTAAATTCGTGTAAGCCCCTCAAGACGCGATGCAGCATTAACATTATCACCGATTACCGTGTTTGTCATCCTGACGTAAGATCCTATTGTACCGTAAAAAACTTCTCCACCGTCAATACCCACACCAACTTCCAGAAGAACAGCTTTGTACACTGATTCCTCTTCTTTTGTAAGAGCCCCCTGGGAACGTATTGCATCATCCCTGCGTTTGTGCATTTTCATTCGCAGTGATTCCGCAACATCCTGTATCTTATATGCCGATTGTATTGCCTGATATGATTTGTTTTCGCTGGACTCTTCAAATACTCCATACACAGCGAGCAGAGCGTCACCGATAATCGAACCAATAACTCCATCAAATCTAACGATTTCACGGATTGCTTTGTCATAATGCAGATTCAGAAGTTTAATAATATCAGTTCCGAGTGTTTCCGTGATAAATGTAAAACTTTTAATATCAGAAAACAGCACGGTTAACTGACGTTGTGTGCCTTCAAGTTTAACCTGCCTGTCGCGGTACGCTTTAAGGGCAATATCCTTGTTCGCAAACTTCCGGAAAATGTTTACGAGGTTATTGATAGTACTTGAAAGTGAATTAAATGCAACTCCAAGATATGTAATATCATCATTTGGCGCTTTATCAAGGGGAATCAGCTCCAACTGCTGGTCATTAACCATTTTCATAATACTGTTTGTAATAATCCCGATATATCGCAGGAGAAATCGAACAAAGAAAATGCCGACAACGGCGCTTATCAGGGTAACAAGAACAACAATAATACTGATGTATATGAAAATTGTACGGGACCGTGCATAAAACTCATTAACTTCTTCTCCACGCAGGATAAACATGTCCCATTTTTTATTATATTTGTATATGGCAAAATACTCTTCGTTGTTATACGAAACAGTCATGAAGCCTTCTTCAATCCTCTTTTCCTTCTTCTTCAACATATCACGAAGAGAGAGGAGGTCAGGAAACGTATCAAACTGCTTTATCCTTGATGACTGGAAAAGAAGTTTCCCATCCGGCTTTATGCCCAGAACAATTGCCTTTTTGTTCTTCAGCTCATGAAGCCCTTTGTCTCTCATTCCCTGAACAGAAGCCTGAAGATCACGATTATAACTGTATATTTCATACTGTGTATTACAGAAAGTGTAAATATCTCGAAGATCTTTTCCAAGGAGCTGACGCATCGAGTGTATAAGCTCCGTTCTGTTAAACATGAGATTGATGTAATTTGATGTAATATTGGAAACAAATATAATAATGGTAAATATCAAAATGATCTTGATAGTGACAGGGAAAACTCTTGTGTTGTTGATTTTTTTTCCGAGGAGGTTTTCTATTATTTTTGCCATGAAGGTATCATTTATTGATAATATTTTTAATATGTGAACATTTGAATATCATGATAAATGACTTTTAAATAATTGCAAGTAAATTTTATGATTTATTTATTGTTTAATATTAAAAAAACAAATATTACATCAAATTTCATCTGTTTACTCAATAAGATAGTAATTCAGATGTAGACCTGCTACCGCCCCTGATAAAGCGGTAGCAGGTATTTAACTTCTTTACTTCATCATTTTGTCCAGAAAAGGCCTCATCAGATCAATAGGAATCGGGAATAATGTCGTGGAATTATTTTCTGACGCAATCTCACGCAGTGTTTGCAGATATCTCAACTGCAGTGCAATAGGATGCTCCTCCATCAGGGTTGCCGCGTCAATCAGTTTTGCAGCAGCCTGGAATTCACCTTCCGCATTAATGACTTTTGCACGTCTTTCCCGTTCAGCTTCAGCCTGTTTTGCCATGGCCCGCTGCATTTCCTGTGGCAGATCAACATGTTTCACTTCAACCATTGATATTTTGATTCCCCATGGGTCTGTCTGTGTATCGAGTATACTCTGCAGTTCCACATTTATTCTTTCCCGGTCACTGAGCAGGTCGTCAAGTTCTACCATCCCGAGGGTACTTCTTAATGTTGTCTGTGCGAGCTGGGATGTTGCATACATAAATTCTTCAACCTCAGTTATTGCCTTATTCGGCTCCAGAACACGGAAGTACACAACTGCATTAACTTTTACCGATACATTATCTTTGGTGATAACATCCTGAGGTGGAACGTCCATTGCGATTGTACGTAAACTTACCTTTATCATTTTATCAATAACAGGAATAACAATTACTATGCCGGGGCCTTTTGGTCCTTTCGGAGGCTGGAGAAGCCTTCCAAGACGGAAAATTACACCCCGTTCATATTCCTTTACTATCTTAATGGATGAGATGAGAAAAAGAACTCCCATCACGATTATTGTCATTAGCATGCTGTCCATATAAAGCCTCCCTGCATAAATTTTTTATTTCAATTGTATAATTGTATGCTTAATGTTGCGAATCGGTATACTTTTTTACTTCCAATATCATACCTGATATTCCTGTTACCTGTACAGAATCACTTTTTTTAATTATTTCATTTGATCGTGCAGTCCAGATCTCACCATGAACAGCGACTTTACCGGTTTCACCGAAATCATCAATTGCAACACCGATATCACCCATGAGACCTTCTGAACCGGTAACAACCCTGTTCTGATGTACTTTAATAACGGCTCTTACGACAACAAAAACAAAAGCAAGGATGCACAGTACCATTGCTAATATTGTCGTAATCGGAATTCTGAAGCCGGGCAGGGGAGAGTCGAAAAGTATCATTGAACCCACCAGAAAAGAAAGTATTCCTCCAACGGTTAACAAACCGTAACTGGTTATCTTCAACTCGAGGATAAATAAAATTATAGCAAGTATTATCAGTGCAAGTCCAGCAAAATTTATCGGGAGAATCCTTACCGCCATTAAGAATATAAAAAATGATACCGCCCCGATGGTACCGGGGATAATCATCCCCGGACTTTTGAACTCCATACCGATACCGATAATTGCTATTATAAAGAAAAAAAATACAATCTGGGGGTCTGCGACAAAGTTCAGAAAACGCTGCTTCCAGTCCATTTCAAACACGACCTGCGCCGCACCTGTCGTGTTGAGGGTAATGCTGCTCCCGTCAATAATCACTTTTCTGTTGTGCAGCTTTCTAAGAAGATCAGCCATGTCTTCAGCGACAATATCGATAACGTTTTCACGCAGCGCCTCAGCATAGGTACTGGATATTGCATCGCGAACTGCCCGTACCGCCCAGTTCTCATTTCTGTTACGTTTTTGCGCAAGACTTCTCGCATAGGCAATTGAGTCATTTAACAATTTTTTATTCATTATATTCCCGGTATCACTTTTCTGTTCGTCATCTTTCTTTTTGGAGAATTGATCCAGAATGTTTACCGGGTGCATTGCGCCTATCCTCGTACCGGGGGCCATCGCGGCAATATTGGATGATAACATGATATATCCGCCTGCAGATGCAGCCTGTGCACCGCGTGGATATGTATACACCACAACAGGAATTTTAGAAGACATTATCCCTTTGATAATTTCCTGCATCGAAGTCATTAATCCGCCTGGAGTATCCATTTGAACAACAATGAACTGAAGGTTTTGTTCGCCGGCCTTTTTGATGGATGTAACAATATGCTCCGCTATTATGGGATTAACTGTCCCCTCAAGCTTAATGACAGCATATCTGTTATCAGCATATGATATCTGTGTTATTGCTGATAGAAAAAATAACATAATGAGTATTTTTATACGGTTCATTACGTTCCTCATTATTTATGAAGTGTTTTGGAGAGAACAATTACAAAATGGTTATGAACTCAGGCAATATGCAGTATTTCCTGAAACACATCATCATAATTGCCATTGCCGTTTATTGCGTGCAGAACACCCAGCTTTTCATAAAAGGATATGATTGCTTTCATCTGATGGTTGTAATCTTTTATCTTTTTCTTAATATTTTCTTTTGAATTATCTTCAATGAAGATGAGTTTGCCATTACACACATCACATTGATTATCATATTTCGGGGGATGGTCGATCTGGTATTTCCGGTTGCATGAAGGACATACTTTTAATCCGGTCAGGCGCCGTATTATTTCCTTTTCCGGAACATTCAGCACAATTGCTGCAACAATGGTAAATTTTTCATGGAGTTTTTCAGCCTGATATACTGTGGCAGGAAATCCATCAAGGGTAAACCCGGAAGGGCAGTACTGACTGATATAATTCAAAACTATATCCGTTATAAGAGGATCAGGTATGGGCTCATTATTTTCCAGGCATCTTTGCATTTCTTTTCCCGGTAATGTTTCAAGCCTTATCTGCTCACGAATCAGATTATCTATTTTAATATGCGGGATATCAAATTTCTT
>DAOSYC010000121.1:4387-11085 GCA_035380905.1 Spirochaetota bacterium | reverse complement strand
ATTTTTCTGTATCAGGACAACATCGCTGAAGATATGGAACGTACGCAGGGCACAGGACCTGCACCGGCACGATACATTACCGGAGAGAACGCCGCATGAAAGAAAAATTTTACGGAACATTTATGGGAGCAGTTGCGGGGAACGCCCTGGGAACCCCCTTCGACGGGATGAGCAGGGGGCATATCGCGTCGCACTTCCGGAACATAACCGGACACACGGATCCCGAACCCGCCCTGAAACAAAACATGATGAAATGGAAAAAGCCCGGCCTCTACGGCTCTGCCTCCCAGTTGATGATCATCCTCTATCTCACACTGTCATCACGAAATACCGGGACCCGGCAGTTTGAGGAGCATGTACTGTCCGGTGCCGGCAAAGGAGAATCAGGGTTCGGCATATTCAGGAACCCCGGTCCCGCAGAGGGGCTCTTCATTCAGCGGCTGAAGGAACCTGAATCGCCGGAAACGTACAGAGAGGGACCGGGGTATCCGGACTGTTCGTGCATCCCTGTACTGCTGCCGTTATTGTATTATTTTCACAGCACCCCTGAAACCTGTGTCCTCAGGGGCCTGGAATACTGCAGGGATTTTTCAACAGATGAAGATACCGCTGCGGGAACAATGATATTTCTTCACCTTCTGTCGGCCCTCATTCCGGAAAGCCCCGCTGTCTCCGGCGCGGCTTCTGAAGCCGAAGGTATAATACTGGCGCTCCGCAAGGCTTCAGAAAAATATTCTCCGGAATTATTCTCCCTGGGATACAACCCTGATGCGGTATTCCGCGGTGTAGAAAAATATCACCGGATTTATTCATCCCTTAACACCGGGATGACGCTTCGGGATGCTGAATCGGCAATAATCAATGCCGCCAATCCATTCATGAAAACTCCTGTCACCAGGGCAACAGTAAATCACCCGCTCCTGGTGCTCCCTTTTGCCTGGCACATTGCCCGGTCCCACAGCAATGACCCGGGCTCAGCGCTGTTCGCCGCGCTTCGGGAGGGGGGCAGCACAACTACTCTTTGCATGCTTACGGGAATCTTTTGCGGTGCCCTCCATGGCGGGGCGGAATGGATACCGGAACCTCTCATTGCCGGCCTCATCAACAAAACACGGATTCTGGCCCTGGGGCAGGCTATACGGGAAGGGAAAAAGGCAAAAGAGGACATTTCCTCATTCATTGAAGCCGAGCATGCACTTACACAGAAATCCCAGGAGGAATACAATTCGAAACTCCGCCATTATAAACCGAAGTCAAAAAAACCGAAATCACGCCATGACCAGGAACGAGAGCTGTCGCACCATGTTGTTGAAAGCTGGACAAAACTGGATAAAGCAAAGTGGAAAAAACAGCGGAAAAAACAGGACGATCACAACAAATAGGCCCCGAGGAACTTCAGCATCTTCTCTTTATAATCGGGCCTCGTGAGCCATCTTCCTTCCGCGTAGACAAGGGGTTTCGGATTTTCACGTGTACCTGAAAAAATACCACCCGCGCAGAGTACAATTTTTCTTGAATATGAACCATACATATCACGGCAGAAACCCACGGTAAAAATGCTATCATCCGGCCGCACAGGTTCGAGGAAATGAACCGCGAGATCAACAGTAACCCCCCCCTGCCATGCGGAAAAGAACCCCGCCCAGCCGAGGGTTTCATCAAGAACTGTGATCAGGGCTCCGGGATGTACCTGGTCCTCTGCTATTCTGTTCATCGCGCCCGCTGTACCCTTTCTGTCAGATATGGCACTGAGCATATACATACTCCGGTCAGGAATCTCAACAAAGGTAAATTCCCGAATCGTGTATTTACACTGCTCTTCAGGGAGGTAGATTATTTTCCCTGAAAAATTAGGCATAACAAAGGAGTTCTCATTCACCACATCCCTTGTAAGGAGCATGTCAATATCATCATAATATAATGATCTCTCCGGTGCCGGAGCAAGGGACACCGCGGAAGTCATATATGGCTGCCCCCCTGTGGATTTCATCATCCTGCCCAGATATTCAGTACCTGTCCGCGCAACAGATATATCGACACTATCGCCGATTACAAGTTTTTCCCCGCCGAAACGGTATTTCGCAGAAAACGGGTAGGAGAGTAATCCGCTATTCAGGTGAGAGACCAGTTCAATCACAGCAGTCATACCCACACCCCCATGGGGTATATTGGGCCATCCGGTATGAATCTCTTTAATTGTGAAGTCAGCATGGATCGTATTGTGATTAATATCATATCCGGAAAAGAGAAACCCCTTTTCTCCAGTGAAATATGAAGATTTTTCCGATCCGCACTGCCGTAGAGACATCATCGTAACATCACAATAATTATTATTTCATCAGACCATATCTACCAATCCAGTGAAAATAATACAATTATATTTATGGTGGTTTTTTAAACTCACCGTACACTCTATCCAAAGCATTGTACTCCAATGCCTTTTATCCCGCTTCAATAATAATTCTACACCTGTTTCATAAATGATGCAAAAAATATCTCCATAAATGGCAGGAAATACGGAATCCCGCAGCGGGGTATTATTGTTATGCCCAATAAAATATTTGACAAAAATTATTAAAAAATAATATAATTATGATCTAAAGTTTAAGCTTCAAAATGCAGATAATAGATAGTGGAGGTAGTATATCTGTTGCATATGTAATACCAGATACTACACTCTTGAATGAATCTTCATGGTATGTGTTCTGCGTTGACCCATCAGACGGCACCACGTATTGTGAATGATACAATACATTATTTTTGTATAGCTGAGTAATTACTGTAATCAATAAAAGGATTTGTCATTCCGCACAATCAACAGGGAGGTCGTTTCATGAAAGGGAAATATATTTTTGTTGCCGTTATCGGTATTCTTCTGTTTTCTTCGGCAATGGTTATATCAAAGGATTTTGACTTCGAGGTTGTCACCCTCGAGGATGTATCGAGGTATTCTGAAGACAGGGTCGCGTATCAGCAGATCCAGTTAACAGACAGACAGGCCCTCGCCTCGCCTAAAATGGACTCCGCGCTTGCATCTTTACTTATTATCAGGGACAACAAAATGTACCTGATAAAAGACGGGTACGACAACCCGAAAGAACTTGCTACCAAACGAATGCTTCTGGAAATTCAGGATCAATTGACCGGCAACCTGAGTTTTAACACGATTAACGGCAAACCCGACTTCATAAGAATAACCGACAGAAGAATTGAAGTAATGAAAAAGGTAAATGAAGACTTTGTGATGCAGAACTTCGGGAAATTTTACACCAATGTCCGTGATGAATTTCTCAAGAAACATGTTACCCTGTTCAGGAACCTGATGATAGGCCGTGCTGATTCAAATATAATAGTTAAACGTGTGCCGTTACCCCGCCTTACCAAACTCGGCGGCGCCATTGAGGAGGAAAAATTTGCAATTACTGTATCGGCCCGCAGCAGGGACGAGAAAGTATATTACGCAGAAGACGCCGACGGTGACGGTATAACAGAAACACTGACAGTCAATATCAATGACGGATTTCACTGGGGATTTAAATCCGGCCCGAACATTGTTTTCATATACCAGAATAAAGACCCCGAAATACAGAAGATAATCGGGAACCTCACAAAAGAAGCATATTACGGAACAGAGGAAGAACAGAATGTACTTAAAAAGAGTATGTCGAAAGAGTTCAGCCCGAAAAAGAATGTTGCCAGTACCAACTGGGATGATAAAGAAATAATAAACCGGTGGGTTTCGGATCTTGTACCCCAGACTGATTAAAAGTCATGAACTGAACTACACTGTGTACAGTGTACGGCCATAATAAGAAGGGCTGCCGAAACCGGCAGCCCTTCTTATATTAATCCAATTCTGCAATACATAAACCGATAAAAACTATCGCCAGTTTTTCAGCCTGCTTTTATTAACATGAAGCATATTATTTTCCGGAAGGAGATCAAGGGGATCGAGGGGAATGCCATTGGACCTGATCTCAAAGTGAAGATGGGAGCCTGTAGAATTACCACTGCTGCCGACAAGGCCGATTATCTGCCCCTGCTTTACAAAATCACCCTCTTTTACATAATTGACTGAGTTATGTGCATACCTTGTTATAAAATTATTCCTGTGCTCTATCCGTATTTCTCTCCCGTAACCGCCGGCATAACCCACAGATATTACTTTTCCGCTTTTTGCCGCCCGTACAATAGTTCCCCGTGGAGAGGGCATATCAAGACCTTCATGGAGCTGCCCCCACCGTATGCCGAATACCGATGTGAGCAGCGTAATACCCTTAACCGGCCAGATAAACTGATCTTCCTTGCAGCGTATCTCCTCCCTTTTAATGCCGTTTGCTTCCAGGTCCCTGCAGCATTGCTCTGAATATGGGAAAAATGAATACGCTCCAATCAATCCACGATAATTTCTTGTTCCATTTACCCGCATTACTTCAGAAAGGTTGGTGGAGATCCGGCTTATTGTCTGATCGAGCTGACTTTTTGTATTCACCTTCATCCACTTGCCGACTTTCCCCCTGTACTCCTGTATCTGCTCATTATCAAGCAATACGCTCACTTCGGCAAACAGGGGAACACATAGCGTTAAGGTCAATACCAGTACGCTGGTAAATGTTTTTTTCATTCCGCCATACCCTGTTAATTAAAATTTTACCATTAAAAAAATAAATTGATAGTTTGTAAAAAAACTATCAATAGTGCTTTTTATATTTTCGGAGCAATTTCAGAATATTTAAAGGATTTTGTCAAGCAAAATATAGATACATGTTATATTCTGCACAAAGAGAATCCGCAGAGGGGACAGAAGAAACAGCCGCCCTCCGGTATCAGAATGCTGCCGCATTCCGGACACTTTTTACCGGTAAGTTGTATCTGTAAAGATTTATTTTTTTTCTGTGTCATGTCCGGCCTCCACCTTATAATGCCCTACTACCGTATACTACACATGCGTATGCTTCGTGTCAATTAATTTATTCACATGAGAATAAATTCCGGGACACCGCTCATAAAAAATGACATTTCTGATGCTGCTTTAAACAGTGAAAAGCGGGGATTCTTCTATTTTATTCTTCAAATTGCAGCTGTTATGTTAAATTTACACGGCATACACAGGATATTGCCCCTGAGTAAAAAAAATAATTTTAATTAATTGAAATATATAGTATGCTATTAGTAATACGTTATAGTCTTGAAGGGCATGTAACATTTACCCGAAGCAGTATCTCATATACTATATGCACTAACTGGAGAGGTTTACGAATAATGGCAAACACAGCATATGATCCCAACAAGGATCTTGAAGATATACTGAAAAATGAATTCACCGAAGGTCTGAACCAGGACGCCGAGACAATAGGCTCAAAAAGCGGCGTACGGGGTGAACGTTCGGAAATGAATTTCAATATTAAACCTGAGGAGCTGGAAAGCTACCTTAACAAGTATGTCGTAGGCCAGGCAGACGCGATTGAAGTCATTGCGACGAAAGTATGTACGCATTTTAACCGTATGAAAATTGAAACAAAGCTCTCTGAAGAAGAAAGGATAATCGGAAATATTAAAAGCAACATCCTTCTTATCGGGCCCACAGGTGTGGGGAAAACGTACATTGTAAAGCTTATTGCGAAAAAAATCGGCGTCCCGTTCATTAAGGCCGACGCAACAAAATTCAGCGAAACCGGGTACGTCGGTGGCGATGTTGAAGACCTCGTGAGGGACCTGGTACACGAAGCGGACGGCGATATCGCAAAAGCAGAGTATGGAATCATTTATCTTGATGAAATTGATAAAATCGCGTCTACGGGACAGCTATACGGCCCCGATGTATCACGTTCAGGGGTACAGAGAAATCTTCTGAAACTCATGGAGGAAGCGGAAGTTGACCTAAAAACCCCCCACGACCTTGCGTCACAGGTTGAGGCGGCAATGGAAGCCCAGCGAACAGGAAAAGTCAAACGGCAGAAAATAAACACACGGAACATACTGTTCATTGTATCCGGTGCCTTCAGCGGGCTGAACGATATCATAAAAAAAAGACTGAATATGCAGTCAATCGGATTTGAAAAATCCTCCTCAGTAGCAACGGACATGCAGGACCTTCTGAAAAAAGCAAAAACTGAAGATCTCATGAATTATGGTTTTGAGTCAGAGTTTGTCGGGCGTCTGCCGGTATATGTGGTGCTCAATGACCTTGACGTTGAGGGGTTGTATAAAATTCTTAAAAATAAATTCAGTTCTGTAGTTATGGGAAAGAAACTCGACTTCCGGGCGTATGATATTGACCTCACATTCACCGATGAGGCACTCAGGAACCTTGCAGAACAGGCACACAGTGAAAAAACCGGAGCCCGGGGGCTTCTCAGTGTGTTTGAAAGAACTCTAATAAAATTTGAGAAAACTCTTCCCTCAACTGAAGTTAAAAAACTTGAAGTCGACAGGGAACTGATCGAAAATCCTGACGCCGTTATTAAAAAGCTCCTGCTCACCGACAGCATTAAAAGCTTTCAGAAGAACTTTCTGCTGGTACACGGTGTATATCTGGAATTCGATCAGAACGCACTGGATATCATTCAGAAACGGGCCCTTGAACAGCGTACAAGCATAAAAGGCCTCTGCGAGGAATTGTTCCATGATTACCATCACGGTATGAAGCTCATGGGACTTGAAAGCTTCAGGATAACCGAAGACGCGGTGAACGATCC
>DAOSYC010000121.1:0-4287 GCA_035380905.1 Spirochaetota bacterium | reverse complement strand
TATGGATAAAAAATTTTTAAAAATCGCTCACCGGGGGTATTCTGAATTATACTCAGAAAACACGCTCCCCGCGTTTCAAAAAGCAATTGAATATGGCGCAGATATGATTGAGCTGGATGTCCATCTGACAAAAGATGGAGTCCCTGTAGTGATACACGACAATGATATTGAAAGGACCTCAAATGGAAAAGGGGATGTATCACGATTTTCGCTGAAAGAACTTCGACAGTTTGACGTTGACTTCAAAAAAACATCCGGAGATTCATTTGTTCCGATCCCCACCCTTGAAGAGGTAATTGATCTCGTAAAAGGAAAAATACAGCTTAACATTGAAATAAAAAACTGCCCCCACAGATATAAAGGCATTGAGGAGGCTGTGGCGTCATTGCTCACAGCAAAGGAATTTATTCCAGACACCATCGTGTCTTCTTTTGATCACTTCTGTCTTCTGACAATAAAAAAAATTGAACCGGAAATAAAGACAGGCATGCTGTATGATTCAGTATGGATAACATTTCAGGAAGAGGTACGTGCCCTGGACATCTTTTCACTCCACCCTTCAATTGACGCCTTTGACCTTGAACAGGCGCGGTGGGCAAAGCAGTCAGGCTACAGGGTGTATCCCTGGGTTGCCCGCAGCAGGGAGACAGTGGCGTGGATCGCGGAATCAGGTCTGGCAGACGGTGTCATGGTAAACGACCTGGCTTTTTTTACCGGGTGATACCGCGGGACGGCAGATGTTTCCGCTTATTTGTTGACAATATTATGGAAATGAATACTATCAGCCGGATTGTCAAAAAACCGGCCCCCATGACCCTGCACTATCGCAGCTGAACGGGCACGTGATGCCCTGTCCTGTGCGGGGAAAAAATAATGAAAAATATCCGAGGTACTACTATGGCTACAATACAACGATTCAGTGTCATTCCGTCTCTTCCTGAGAAATTATCCCCCCTGATGAGAATTGCAAAAAACATGTGGTGGGTCTGGAACTTTGAGGCTATTGAACTCTTCAGAAGGCTTGACATTGATCTCTGGAGAGAAGTCGACCACAACCCTGTGGAATTTCTGGGGGCGATACAGCAGAAACGCCTTGAAGAAGCTGCTGAATCAGAAAGCTTTCTCGCTCACATGAAGCGCGTCGAAGAGGAACTTGACTGGCACCTCAGTAAAAAATCATGGTTTGAAGAGGAATACAGCGACTATAAGGACGCCGGTATCGCGTATTTTTCAGCTGAGTTCGGCATCCACGAATCACTTCCGGTATATTCCGGCGGCCTGGGAGTCCTTGCCGGTGACCACCTGAAATCAGCAAGTGAGCTCGGTCTTCCCCTTTTCGGCGTGGGCCTGATGTACCGCCTCGGCTATTTCCATCAGTACCTCAATATCGACGGCTGGCAGCAGGAGGTACTGCCCGCGACAGACTTTCACAATATTCCGGTGAGCCTGGTAAAAGACGGCAATGATGAACCGGTCCTTATCTCTGTGGAATTTCCCGGCCATGATGTCTATGCGCAGATATGGGAATGCGTAATAGGCAGGATCAAACTCTTCCTTCTTGATACAAATATTGACCGGAACAGCATCGAAGACAAAACCATAACCGACCAGCTTTACGGGGGCGATATCGAGATGCGGATCAAACAGGAGATGATCCTGGGAATCGGCGGTGTCCGCGCCCTGAAGGCGATGGGCCTTGATATCACCGTGTACCACATGAATGAGGGCCACTCTGCATTCCTGGCAATTGAACGCATTCACAATGCCATCACGGAACACAAGCTTTCCTTCCGGGAAGCCCTTGAATTTGTAATGGCAAACAATGTCTTCACCACCCACACCCCGGTCCCCGCGGGAAATGACCGATTTAATCCGGAACTCATTGATACATATCTTTCCCATTATTATGAAAAACTGGGAATTAAAAGGGAGGAGTTCATTGCCCTTGGACGTGAGAACCCCTTTGATAAAAATGAAACCTTCTGTATGACGGTCCTTGCTATTAAAGCCGCCGCCCACTGCAACGGTGTATCCAAGCTTCATGGTGTTGTGTCACGTAACATGTGGAAAAACATCTGGCCCTCTGTTCCCACCCATGAGGTACCCATAAACCATATTACGAACGGCATCCAGACACTCTCGTGGACATCGGATGAGATGATGCGGCTCCTCAACAGGTATCTCGGCCCCAGATGGATAGACAGCCCCGTGGACAAGGAAGTATGGAACAGCGTAGACCAGGTGCCCGACTCAGAGCTGTGGAAATGCCGTGAACGCCTCAGAGAACGTCTGGTGGCCTTTGCGCGGAGAAGCCTGAAGGAGCAGATGATTGCCCGCAGCGCCCCCTCAAGCGAGGTTGAGCGCGCAGAATACGTTCTGGATCCTGAAGCACTCACCATCGGGTTTGCCCGGCGGTTTGCCACCTACAAACGGGCCACGCTGATTCTGCGCAACATGGACCGGTTCGAAAAACTCCTCCTGAACAAGGACAAGCATATCCAGATAATATTTGCCGGGAAAGCGCATCCCCGGGACAACATGGGGAAGGAGCTCATTAAACAGATCATTCACATGGTGCGGGACGAGCGTTTCAGGGGACGTATCGTGTTTCTTGAAGATTACGACATCAACATCGCCCGGTATCTTGTACAGGGGGTTGACGTATGGCTCAACACGCCTATACGCCCCAAGGAGGCTTCGGGGACCAGCGGCATGAAGGTTGTCCCCAACGGCGGCCTCAACATAAGCGTCATTGACGGCTGGTGGGCCGAAGCATATAATACCAAAAACGGCTGGGGGATAGGGCGCGGCGAGGAGTATGACGACCTGAACTATCAGGACGAGGTGGAAAGCCATTCACTGTATAATATTCTGGAACAGGAGGTCATTCCCATGTTCTATGACCGCGGCGCTGACCAGCTCCCGCGTCAGTGGATCGCCCGTATAAAGGAATCCATGAAGACAATATCGCCCCAGTTCAACACCAACCGTATGGTACGGGACTACACTGAAAAATTTTATCTGAGCGCCCACAAAAACAGCAAAAAATATTCCGGGAACAGCCATGCCCTGACAAAGGACCTGGCGAAATGGAAACGGCACGTCGCCACTCTCTGGTCTCATGCGTCAGTCACAAACATGCACTCAGAAGCTCAGAAGGAAATTACCGTTGGTTCACGCCTCAGGGTAAATGCTGAAGTTCATCTGGGTACCCTGAAACCTGAGGATGTCAACGTGGAGCTGTATTTCGGAAATCTTGATACAGGCGGAGAAATAGTTGAAGGCGCTGCACTCCCCATGTTCATGTCTGAAGACCGGGGAAACGGGAATTATTCCTACGAGGGACAGATGCTCTGTCTCAAATCAGGGCAGTTCGGGTTTACCGTGCGGATCATCCCCTTCAGGAAAGATATTCAGCGGAAATTTGAACCGGGGCTTATTACCTGGGCGTAATCTGCTGTCATCAACGGGAGCCGCAGGTGACGTGATCCTTGCGGCATCCCACTGACTTTACGAACCCGCAAGGTGAATCAATCTTTCAAATTTTGCAGATGAAGATTTGTGCTACTCGTACGCCTCCTTTCTATGCACTATTGCTATTATCGTTATCACTTCATCCTGCATCTCAAATATAATTCTGTAGTCTCCTGACCTGAGCCTATACAGTCCTTTCAGTTCACCCACAAGGGGCTTAACATTTTGTGATGCTGTACCAGTTTTTTTTAACGCATCGATCCTTTTTTTAATCTGGCTTTTATAGGGTTCATGTAATTTCTCATACGCTTTAACCGCCCGCTCAGTTATTTGTAACAGATATTTCATCGAATATCATCCCAACGCTGAACATTACCCGCCGCAGCGTCCGATCTGCCCTTTTGTATTTCCACCATGGCCTTTTTATCTTCAAGAAGTTCAATACTGGCCTGCAGATTCTCCCTGTGTTTTAAATACGTAACAAAATCATATACCTCTTTTAGTTCCTGATCGTTAAATTCAGATATGTCCCTTGATATTTTTTTTGTTATCATTGATCTATTCATTGTTATCCTTCCCGGGCGGTTTTCATTATAGGCACTTCCAAAGACCTTGAACTACAAATGCACATTGAATTGAAACAGCACAAATTACTACGATTTCAAGCCCACAAGGGCATTAAAAGACAGATTTTGAAGTGCCCTTATTTCAAAATTCAATGTAATCAGTGCCGCTACTGAAATCAAGCGTATTTTCCTATGGCAACACGGTTACTGCTACCTCGTCTCCGTCTTTACGAAACCGCAGGGTGAA
>DAOSYC010000120.1:0-11135 GCA_035380905.1 Spirochaetota bacterium | reverse complement strand
CGGCGGTGATCTCAACACCGCGCAGCATTATTCCGAGTTCCAGTCGAGCAACGGTATCGACGGGATGAACCGGGAGCTGGATGGATACAGTACCGGCCGTATCGACAGAATTCTCGGTGTAACAGGGGGAGGGCTTTTCAAGGCGATCTTTCATGACTATTACCAGGTGCGTATGGCGCTGAATTATACCATGGGGTATTTCGGAGGGTCGGGCAAGACCGTATTTGATGACGGCGGCACGACTCGTCTTCTGGAATGCGAATATACCTTCCGGGAACTGGACGTTCCTGTTACATTCGGCATTTCCATCCCTTTCTGGAAAGATATCAGGATAGCGTTCAGCTGCGGTCTTGCATATGCCTATGGGGATTATTCCTACAGCTTTGAAGCGGATAATGGCCAGCAGTGGAAGGGCAGTTTCAAAGGATGGGGGCTTCCCCTTGTTATTATCCTTGAGGGTGAATATTTCATCACGGACAGGGTCGCCGCAAGCACTGCTATTGTGTATTACAAGGGCTCAACGAAGGTTCTCAAAGACGGTTCTGATACCGGTGGGACCGATTTCGCCAGGATTGATTTTTCCGGATACCGGTATAATCTTGGAGTGACCTTCTATTTCAGGTCGATATAGTATGATGATGAAAGTGTATGCCAGGACATTGATGATTCTGCTTTTCTGTGCTGCGGTTGTGTTCAGTGCGGCTTCATCCGCCTTCGCCATTGGCGAGTTTGCCATCGGCCTTAACGCGGGGGTTACCTATGACCCGAATAATCTTGAAGATGAAATAAACCAGTACAATCTGGCAATGGAAACATACGCCGATACAAATGCAGGAGCCTCTGCGTCACAGATGACAATTCCCTATGCCCCGGTATTTGGATTTAACGTCCGGTATCAGTTTAATTTTTTCTTTTTCCGCCTGGGATGTCATTTCAGCAATCCGATACAGGATGTAAAGGGGAGCGTCACGTCCCCCGGGGGCGTTACCAATACAATTAAAATTAAGACGTTTCAGAGTTCCTATCCAGCTACAATAGGCATACTTGTTCCGTTAAACCGCCGGACGCATTTCTATATTGGAGCCGGGCCCACGCTGCACCAGGTGAGTACAACAATTTCGCAGTCTGACCCCACTGGAGCGCTTCAATTCAGCACCTATGATTCTAATCTGTCCTCAAATAAGCAGGACAGGTATTCATCAACATTTGTGGGATACCATTTTATTGTTGGTGCCGAGGTGCCGGTTCATGAGAAATTTACTCTCTCTGTAGAGTGGATACATCAGGAAGGAGTATCTCCGGCAGTGGCAAATGAAGGTATTGACGCGAGCGATGCGGAAGTGACTACGCCAAAGCGCACCCTGCGTGTGAAAGGCGACTTTTTGATGTTCGGACTCAATTATTATATATCCTTCTGATTATTACCGTCATTATCTCTCCTGCATGAAGATGAATACTCGTTTGTTCCGGCTTGCTGCAATTAATACTGCGCAATAGATATAATCGCATTGACATCACAACACGCTTCCATTCTAATTTGTCCTGTAATAATGAAATGAATTTCCGGGGTATATATTTTGAAAGGCATAAATATCAGTATTTCAGGCAAACTGGTTCTTGTATCTCTCATTGCGGCTGCTGTTCTGGCTGTGCTGGCTGCAGGTGATGTTGTTTCATGTAATGATAACAGGATAATGCCGATTTTTCAGGGGTCTGACCTTGAAGGAGAAAAATGGTCAAATGAAAGGCCCCTTCGTGTGGCAATTTATCCGGGAGGGGGCTTTGCTGCCGGTATTCTCGAGAATAACGGTCTTACAGCAAGCCGGGAGTCAAAGTTTTATAAAAACCATAAACTCCTGGTTGATTTTATCATTGTCGAAGAATCCGAGGAGTGTATGAAACTTCTCGCTGAGAAAAAAATTGATGTTGTATGGGGGGATCTTCAGCATTTTTCCTGTTTATATGCCAGATATCGTTCCATCAATCCGGTTGCGTTCATGCAGTATTCCTGGTCGGCAGGTGAACATGCTGTGATAACGAAAAACATTTCATCAATACGCGGGTTGAAGGGAAAAAAAGCCCTTTGCGTAGAAAAGGGGGTTTCACACTTTCTTGCATTATATGTCCTCCGGTGTAATGATATTGCAACCAGTGAAATAACGTGGAAGTTTACCTATACTGACTCCGACGCGAATTCACTTTTTTCCCGGGAAGGGTATTCCATGCGCGCAGTTTCCCGTCTTATTAATGCTGACAGTAAAGGTACGGTTCTGGTCTCAACGCGCCAGGCGGACCGACTTATACCGGGAGTATTTATCGCACGTGAACAGGACCTTCATGTCAACACCCCGTATCTGTTGAATTTTTTCAAGGGATGGATGGAAGGTGTACATGATCTCAGGGAAAAAAGGGAGCCTGCTGAAACGCTGCTGGCATCATCATATAAGGTTTCACCTGAAAAAGCAAAGATGATGCTCGATTATGTTTATCCAGTTGATACAATCGAGAACATGGAATTCTTCGGACTGAAGGGTGTAACCCTGAACGGGTTCAGCGAATTATATGATCTCGCTGAGGATATATGGATTAATGCAGGGTTTAAAATAGGTCATGGATTTTCAAACTTTGCAAAGGATACATGTATCATTACATCTGCAGTTTCTGATACATCAATTACGAAGTCAGGCACAGGACCGGCAGTAAAATATACTCTCAGTAATACGGATAATCTAAAGCCCCTGTGCTCCGGTACTGTGATTGATTTTGATAAAGATTCGCTGAATTTCAGCTTTAGTATGAAAAACAGGCTTAAAGATTTCGCGATGGAGGGAGCACGTTTTTCATCACTTCCTATACGTATTGATGCTGATTCCTCGTATCCCGGAGAACCTATCAATGCCTATCGCTGGACAGTGAGAATAAGGAATATCCTTGAGGTCCTGGCAGAATTCGGTATTGATAGAAACAGATGTTATGTGAATAAAATGGGTTCCGTTTCTGTGCCTGATCAAAACAGGGCTGGAGCTGCACCGGTACAGGAACATGTGCGTCTGACTCTCGTAAGCGGGGAATCCCTGCAGAAATAGCATTGTTTTAGAATAGGGTAATCCCGACTGGAGTGTGTGGAGAAATGGCAGGTTTGAATGGTCCGATATTGTGCGCGGTATTTTTTTCCGGTGCGGTATTCGGCAGTTTTTTTTATACACTCGCACTGCGTATCAGTGACGGGGAATTTTCCAGGGATGCGGTAAAAGCAATGGTGCTTCCGTCACATTGTATACAATGCGGTGAGCGTATCAGTATCCCATATCTTATACCGATTGCCGGGTATTTTTTCTCACGCGGGAAATGTTCCCGTTGCAATGAAAGAATTTCGCCGTTATATCCTGTGATGGAAATACTCTATGGCAGTATTGCGGTAATTACAGCGCTGAAATTAGGGATGTCAGTGCATTCTTTTATAATGTATATGTTGATTGCAGTATCCGTTTCAGTTGCAGTTGTTGATATTAAAACATTTACGATATCAGGTGGCTTGCTGATTATCCTCGGGGTGATGGCACTCTATCCGCTATGGATGAATGGAAGGCCTCTTGATAATCTTTACGGCCTGCTTCTGATGAGCGTTTTCTTTCTTGTTATAATGTTTCTGTTGCCGGGAAGTTTCGGCGGCGGTGATGTAAAGTTCGCTGCTGTTCTGGGTGCAATTGCAGGCCTGGAACAGTCAGTTGTGATCCTTGAAACCGCACTTGTTTCCGGGGCAGTATTCGGTATTATATATGCAGCTGCAAAAGGTGAAGGATTCAGGATTAAAATTCCATTTGCGCCGTTCCTGACGTTAGGATTGATTATTTCGATATTATACGGAAATGAAATAATACTGCTGTATTACAGGATTTTAATGTAATACGGGGAGCAGGGACCATTCCCAAATAAAAAACAGTGCACGTAACCTCCGAAGCACCTATATCCGCATACCTGAAAACCCCAGAAATGCCAGTGCCAGAAGACCTGCTACAACGAATGTAATCGGGAGGCCTTTCAGGTTCTTCGGAATGTCTGCAAGTTCAAGGCGTTCACGTATTCCCGCCATCAGAAGAAGCGCAAGAGTAAAGCCGATTCCCGCTCCCATTCCCTGGACCACTGATTTAAGAAGGCCGAGGTTCGCGTTAAAAAAACCTGAATCGACATTTAAAACGGTTACACCGAGTACCGCGCAGTTCGTGGTAATAAGAGGAAGGAATATTCCCAGAGATTGATATAATGGAGGTGAAACCTTTTCTATGACCATCTCAACAAGCTGTACCAGGCTTGCGATAATGAGGATAAAGGCGATTGTACGGAGATATGTTATTTCATATGGTATCAGTACGAATTTATATATAAAGTAGGTGAAAAATGACGCCATTGACATGACAAATATTACCGCCAGTCCCATGCCCAATGCTGAATCAAGTTTTTTTGAAACACCAAGGAACGGGCAAAGTCCCAGCAGCTGGGACAGCACGTAATTATTAATAAAAATAGTCGATATGAGGATCGTGAATAAAAGTTTTATCTCCATGTTATTCCCCGCCGTTTCCGAACTTTGCTTTTATTACGTTCATGGCCCAGAGCATAAATCCAAGGGTTATAAAGGCGCCCGGCGCCATAATCATCATGAGGGAAGGTTCCATTCCCGGGATGAGGGTATATCCGAAAAGCTTATTTGCCCCAAGGGTTTCCCTGAAGAATGCAAGGATTACCAGTGTCAGGCCGAAGCCGATTCCCATGCTAAGTCCGTCAATAATTGAACTAACAATAGAGTTTTTTGACGCGAATTCTTCTGAACGACCAAGAATAATACAGTTTACAACAATAAGAGGTATGAAAATTCCAAGTGCTTTATCCACCTGCGGCTGAAATGCCTTCAGGGTGAGTTCAACAATGATAACAAAAGATGCAATAATAGTAATAAATATTGGTATTCGTATATGCGGGGGGACGATATTTTTTATCATTGATACAAGGATGTTTGAGCATGTAAGAACAAATGTCGTCGCAAGCGTCATCCAGAGGGCATTTGATACTGATGTTGTTACGGCAAGGGTAGGGCACAGACCGATACCGAGGACGAGTATCGGGTTTTTGAACCATATCCCGTCTAAGAGAATCTGTCTGAATTTCATTGTGCTGTTTCCTCCACCGCTTTATTCTCCAATTCAATAGCTTTTCGCAGCAGGAGCATGCTGTTCTCAATGCTGTCAGTAACGGTTTTTGTGGTGATCGTTGCACCGGTTATTGCTGAAACCGAATTTTTTGCAAGCAGTTCAGTGGCAAGGGCAGTATTGTCCTTTCTCCATTCACCCTTTTTTAAAATACCGATTTTATGATTTGTGTCAATCCCTGAAAATTGCTCCTCAAACCATGATGCGTTATTATTGTTTGCTGTAGTATCAACCGGATTACTGCTGCCGAAGAAATGACCGAAAAAGGTTTCACTGCTGGGAACCTCTTTTGCCCTGGCTCCGAGACCCGGTGTTTCTGACTGCTGTATTATTGATATTGCAATAATTTTCCCTTCATGATCAATTCCTACCATCGTTTTAACAGCCCCGCTGTATCCGTTCTTCGATGTAAGAAATGCATACCCGCGGAATGTTTTATCCGCTTCTTTTTTTTCAGCAACGGAATATACAAACTCTTTGCCGTCAATAATGACTTTCTTATCCTTTTGGATGATCTGATAACCAAGGCTGCCGGGGAGCACACGCTGCAGCGCCTCTTCTTTTCTCTGTAGAATACGCTGGTCTATTCTGTCCCGTGTTATCCGGTTAATGTGAGAGAGTGCCAGTGACGCGAAGAACGCGATTACCGCCAGAACAATTGTTGGTTTTATAATTCTATTCATTATCATAAAAGTATACCGGAAATCCTAATCAATCAATGATGTGCCGAAGACACGGGGCTTTGTATACCGGTCTATAAGAGGTACAACGGCATTCATCAGCAGAATTGAATATGAAACACCCTCAGGATAACCGCCCCAAATCCGGATAACAGAAGTAATCAGACCGCATCCGATGCCGAATATGATCATACCCCTGTGGGTTACAGGTGATGTTACCATATCCGTTGCCATAAAAAACGCCCCAAGGATTATACCTCCGGACAATACATGAAACAGTGACATCTTTAAGGTGAAATAATTGATAAAATTTGAACCGGGCACATCTTTCACTGAGTAATAGAACAGCATAAATGCAGCAACTGTTCCAATGAAAGACAAAGGAATATGCCAGGTGATAATGCGTTTGTAAAAAAGAAATAACGCCCCGAGAAGAAGCAGTAGGGCGGAAGTTTCACCAATGCAGCCGCCTATGTTGCCCCAGAGAAGGGTCTTGTACATGTGCGGGGAAAATATCAGGTCGTATAATGACTGGGGAGATGCGCTCAGGTCAGAAAGAATTTTCGGCGCCTCCCTGAGTGCACCGAGGGGAGTTGCCGATGTAATGGCATCAAAGGCATTTTGCGGAATGCGTCCGATGTTTGCAACCCCTTCAGAGAGGACATTGGTATCTGTAAATCTGTGCCACTTTGTTGTCATGTACACAGGCCATGATGCCATAAGAAACGCACGACCCGCGAGTGCCGGGTTGAAAATATTATACCCCAGGCCTCCGAAAAGCTGCTTCACTATAATAACAGAAAATATTGAGCCGATTCCCGCTACCCAGAAAGGAGCGTCAGGGGGTATATTCATTGCCAGAAGCAGCCCGGTAAGTGCAGCTGAACCGTCACCTACGGCTATCGGCTTCTTCATTATAAGCTGATACACAAGTTCGGCGAGAACAGCGGAGATAACAGCAGTCAGGATAACGATTGCTGCTTTCAGGCCATAGATTAGAATTGAGTTCACCGTGGCCGGCACAAGGGCGAGCACCACAAGCCACATAATACTCTTAATAGTCTGCCCGCCTTTTATATGCGGAGGATTTGACAATATAAGCGCAATATCCTCCGCGCTTTTTTCTTCTTTCGTTATATCCGGGTTTGTTTTTTCTTTATCCATACCTATACTACCAGGGAAAATGTAGATGAACGTCAAGAATAAATTATTCTTTTATACCGCTGAAGACGTATAAAAAACTCCTGTATTTTATTTATATCAGGAATACAGGAGTTCGCGCAATAATACAGAAAGCTACTTTCTGCTCCGGGATACCTGTTGTGCCACTTTGATGAAATGGCTCAGAGGCCTGCGTGAAGGGCAGACAAAACTGCACGATCCGCACATAATACAGTCAAAGGGCTGAAATTCTTTAACAAGATCGAATCTGTCCATTTCAACGGCATTTCCAAGTTCACAGGGGATCAGCCCGGCAGGACACGCAGCGACACATCTGCCGCACCGGATACAGGGTTTGTATGGCTCCATGTTCACTTCTTTCGCTGAAAGAAACAGGACCCCGTTTGTACCCTTTACTATGGGTACATCAATGCTGTCAATGCTGGTACCGCACATCGGACCGCCCATGATTATTTTTGCAGGGTCTTCCGTAAGGCCGCCGATGTCTGCAAGGATATCGGAAATTCTTGTACCGATTCTTACTTTATAATTACCTGGATTTTTTACAATGCTCCCTGTAACGGTGATATATCGGTCAAAAAGAGGTTTTCGATATAGAACTGCTTCACGTATGGCATAAATAGTGCTGACATTCTGTATCACAGCGCCGATATCCATAGGAAGGCCCCGGGAGGGTACTTCTTTATTCATTATACTTTTAATCAGCTGTTTTTCGGCGCCCTGGGGGTATTTTGTTTTCAGGGCTTTCACTTCAATTGTGCTGTTCAGGTTTAATGCAGTTATCTCTTGTTTGAGTGCGGCAATAGCGCCGGGTTTATTTTTTTCAATGCCGATATAGGCTTTATCAATTTCAAGAATTTTAAGTGTTATGAGTACCCCCTCCAATATATGACGCGGAAAGGTTTTCATTAACATGTCATCGACAGTGATATAGGGCTCGCATTCCGACCCATTGAGGATAAGGGTGTCAATGGGTTTTGTCCCGGGAGGGGTCAGCTTTACTGACGTAGGGAATGCAGCGCCGCCAAGGCCTACAATTCCAGCTTCCCGGATTCTATTAAGCAGTTCATCCTTCTCCAGGGTATCCCAGTTCTCCGCTTTCTCCGGCAGCGCATAGTTGGAGAAGGAGCCTTCAGCTTCAATAACAACACATTGCCCTAAGGGAGTATAGACGGTCGGATACGTGCCGATTTCTATGACTTTGCCGGGAACCGAAGAATGGACATTCGAGCTGATAAACCCGTCCGTGGCACCTATTAACTGGCCCTCCAATATCGTATCACCGACCTCCACTACTGGTTTAGCCGGTTTACCGATATGCTGCTGCATGGGGATATAACAGGTATGAGGTACCGGGAGATTAGAGAATTCCTTATCCTTCGTAAGGTCTTTCATCTCGGGGGGGTGAATTCCACCCCTGAAACTCATAAAAGCCATCTCTATCCTTTAATTGAATATATTTCATCCTTGATGGGGAGCTCTTTTCTAAGGTTCTTAATGTAGGGAAAGAGTTCACCTGCTTCATCGAAATCATCACAGTCGTCCATTATCCGGCGTGCAACGGTAAAGTATTTATAGAGCTTTTCTTCGCCTGAACGTTTTACCCATTTCTTTTTAAGGCACTTTACCCGGAGAACATATCTGTCCGGTTCTGATTCATACTGCCGGATAACAATACAGTGCAGACAATTCGCACAAAAAATCTTTTCTTTAACCATTCTATACTCCTAAGGAATTTATTCTTCGTTTTAAAAAAGGTACCATCAATGCTAAACCAGAAAGTGTAGCATGAAAATAAAAAAAATCAACAAGTTTTCACACGAAACTACCACTCATACTCTTTCGAGTGCGGGACAATGTGAGCCTCAATCGAAATTCTGTCAAGTAATGTAAAAAAACCCGCATTGAGAATCAGACAATGCAGATACTGTATGAATAATAGTCAGAGTGAAATATGTATGAAAACAACCCGGGACATCATGGATTTTCAATCAATTAAGAATATAATTCATATATTAGTCAAGAAAATTTTCTGTAAATATTGGATTATGTCTCTAAAGGTGTTTGTAGATAATAGAGAGAAAATACGTTTTCGTTATACTATATCCTTTAACAGCAGGATCACATCAGGAAGGTCATTTTTTATTGTATCCCATACAATATCATAATTAACATCAAAATACCCATGAATCAACCTGTTTCTCATCGCAACCATTTTCCTCCAGGGGATTTCCGGATATTTATTCTTTGTGCTTTCAGAAATACTGGTTACTGCTTCACCTATTACTTCGAGAAGCCTTATTAAAGCAAGTGCCAGTTTTTCATCTTTATCCAGTGAGGTTCGTTCTTCCTCTTCAATAAATAGTATTGCTTTTTCCGCTGCTTCTATCGCATGAAGAACATAGATTGAATCATCTCTTCTCATACTGTATCGCCATTGTTCGTATCACCTGATTTCTGAAATGTCTGCTCAGGTCTTCTTTTGTTCGCAGGTCAACCTTACGGCCGATAATTCCGGATAATTCTTCTTCAATATCAAAGAGACGGAAAAAACCCGGCGTATGTCCCTTCTCGAATTTCACCAGAACGTCTACATCACTGTAATCAGTGAAATCTTCGCGTAATACTGAACCGAATAATGCCAGACGTTGAATATGATGCCGTATGCAAAATTCTTTTATCAGCTTCTTGTCGATTGAAATTTTCATGAAATATTTTATTTCCATTATTTTTTAAAGTATATTGATATATCACAACGGGAGTCAAATACTTTTATATGAGGAAAATCCTTATTTACATATCACTTATTATGAATATTTAGAGAAAGTAATGCTCAGGGGGCACCCGTGCTCAATCTTTTAAGAGGAAAGGGGCGGGGATAGGGGTGGCTCAATGAAATTATATCAGCCCTTATTCAGGATGATATAATTTCGGGAGTATCGGTTTAAAACTGATGAAGAACCTCTACCTCCCAACCTTCCGTTTCAATTTCTCAACAACATACGTAAGTTCTTCAACCTTGAGCGCCATACAGATTGCAAAATAAACCGCACCGCCCGTGGTAACCATCACGATGAGCGTAATGAGCCTGCTGCTGAAACTGCCTCCGGTCCAGTCGGCATATCCTGAAATGTAATGGAGAACAATTCCCATTCCAAGGGATGCGGCAATAATCTTTGATACCGGCACAATGTATTCCCGGATGTGCAGTGAGCCGATTTTCTTTCTCAGGACAATAACAAGAATTGAAACCTGTACCGTCACTGCAAGCGTGTTGGCAAGGGCAAGCCCCGCATGGAGCAGGAAGGTTTTCATAAGGATATAGCCGAAAGTAATGTTTACCACAAAAGCGATAGTGGAGGTTATAACGGGAGTCCTTGTATCCTTCAGTGAATAATATGTCGGTGTTGTAATCCGGAGAAGGGCTATTGAGCAAATGCCGGCACTCGAAAAGAAGAGCGCCCGTTGCGTCATTTCGGTATGGAATGAAGTGAACTCTCCTCTCATGAACAGCACAGAAAGTATCGGATATCCTATTATCATAAGTGCAGCGCTGGCGGGGATTGCCAGGAAGAGCGCGGCATTGACCGAAGTCCTGAATATTTTTTTCAGGCGGTCGATATCGTCCATCGCCGAAACCCGTGACATCTCAGGGAGTATGACGTTGCCGATTGACACAATGAATACACCCAGCACAATTTCCGTAAGCCTGTCGGAATAGAACAGATAGGATATACTCCCTGAAGGAAGGAGTGACGCGAGGATCGTATTCATGAGTATGTTGATCTGGTACACCGCGATACCGAAGGTGGCCGGCGCGATGAGCCTGAAAATTTTTCTGATACCGGGGTGTTTCAGGTCAATAGAAAATTTCATGCGGAATCCCGCCCTGATCATAGAAGGGACCTGCAGGACCACCTGCATAAGGCCTCCCGCCATTACTCCCAGGGCGAGACCATAGAGTGGCTCGTTAAAATATTTCCGGAACAGCACCGCTCCGAGAATGAAGCCTATGTTCAGGAGCACCGGCGAGAATGCCGGAGTGAAGAAGTAACCGTGTGAATTG
>DAOSYC010000119.1:4120-11224 GCA_035380905.1 Spirochaetota bacterium | reverse complement strand
TCGGGTTCAATTTTTTTTAGAATGTAAAATTCTCCGGACAGGGGCATTATCAGGGTTTCCATGTCCCGGATTATGAAAAAAGTCCCCCTGTCACTGAGCTTCCGGTCTCCATGCATAACTGAGACTTCAAGGGAGTAGGTGCCGCTGAGTCCAAGCTTTTCAGGGGTGATCCGGTATTTCCGGAAAAAATTCTTATGCTGAACGGCATTTCGCTCAAAATAAATATTCCTGTATTCCTTTTCCCCGAAACGGATGTATTCCCGGGTATAGCCGGCATGTGTTCCTGCCAGATTCAGTGGGTCTTTTCCGGATATTGTACCGGTTACTCTCCAGTTTCCCAGATACGGCTCCAGCTGGCATGAGAGCAGGAGGGATAGGCTGAGCAATAGAATAATATACCTTCCCATAAAAATCCTCCACTTCGCTGTGTTGTGCCAGCCTCCCGGTATCATTAACGTGTTCAGGAGTAATGGCAGCATACATTGTATCATTTATTTATGTACTTATTACAGTGTATGTGTCCCCGGCTTTCCCGTAAGCTTCATGAGAATTGACAGATATATCTCCGCCGCCTTACGCACTTCACTGAAGGGTACGCATTCATCGTAGGTGTGGGCCATCTCAAGGCCTCCGGGACCCAGGATCACAGGGCGGATGCCGCTCTGCCAGAGGTGCACCGCGTCAGAGTCGCTCAGAAACGTGTCGGTTCCCCAGGGTATTCCGCGTTCACGGTATACCTCTTTCAGGAGGTCCGCAAGGGGGCCTTTCTCCGGGAGGCTGTAGCCGCGGTGTATCGTATTGCATGAGATATCAATACCGTTCCCTGAAGATTCTGCGGGGACCCCGCGGGCAACATCCTCCACTTCGAAAATCAGGTCCTCAATGGGGAACCGTGACGGCACATGGAGGTCAAGCCATACTTCACAGTGGTCCGGCACCGCGAAGCCCGCGCTGGAACTCATAAGGTCGCGGATGTTGAAAATTACATCACTCCGCGCCGCGGCGCAGTGGTCCGCGAGGCGCAGGAGCGTGTTGAGCATGGTGAATACAGCATTGTCATGAATGGATGCCTGTGAGGCGTGAAGCCGCCGTCCCGCGGCGCTCACCATAAATTCCAGGTACCCGTAATGGCTGAAGCAGGGGACAAGCCGCGTCGGTTCCCCCACAATGGACCATGTGAAATGATAATCGTCAAGCAGCGCGAGGGCCCCGTCGCCGGTTTCCTCCTCTCCCACGACGAGGGCGAGTGCGGCGGGGAACCCGCCGTCAGTCTGCTCCCGGAAGGACACGAATGCCTCTATCATGGCGGCGCAGCCCCCTTTCATGTCAGCCGTACCGAGGCCGTAGATTATATCGTCCTCTTCGCTGTAGCCGTAGTGGTCAAAGTCAGGGGCGGGGACCGTGTCAATGTGTCCCAGGAAGAGCAGCCCGGCGTCGTTATCATCGGTGACAATAATATTGCGGCGCCCCTTTTCAACGGTCTGGAATGTCCGTTCTATGCCCTGTTTTTTCAGATAGGAACCGATCCAGGAAACCAGATCGTCCTCCTTTCCCGAGGGGCTGTAAATATCGACCATATCTTTAAATAATTCCTTTAGCCGCTGCTCATTGACGGGGTGAGTGTTTTTCATGGTTGCCTCATGCATCCCTTTTGTCACGTGCACTGAGGTTCAGTGACAGGTAGATATGGTCCTGGGGGGAGTGGAACCCCATCTTTTTAAAAAAAGCGCTGGCTTCCTCGTTTTCCGCTTCAATATCCACAAGGAGCATGCGGACACGGTTTTCCTCCATGACCGAAAGGAATTCATTGAACAGCCGCGTCCCGATATTCATGCCCCGATATGCTTCATCGACGCCGATCCACACGAGATACCCGTACTTCCACGCTGAACGCCTTTTTTCAATTATCGTGGCAAGGACAAAGCCCGCGATGTTGCCGCCGTCGCTGGCCACAAGGCACAATTCCGAGTCGCTGGTAAAAAATTCCACCACTTCATACTCGTCCCAGGTGCGGTAGAGATTCGGGGTATCATCATGGGTGAATAGTTTTTCTCCAAGATGGAAAATCGGTGCGATATCTTCAATCTCCATTGTATGGATCTTTATTTCAGGTTTCTTTTTTTTCCCGGTTTCCTGTTTCCTGCCGTTTCCAATGTCCGGTTTTTTGCCCTTTCCCTGTGCCATGTGAAGTTGCTACCTCGCTGTAGATTCTCCGGAATCCGAAGGGGGGCGGTATCCATATTTAAAAATCTGCCCCTCAATACCGGGTTTATTATATCATGAGGAATAGCTGTTGTACTACTATTTTTTTATTATTTTGATGACAGCGTCTGTTGCCCGCAGATACACCGGGAACAATAAATATCAATGTTATATAATAGGTTTGACAATTATGGTTGCCTGTTTTATAAATTCATACGTAATTATGTACGCGTGACGCGTGCGAACAAAGCCATACTGGAGGACAACATTTTGCGAGCAGCAATATTTATTGACGGGGCATATTTATTATCATATCTCAAACGGTATGACATAGTGCCGAAATATGAGGACATGGCTGACTACCTCCTCAAACCGATACGCAAGTCAGTTCCTCTGGATCTGCTTCGATGCTATTTTTACTACTGTGCTCCATGGATGTCTCCGGAGCCCACTGAAAGTGAAAAGCGGAGGATGGAGGAGCACGAACATTTCATGGAGGAAATCAGCAATCTCGAACGCTGGGCAGTGCGCCTCGGTAAACTACAGCGCCGGTGGGACGGATACAAGGATTATTATGAACAAAAGCGGGTTGATGTGCTCCTGTCCGTTGATATGGTCCGGCATTCCGCGGCGGGTCATATTCAGCATGCTGTCGTTCTCGCGGGGGACAGTGATTTTATTCCCGCCATTGAAGCGACAAAGGAATCCGGCGCAACGGTGTCCCTCTGGTACGGGGAGGATAATTCAATCCATAAAGACCTTCTGGCCCTTGCTGATATTACCCACAAAATCGATATTAAGAAGCTTCCGGGTAAAAAGATCAAAACCGCTGAGCCGAAAAAGAAGCAGGAAAAACCGAAATTCTTTAAAAGCAAAGAACAGCAGCGGCAGTGGATAAAAGGGGAAGGCCGCAAAAAGGGTGACAGGAAAAGCTGAGCGGATTTTTCAGGGGCCGATATCACGCTTCATCAGCAATATCGACCTCGCTGCTTTTCTGAGACAGTTTCCCGGCATTATCGGCAATTTTTTTAAAAGAAGCGGCGAGGTTGCTGACCCCGTCAGCCATCTGCATAATCATTTCGTTTACATGTTCCACTGATTTAGATGTGGATTCAGTCGCGTGCTTCTGCTCTGCGGTGGCAAGGCCGATATCTTTTGACAGCGCAAGGTTCAGTTTCATCTGTTCCTGTATTTCGTCGAGAAACGCGACTTCCCGGTTATTATAACTTTGCAGTGATTTGATCCTGTCCGAGTTCTGCGCGATTTGCTCAATCATTCCTCTGATCAGCACTGAGGCTTCATTGATTACGTCAACACCTCCCGACGTGGTAACACTGTTCTGCTTCAGGAGGCTTTCAATCTCCTTGGTGCTGTCAGAGGTCTGAACAGCAAGCTTGCCGATCTCGTCCGCGACTACCGCGAAACCACGGCCATGTTCCCCGGCCCGTGCCGCTTCGATGCTTGCGTTGAGGGAGAGGAGATTTATTTTGTCGGCGATATCAATGATGATGGTGATTGTCTGGCCGATCCGGTTACTCTGCTCTTTTATTTCATTTATTGTGGCGACGACATTTTCAACTTTTTCTTTGCCCGCGGTAGTCTGGTTTACGACCGCTTCAATCGCGCGGATTGTTTCATCAAATTTCTCCTGGATCTCCTTTTTTAATTCACGGAAATTGTTTAATGTTTCATCCATTCTGCTGCTGTCGGAGGATTGTTTTTCCGCGGAGTTTGAAATACTTTCGGATGAACTCTGCAGCTCTTCAATTGTCGCGGATATCTCCTCAAAGGTGGATGCCTGCCCCTGCATCTGGTCATTAAAATCATCTATGACAGCATGCTGGTCGTCGAGTTCAGAAAAAAGTTCTGAAATGTTTTCCTTGATCTCGCTCGCGAGTTCATGCTGATGCCGGGACTGCTCTTCGATGATTTTCCGCTGCCTGGACGTTTGCTCGTCGAAGCGTTCCATCTCCGGGATATTGGTGTATGAAGCATACGCAATGCAGATCATCATGAGAATAAAATAAATCTGCCTGAGAAGTATTATCCCTATGTGGGGTTGACCATTCACGATGGCGTGGAGCGGCATTTCAACGCCATGGAGGTGGGCTGCATACAGGAACCCTGACCAGTGTAAAAACACATATACGATAAAAAACAGGTACAGTTTTTTATCGTAATAAAACTGCAGTATTATCAGAGAAAGCATTGAAAGCCCTGCTATGTGAATTCCCTGCGCGGCATATAGCCAGTCAATTGATATCGCGTAATTATATTTTGCAAGGATCGGAAATGAGGCAAGCATGAATGCGGAAACCCATTTAAGCACCGTAGTTTTTTTCCGGGCTTTTTTTCTTTGCAGAATCAGGTAAATAATCCCAATGATAATAAGAAATGGAAGACTTGTGGTTATTATTGTTTTTATCGGGACAAGGGCCAGTTTTTGAAAAAAAGCGGCAACGCAGGTCATTGCTGTGGTTAAGATGAGTGATTTTTTAATACCACGGATTTCAAGCTGTTCCTTAACTGTATAATGTTCCTGCATTGTTTTTTCCTGTATGGTATAGTAATGTAATAAAATGGCCGGTGTTGTCTTGAAGCAATCAATGAACTGCGAAAGGGTTGGTCCCCCGTGTATAAATGCTTTTGCCCTTTCCTGTATGCTCCAATCTATATGGTATTATATAAGCAATTATGTACATGTAATTCCAGATAAAATATGGGATCATGACCATTTTTTAGTAAATGTTAAGTTATATTGAATAAAGCCGTACGTGAATTTAAGATAGGGGATTTTTTAAATCATAGGATGAACATGATAATATGCCGGTTTGTTACACGGTTTCATGGCAATAAAAAATTAGGGGGAAATGTGTGACCGGAAACATTATTATACGGCCACGATGTTTCCGGCCATGGGGTTAATCGACACCAACCATTACATTTGATGCTTTGATGACAATATAGACATCCTTTCCTTTTGAAAGCGAAAGGCTTTCCGCAGATTCCTTGGTAATAATTGAGGCAATTTCTGTGCCTCCTGGTAACTCAACAATTACCTCTGTATTAACTGCACCGGTTGTAATATTTTTGACTTTTCCCTTTAATACATTTCGCGCGCTTAATTTCATGAGAAACCTCCTGCCTTATTTTACATAAAATGTATAATAAGTGATTATTCTTTTCAATATAAAAAATATATTAATTTGCGGCGCAGGAGCTGTACAGGCCGGTATTATTCCCAGATGATAGAGGATGCCTTGAAAATAAGCCATACGGTTTTCCCCGGAAAAATGTGCAGGTTCTCCGCCGCATGATGGGTTACCGTGCAGGTGAAGTGTGTGGTGCCGGTTTTTACCTTCACTGAAATACTGTCGGTGTAATGAATCTGTTCCATGCTTTCAACAGTTCCGCGGAGCAGGTTCTGCGCGCTCAGGTCGGCCTGTTCCCGGGTTGCGATTATAATATTCGCCGGGTCCAGAATGCCCCGTGAATAGGGGGCGGGCGGTTTCGATGCATAAATTTTTCCGGCATCCTGAATATCCATGGCCCAGAGTCCGTCAATATCCGGGTGCCAGGGCCCCTGAAGAGAATTTTCATATAATAAGCCGGTAATTTTTCCGTCACGCATCTGTATAATGGAGTCGGTAACTCCTGCGAGCCATGTCTGGTCATGGCTCGAAATGATCATGGTCATGTTGTCCCGTTCTTTCAGGGTGTTGATAACATCCTTTATCAGGAGGGCACTTTCCCTGTCTATGTTTGCAACAGGCTCATCGAGGAGGAGCGCCTCCGGCTTCAGGATCAGGCGTGCAGCAAGGGACACCCGGCGCGCCTCTCCTCCGGAGAGTTCATGCCATTTCCTCCCGGCAAAACGTTCCGGGTCAAGTCCGGAATCCTGTAATGCCCGGAATACGCGGTCCCGGAGGTTTTCCCTGTCGCCCCGCACCCGCAGGCCGTAGGCGACATTTTCAAATACAGAGCGTTTCAGCAGATAGTGGTCCTGAAGGAGCAGGGTTATTCTATGGTGCAGGCGTTTTGTATCGCCCCCCGCCGCCTGAACAAGTTCAATGGAGCCGGCCTGCGGCGTTTCCAGAAAGGCCAGAAGTCTGAGCAGTGTGCTTTTCCCGCATCCATTGGGGCCGCTTATGCCGAGGGATTGCCCGCGGTCAATAACCAGGTGCGGTACCTGGAGGCGGAAATTTCCGGAATATGCATATTCCAGGTCCCTGACAAGAAAATGATGTGAGGTGTTTTCTACTTTCATTTTGACATCTTTTTCAGGATTATTAATGACGCGTTCACCGTAAACGCAATTGTGAGCAGCACAAGGCCAAGGGCAATGCCCATGGCGAAATTTCCCTTCCCTGACTCAAGGGCTATCGCGGTCGTGATAGTGCGCGTGTGCCACTTGATATTGCCTCCGATCATCATGGAAACCCCGACTTCGGAAATGGCGCGTCCGTATGCGGTGACCGCCGCCGTAAGTACCGCGATTTTCGCCTCGTAAAGACTGGTGAGCACAATCTGCCGCCGTGAAGCCCCCAGGGTTATCAGGGTGTTCCCGAGACGCATGTCAAGGGACTCGATCGCGGATGCTGTCAGAGAAATCACGATGGGGAGGATCAGAATTGTCTGGGCGACGACAATTCCGGACACGGTAAACAGCAGCTCCATGTGTCCCAGGGGGCCGCGGCTTGACACAAACCCGTATACCACAAGCCCCACCACGACGGTGGGGAGGGCCAGCAGTGTATCGAAGACAGCCCGGATCTGCCTTCTTCCGGGGAATTCATAGTACCCCAGGACAAATCCTGCCGGGGCGCCGATTATAAGGGCCGCGGTAATTGAAAGCAGTGAGGCCTGCAGGGAAACGGCAATGGCTGACCATGTCTCAATATT
>DAOSYC010000119.1:0-4020 GCA_035380905.1 Spirochaetota bacterium | reverse complement strand
TATCCGTTCCGTTCATTGGCGATATTGATTGTGTTGATCATACCCTGTCCGGTCTGGATGTACCAGGGCTGTTTGTCCGGTGAGGAAATGCCGGCTTCCTTCCAGAGAAAGAGCTCTTTTTTGTGTGTCCCGGAATCGTCGCCGCGGCTCGCGAAGAACGCCTTCTTCAAGGCTATTGTGGAAAGGGCGCCGCTGGCGGATTTCCCTTTGATTCCGGCGGGGTCGGTTTTCGGGCCGATGATGATAAAGTCATTGAACATGACTTTTCTTCTGTCAATGCCGTATCCGGCTTCAATATATTTCTTTTCCGCGGCCGGGGCATGGACAAGAAGGATGTCGACATCGCAGTTTTTTCCAAGCTCCAGGGCCCTGCCTGTTCCTACCGCGACCCAGTGGAGGTTTATTCCTGTATCGGAAAGAATGATTGGTTTCAGGTAATCCAGGAGGCCGGTGTTGTCGGTGCTGGTGGTGGTGGCCATGTTGAGGACCTGTCCCTGTTCGCGTTTGCAGGAAATAACGGTGAAGGATACCGCTGTAATTACAATCGCCGCAGTGATACATACACGTAATGATTTCATGAAAATCCTCCAGTCACAGAAAATAGTTCCAAATTACTCCAGATATAGTAGATATTCTTTTAATTTCCACAAAATTTTGCACTCAAAAAAAAATTCTCACGGCTGGAGTTTAATAACTCTGTTCCTCCCCGAAGGCACCCCGGCCTTCGATCGGGATGAAGTTATATTCTTTATAGGTCCGTTTCATGGCGTCAGTGATTTCCTTCGCGGTCTTCAGTGAGGCCTTTGTCCCTTTTCCCAGGAAATTTGAACCGGCGTCCACTATAAACTCTTTCATGTCTTTTTTACTTCGTGAAGCTTTAATATGGCCCCCGTGGGTAGGGACAAAGTTGAACGGTTCGCTGCGGAGGCTCATCTGGGTTTCCTGGTGGGGTTTTGTGCCGATGGAATAGAAAAATGCGCTATAGCTTTTGATCTGGGGAATCATGGCGATATAGGTAAGATGCTCACCGGTCTTAAGCGAAGAAAGCTTTTCCCGAAAGGATTCTTTCCGCACAACGTCCCAGTCAACAGTTTCGGTGAACCTGCCGATTTTGAATTTCTGCTGCAGCGGAACAAAAAGGTAATCCATACAGTCCATTTTTTTCATGTAGAGAATTAGGCGGGGGGAAAATGCAGTCTTTACGAAATAGAGCATGGATTCCCGGAGCTGTTCATTCTTTTTAAAAAGCGGCCATTCCCGTACCAGTGCTTCGGCATCGCCGGATAACGGGTCCTCCCCGAAGGTTGAATTATACCGGTACACCGTATCGCCCTCTTTAATTTTAAGGATCCCCGCCCTGGCGAGAAAGGATTTGGTGTGAATATCAATTACATTGACAAGGATCATGTCGCCGCTGTCGTCGTAATTCATAAAGCATCCCTGCTGGTCCTTGCCGTTCCCCACGCGGCGGATTATTGCGCCCCTCTGAATGGCGTTGTTGTCTGTGAGGGGAATAATAATATCCCTGTTGTCCAGTACGTCTCTCATTGCTGAAACCTCATGTCGGATGATGGTAATGTTGTAATAAAATATATTTCATAATCAAGACAAATTTCTGTTTTTGTAGAAAAGGAGGGGCGCCGGGGGAACGTGAAAGGCCGGAACACGAAGTCCCGGCCTTTTACCTGTCAGTACGGAATTACACTACCGCATAAGTATGGTATTGTCACATGGACTCAAGAACCTTGCTGCATTCATTTGCTTTTTTCTCAAGAGCTTCAAGACGTTCCTTCGCGGCGGGTGAAGCGGACGCTTTCATGGAGATAATATTCTCATTGTAGCCGGAAAGCTTTTGCACCTGGGCTGCCCATTTCTGCAGAAGCTGCGGTTTTTGTGACAGGGGAGCGGCGCTGATTTTTTGAGCCATTTCACAGTATGTGTTAATAAATGCCTCGTAGTCCGTAAGAAACTGGTCAAGATCGCCTGATCCTGTTGTTCCGGTGGAAGTTGATGACGTTGTCGATGAACCCTGCTGAGACGCATCCTCTCTGCCGCAGGAGATTGAGCCGATACACACGGCGCAGATAAGGGCTGTTGCGAACATGCTGAATAAAACTTTCTTCATTACTTTCCTCCATCGTTTTCTTTTGTTAGATGCCTGAATTATAGAACATGAAACAGCAGCATGTCAAATATTAAATGTATATATTCGGGGTGATATCGCTCTGCGGGAAAAGGAACGGGGGAAGTATTCCGATATACTATTCCATGTCCCATTCTTCCGCATATTCCGCCATCGTGTCAATGAGGGACTGCAGTCTTCCGGAACGTTCCCCCTCGGGCGGTATGCAGTCCGGCAGGTAGCGCTGTATCGCCCCGATTGCCCTGCGTGTGGATGTGTTCTCGCCGGATTCGTTAAAGTAATGAATTATTAGTTTTTTTGCCTGGTCGGAGAGTTCATGTTTGGTGGCAAATGTCGCAAGATCAAAAAGTGCTTGTCTGAATTCTTCTTTGCTCATAATTATTCCAGGTAAGTAGTATACGGGAACCTGATTCTTATTATTTCTTGAAAAAACTGCCCTTCGCATCATGAATATTAATGAAAAATTGCGGCATGTCAAAGGTTTTTTATTTTTTTACCCGAAGCGCTGTTATACTGTATACAAAGATGCCGGGAATCCTGCGATGTGTTGTATGGATATCCCGCTTTCCCGGGAAGTGTATATTCATTACGTAACAATACATGGTGGTGGTATATCCTCTTATGAAACAGCCTGAAAAAATATCTCTAACTTCAATAAAAGAACTTCTTGGCAGGTTCTTCAGGATGCTGTCGGGGCCGACATTTTTTATGACCCTTAGAAGGATAGACCCGGTGTTCAGGGAAAAACTGCTTCTCACGGTGTCCATGTCAAATGAATGCGGCGGGTGAATCAACGCGCATTCAGCCGCAGGTCGGCGGCTGGGACTTGGAAAAGAGGAAATACAGAAACTTATAACCCTCAGAAAAGATGATTTTAACTACAGGGAATGGCTGGCCCTTTCTTTTGCGAGGGAGTGGGTTTTCAACCGGGGGATGCCGGCCGCATGGGAATACCTAAAAGAATATGAAAACTCCTATCCCGTTAAGGAAAGAAAATATATTTTGAAACTTGTGAAAATGATGGACTTTTTTAATATGGCCGGTAATATGTTTATACGGATACCATGGAAGTATTCCCTTGAAACGGGGGAGAGCTGCCCTTTGCCGGAACCCGGGAACAGGGAAATGTGATCAGTCTCTGCAAAATTGGCTTGATTTAGTAACATATTATGCTGTAGTGTTCCAATTAATCATATTCCAATAATGTGTTGCGGCAGTTCAGTTTTACTGCATATATGACGATATTTTTTGAAGTATGGAACTTTTTTCGAAAAGATATACAATGTGCCGGTCGTAAAGATGCAGTTGCGTCAGTTGTATCATGAAAATTCAGCAGACTACACCGAAATCAGAAAGATAATAAATTATGATATGGAAGGGAAGTGCTGCGGATTGATATATATTCTCAGGAGAATTTTATGAACAAGAAATTTGCAGTGGTATGTATGCTCGCAGCGTCTGTTATGCTGTATACAGGATGTACAAAAAAATCGACCTTCGGTGAATTGCTGATTGACCTTGCAAAGGGTGTGAACCCTTCAGCAATGACAGACAGGTGGCAGCCGCGGTATCAGCAGTGGATCGAAGAAGTGAAAAATGCTGCGGACGACAAGGCACGGTTGAAGAAACTGCTCATTGAATTTGAAATGAATGTCAAGTATTCCGCACAGAAACCCTACTGGCAGCAGCAGCGGACCGCATGGCTCGAAGGCGTGACAAATGTCTATACCATTGAAGACCTCAAGCGGCGTCTTCTTGAGCTGGAGTCATCCATGCTGTTCACCGCCCAGAGTGAGGAGTGGGGTGAGCGCAGACTTGACTGGATTGAACAGGTGAACAACCTGTAGCAGTTCCGGTCTTCTGTACAGTATCCGGTG
>DAOSYC010000118.1:0-11486 GCA_035380905.1 Spirochaetota bacterium | reverse complement strand
ACTGAATCTTTCAGATATTTTTTATTATCTTTCATTACCTGAAAAAGGGCAGTTCTCAATTCGAGTTTCAGTTTTCCCACAGCCATCTGAATTATATCAAGATTAGCTTTTCCTGTTTGATGCTTCAGGTATGGGTTGGTATTGCTGGAGAAATAAACAATACGATGATTTCTGTCTACTATGACATGGGGAGATGAATAGGTTGATAGAATTATCCGGTTTGCCAGTGCTTCTATGTCACTAAATGTATAATAGTGATCTCCCTCATGGGGAAAACTATTGATTGGCACTGAACTTGAAGGGCTAATGGTGTAACGCATTGAAACAGATATTTCCGCATCAGTCTTCCGGTAAATTTTCCATTTCTTTTCAATTGTATTAAAGATATCCTGGCATTCTCCAATGCTTTCAGATGAACCCAGTACCAGATAAGAGGCCGGATTCAGGGAATAGTGAAAGAGAGGAATTATTTTCCTTTGGAGTTCAGCTCTCATATAGATTAGAACATTACGACAGAGAATGAGATCAAGCTTCGAAAAAGCCGGATCCTGTATCATGTCATGCTCAGAAAATACGATCATTTCTCTGATTTCATCAACAACGCAATACTGATCGTTTTTAAGATAAAAATACTTCTCGAGAATTTTTTTACTGATATCCTTTTTTATTGTAAGAGGATACATACCTGATCTGGCATAGGCGATAGAATCTTTGTCAATATCTGAAGCAAATATTAAAACTCCTGGTTTATCTTTACCCTTCATTTTTGAAAGATGTTCTTTGAAGAGTATTGCACAGGTATACGCTTCTTCCCCTGTACCGCAGCCTGCACTCCATACACGAATTTTTACATCCTTTTTGTTGCGAGAACAAAGCTCAGGAATGATTTCAGTCTGGATATAAGAAAAAGCTTCAGGATCTCTAAAAAAATTTGTTACCCTGATTAGAATATCATGAGAAAGGGCATGTATTTCATCGGTATTCTTTTTTATATACTTATAATATTGTGCCAGGGTGTTGAGGTGATGCTGCTTTAACCGATAATCAATTCGTCGGTAGATGGTATTATACTTATATAACCTGAAATCATTACCTGTTATTTTAAAGAGTAAATTGAGTATTTTATCAATATACTCTTTTGTCTTGAGGTCATCATGTTCATTTTCATAGGAAAGTGATCTTGAAAGAGGTCGGGGAGTAATTACCTTAAGAAGTGTTGCAGGTATGTTAATTACAGGAATAATATAATCAACATTACCTGTCTGAATTGCATTTTCAGGCATATGTGCATACTGGGCTGTAGAAGGTTCCTGTGCAATGGTAATGCCTCCGAATCTTTTTATTTCCCGAATACCTTTCATTCCATCTTTACCAGTGCCAGAGAGTATTATGCCTGTTGCATTGTTTCTCTGGCTCTCTGCAAGGGATGTAAAAAAAAGATCAATGGGATAAATCATCTCATTTCTTGTTTTTGGTAATTCAGGCACAAGGCTGTTACCATCAACTTTCAGTATTCTATCTGATGTCTTAATGAAAATATGATCTGGCTTAATGAGGGTTTTTCTGGTAACTGTCTGTATCTTCATCTGTGTATAATACTGAATGAGTTCAGCAAGAACACTCTTGTGATCCGGGTCCATGTGAATGATTACTACATAGGCGAACCCGGTATTGCTTGGCAAGTTAGAAAAGAATCGTTCTAGAGCTTCAACACCTCCGGCAGATGCTCCAAGGGCAATAACAGGTGGAATTATTTTCTTTGCAGTCATATTGTGATGTTTGTAAACCTATGGAATTTTCTTTTCAATTTATAATATCATCCAATAGATACTTGTAAAGCAAGAATCTTCAAAAGGAATGGTTTTTTCTGAGCAATAATTACATCAAGCCAAAAGCTGACTTGACATACTTTTCAAGATTCATCATTTTTATTATACACGAAACTTCTCATCAAGATACTCTGCTATTGATGCAGCTCTTCGGCCAGCCCCTATTGCCTCAATACCTGTTGCTGCCCCCGGGACAATATTCCCACCTGCAAAAAAAACCTTCCTGGTGGCAGTTGCCATTGATTCATTCACTATAATTGTTCCCAATTTATTTGTCTCAATATCGGGGGATGTCTTTTGAATTATGGGATTAGGAGAATTGCCAATGGCAATGATAGCCACATAAACTTTAACGGCCCCTTCTCTGTGGATTTTCTGTATGGATGAAGGGGACGGAGAAAGTCTTCTCTCTGAGGTGGCGATTCTTCCAAAAAATGCGCTCTTTGAAGAGGGGAGCAGTATGTTGAACAATTCTGCGAAGAAACTGCTATACCCAGGGTCCTGCGGCTTTCCAGTGTGCAGGAATTGAAGTGCCTTCATGAATTGAAGCAACAACAGGAATTAAAAAGTCTTTAATATTGTCAACAATATCACTAAAAGATGCCGGTATATGCTCCTGCTGAAGTTTTCGACAAAAAGCCCTCCACTGTATCTGTTTTTCATGGATAAAATGCTTTTCAAAGGCATCAATTTTTAAAGTCAGTTCTGTTTTCCTGTGTTCAAAGGTTCGACGAATTGCTTCTGCCAGCTTTGGGCCGTCAAAACTATACTGACGGGACAGAAACCAAATATCGTAAAAATCTTTCATACGACTGTTAAGAATACCAAATTTTACCATTGCCTCAAATTTTTCCGAAATAGTGCTTTCACGACTGTAACAGAGAATCTCTGGAGCAGGAAAATCAAGTATGGCAGGAATAAAGGCTTTTTGAGGGCCGGGATAAATCGTATCGCCAAACCCTATATCAACCTGCATGCTGACAATTGCTGTATCCAGTTTTCCTTTAAACCGTACTCTGACTCCTTCGTAATTGGCATCTTCAGTTATTTTTTCGATATTGATTGTATCAGATTTAAAGGTGATTCCATCCGGTTCGACATTAACTGACATGATTTCCTGAAATTGGGTGGTAATGTTTTGTACTTCGTTACTGGTTCTGCCCAGCAGGTCAATATCCATTGTTGGTCTGGCTACAGAAGCATCCCATGCTCTAAGCATCAAGGCACCTTTAAGGATAAACCGGTCAGCATGAGTGGAACAGGAGAGACGATACAAAAAACGCTCCATTGAGAAATACTGCAGAATCTCGTTAAATGGTCTTTTGTCAGTTCGTGAACAATCGAGCAGGCGGTTTTTAACCGATGCGGAAATATTTTTCACCGGTTTCAAAGCTGTGCCTCAAGGTATGGTCGTATAATTTTTTCTACTCGACATATTTTTGCGTAAGAGAGAATTTTTTTATGACTAGAATCTATTCTCGATTTATACAGCTTGAGTGCTTCAAGTACTATGTCCATGCCGATTTGATTTCGAAATTTAAAGCAGTCAGCAATTGTTTTTTCAGGATTATATACTTTTACCTGAACGCCGTCTATTCGGTGTTCTTCTATTCCTGCCGCATAGGCCATATCGGAAAATTTATGAGCTCTTACAGGAGGGTAATCAAGAGATGGTATGCGTGATGTTTTTTGTATCGCTACAGATATTTCATGGGGAATTTGTGTAGTAATTGCATGGAATGAAAGAGCTGAAATCAGGCAGATAACCGCTTCGGGAAACCGCAGGCTTACAACGACAAGATCAGGATTGCTGATTGGCGGCAGTTCAACTAGCCGGTATATTCCCCTGCTTACCTGTTCGATAACTCCCCGGTCTCTCAGGGAGTAAAGCATGTAACGACTAATCCCGTATCGGAGCGCCTGGCTCATTTTGAGCTGCCCTCCGTGTTCACGGAAAATATCTTCAGGTTTTTGTTTCTTTTTCATGGCAGACGTTTTGTCACTACTTGTTTATAAGTAGTGACATTTTGTCTGATGCTACAGATTAAGGCAAGAAGATTTTTTCATGAGCCTGTCAGGCCGTGAAAATCCATGTAGAAAGAAAGTAAATATGCATAACGGATTAGATATTTCAACTTTATCCAGTCGGATATCACCCTTTAATATCTTCACTATACTCTAAACGTCATTTGAAAATAATTTACAGAATTCCACCATCACTGAATTGCACACCCCGTCCCTGAAAAATGCTTTACTTTGCGCCGGCGTTATGATGTCATCTACTCATGGTAAAAAAAATAATTACACACACCATCGGAGGCACCCTGGTATTGTGCGCGGCATGCACGCTCCTGCTCTGCACATGCAAGCCCCGGGGCTCCATGGAACAGGGACAATCCGCGAGGGTAATGCTTCTCGACGCCATACCCAATGACCTGGCCCAGGTGATGCTGCTTACCCGTGATACGCGGGGAAACAATGACCAGTTCATAAAGGAATTTTACCGCGCACAGGAAAGCCCGGCGGATACCCGGAACCGGATGATCAATTACATGAAATCCATAAAGAAATACCGCGGCACCCTGATAGTTATACGCTACACCATAAATACAGCCGGCAATAAAACAGTCATTTCCATAAATCCCGCGACCCGATAGGCGCACAGGAGGCATTATGGCGGAGAAGAAGAGTACCCCGAAAAAATCGGCGGCAGAAAAAAAACCGAAGAAACCTGCACCAAAAAAAACCGCCATCAGCAAAGAAAAGAAAGCCCTTCTCGGCGACCTCGCGAAAATCGCGGAAAGCCTTGAAGAGGAAAGCATAAAATTCCTCATTGCCCAGGGGCAGGTAATGCTCCAGAATAAGAAAATTCAGGAAATACGGGCCGAGCGGAAGGAAAGGAAACCCGCCGAACCCATTGAAGGGAAAATCGGCCCCGGCAGAAAGTTCAAGGGCTCAGACAAGGAGAGCATTGACATTGTGGAGTCCGCCAGCGGCAGTTCCTTTGTGCTGCTCATCAACAATTACAGAAATTTTTTCGACCGGGACGAGATGAGGAAACTCGTGAAAATCTGCCACAGCGCTGATGATGAACGCGACGCCATGTCCCGGCTCCACGGGTGGTTTTCCAAAAACAGGAAAGACGTCCTCACCAATACCGACATTCGGAGCGCGGGAGACAAAGCCCTGGCGACAATGTATAACGCGATCATCACCACCTATGCCGTCAAAGAGTAAATGACGGCCGCTCTATTTTTTTGCCTTTCCTTTTTTCGCGGGGGCCGGCTTTGCTTTTGCCGCGGATTTCTTTTTCGCGGGAGCGGCTTTCGCTGCAGCTTTTTTCACTGTTTTTTTCTCAGGAGCCTTCTTCGCAGCGGGTTTCTTTTTTGCGGCAGTGACCGCCCTCTCCTTGGGCTCTTTTTTCACGGCATTTCCATGGGCGTTGTCCATCCGCACAAACTGCCCGTCGGTAAGGTGGTAATGCACATCCGCTATCTGCAGGAACCTCTTTTCGTGGGTAACAATCACAAAAGAAATGCCGTACTTCTCCCGTATTTCGGAAAACAGCGCGATAATATGGTCAGCCGTGGCATCATCAAGATTCCCCGTGGGTTCGTCCGCAAGGACAACTTCAGGGCGGTTGATAATCGAACGTGCCACCGCGACGCGCTGCAGCTCCCCTCCCGACAGCGTGGTGGGGTAGTTATTTTTTATGTGGGATATACCCAGATAATCCACGAGAAAGTCAGCCTCCCCCCGGATGTTCTTTGAGAAGGGATTGATGACTGCAGGATAAATAATGTTCTGGTACGCCGTCATGTCGGGAAGAAGATTGAAGAACTGAAAGATAAATCCGATCTTCTTGTTGCGGTACCGTGACCGCATAAAATCGAGCCACCGGAAAATATTTTTCCCCCGGAAAAGCACCCTGCCGGAGTCAGGCTTCAGCAGGCCCGACATGATCCCGAGGAGGGTTGTTTTCCCCGTGCCGGATTTACCGGTGATGACGGTAATGCTCTTTTCTTCGATTGTCATATTGACATTTTTCAGAATGTCCCTCTCGCCGAAAGACATTGATACATTTTCAACAACCAGCATATCGTTGCAGCTCCTCATATAAAATACAGCGCAGCATGCTACTTCCGCACTGCCTTGAAAAGATTCATATTTGACGCGAATATCGCCGGTATCAGCGCCGACACCGCGGAGATCAGCATGGAAAACAGAAGGGCCATGAGAAAAAGATCATGCTCTCCCGAGTGGATCGCGATATTGCTGAGCGCAGGCACCCAGACCGGAAGTTTCTTTGCGGCGAAATCGAGCATCCCCTTCCCGGCATAGTATCCTATCGTCCCGTACATCGCCCCGACAAACGCCGCTTCAACAACAAACCCCATTATTATGCGCAACTTCGAAACCCCGATAATGCGCTTCAGGGAAAACTTGTGGCTCCGGGTATACACAATATTGAGATAGGAATTGAAAATTGATATCACTGTGATGATCAGCAGTATCCCTATCACCACGAAGGAAAAATCATCAATCACCTTCAGGGCCCTGTTGGTTTTCTCCGCCACATCGTGCTGCGATTCAAACACAAGCCCCATCTTCCGGAGTTTCTGCGCCACCTCGGGAAGCTTCCGCACATCCTTAATATTGGCATACATCATGATGTGATGATACCCCTGTTTCCAGCGGCCCGTATCATACCGGTGCCGCGCGGCGAAACGGGTCACCACGTCGAGGGGCACAAGGACCGCGGGGAAGGCAAAGACATCGGAAAATCCAAAGAGGTGCGCCTTGAGTTCATGCTCCCTCTCCTCCCCGCCGGGAGCAGGAATAAACACCCTGAGATCAAGGGGGAACCCCCGGAGGTCATTCTCCGTCATTCGCGGAAGGCCGTTCAGGACAAAATAATTGTTCATAAGCTCAAGGATCATTTTCGGCGCCACCACGGGCACGGTCCTTCCCGTCCGGAAACCGTTCCAGTTTCGGAGCTTGCCTTTAAAAAATTCCCTGTTGACACCGCATATGGGAAGAAACGGCGCCCGGGACTGCCCCAGCATTTCTCCATGGACCTTCGTTTTAAAGTCAAGTTTGATAATGCTGAAGGTCTTATCAATTTCCTTCATCCCCCTTATTGCCCGCACATGGGCCACAGGGATACGGCCCCGGATACTCGATGACGGGGTGAAGATATTGTTCTGCTGCGCGGAACGGGGATATATCTTGATTTCGTTGATAGCAAGCTTTCCGAAGAGGCTGGTTTCAATATAATTTTTCACCGAGTCCCTGAATGGAATGTACATTACAAGAAATGAAATGAGCACGATAATCCCGAAACTCGAAATAAGGGACTTCAGGATATTCCTCGCCGAGTCTCTCAGGGCAAAACTAATATTCATCAGTATATGAAGCATGAGTTTCAGATCCTTATAGTAGTATTAAAACAGCCGCGCCAGTTTCCCGCGAAACGCAGACATGTGACCGCTCATTTTCCAGATGCCCCATGAAAGCCTCCGGAGAATCCGTATCATGAAAACACTATATCATTACCTATAGATATGACTTTGTAAAGAATATTTCTGTGTAATGGAAGCTATTTTTATTCATTACCATTCTGATACAACATTACGAATCAGAAAAAAATTGTTTGAAAAATCAGTCGAAACCGGGCAGGATATTCCCTGCTTTAATACAGGTGCGAAATACTATCCGATGGAGATATCATGAAAATCAGACAACACCTCCCTGCTATTCTTTTCACCATACTTGTTCTATTCACCGCCGCCGCGGCTTTTGCCGGCACAACGATTGTCCTCCCGTTTTACGCATCGGGTGTGGAAGCACAGCAGTCGGCAAAACTCGGGAAGTTCCTTCTGGAGGCGGGAAAAGAGAAAATCGGGATCAACAATATTCGTGCTGCCGGGAACGCGTCCGCGATTGAAAACTTCGATCCGGAAAACAGCGGGCACCTCCGCGCGGCGGCATCTGCCGGGAGGAGCGCTGAGGGGGAATATGTTATTACGGGAGTCATTGAAAAGGCCTACATGGGAATACAGGTGAAGGCCGCGTTGATATCTACATCACGCCGTGAAGCCCTGTACCGCACCGCGTATTATTCATCGTCAGATGATGCCCTTGAGAAATGCGCCTCCGCAGTCATGGGAAGGATAGCCCTCCACATGAAAGGCACAGAGATCGGCGACATTCAAAATATTTCCGCAACTCCCGACGACGTGAAAGGAAAAATACGAATCACGTGGGACGCACTGAGCGGCGCAGAATCCTATGCGCTGTACCGCTCCCCTTTCAGCGAGGGACCTTTCGAGGAGATCGGCCGCGCGAAGGGGGAACCGGTGTACGAGGACGCCTCGGCGCAGCGGGGCCTTGGATACTGGTACAGTGTGACTCCCGTCATTGAAGGAACGGGCTGTGACCCGAAAGGAACTGCGGAAACGCACCTGAAGGCATCCATGCCGAAAGGGCTGAATGTTGAAACGGTGAAGCGGGCCCACAAAGTGAGTGACGCGAGCCTCCGCCGTGAAAAGGCGAAATCAGAAGTGCGGCGTCACCTGGCGTTTCTGGATGACTATTACATGCATCCAGTCAAGCTGACCCTGGTGTTTCTTGTGGCGAAATCATATCTCCGGAACGGGACGCTGATTGCCCTGAACGGGTTCACGAAGTATACCCTTGACAGCGAAAAGCGGGAAATCCTGATGGAACGTGACGACAACGCCTTCTGCGTGACCCTGAACGCGAATAAATTTTTCCGTCTCATTGAGGCGGCAAAGAAAAAAAATCTCCCCCGGCAGGAGGAGCTCATTGACCGCCTTGTGCGCAACGGCGTGGCGTACGTGATGTATGCAGGAGAAAAGAAAGTCACCGACGCCATGAACCACACCATCTACATGCCCTGTTTTGACGCCTTCGGCATGTCAACGGAGTATTTCAAAAATTATCGCGGGTGGAAAAGCAGCACAGTGATGTTCGGCACCAGCAACAGTGAGCTGAAAAAGAAAATGCAGGAGGCGCAGAGCCGGCACAATAATTGACAGGACACTCCCGTCCCGGGCTACGCTTCGCAGGCCTCGTCGTAGTGGCTTCCCTGAAGGGAGCCCCAGTTGATCTCCTTCCCGTCAAACACAGGCCCGTCAACACAGGCGCGCCTGTTGCCGTGGACCGTTTCCACGGTACACCCGGAACAGAGCCCCACGCCGCATCCGAAGTAATTCTCGACGGAGACCTCAATATGGATACCGGTGTTTTTCACCATATCCGTAAGGGTCCGCATCATCGGCGTAGGGCCGCAGGTGAAAACATGGGTGAACGGATGTTTCCCGATAACCTTCTCCGCAAGATCGGTAATCCGCCCCTTCTCCCCGCAGCTCCCGTCATCAGTTGCTTCATAATAATTGTCTGCGATTTCTTTATAGCGGTCCCGGAGAAACATGCACTCCAGGGAGCGTGAGCCGTACAGGTACGTCACGTTGGTACCCCGGTCGCGGAGGGCCCGTGCGAGATAATACAGCGGCGCGTTCCCCACGCCCCCTCCCACAAGGAGCGCCGAGGCATTCTCAGGCAGAGAGAACCCTTTCCCGAGGGGAAGCAGGAGATCGATATCACCCGGTTTCGCGTAGTCACGGAGCCAGCGGGTCCCTTTCCCGAGGACCTGAATAACCAGCTCAATGACATTCCCCTCCTGATTATGAACAGAGAAGGGACGCCGCAGCAGCGGGTCCATGGATTCCCCGACGCGGACATTCACAAACTGTCCCGGGGCAGTCACGATATCCCCCGCATCGATCCTGCAGAGGATATGGTCGCTGCAGAGGATTTCCGGTTTTTCAAGTAATACTGCCATAGATGCCGCCTTACATATCAATAGTATTTGAAAAAACGAAGGGAGGTATTTTATTGTCTTCTGTTTTTTCAGCTTTACATTTTCTTCATTTTATCTACGATATGACACTGTCGCGTGGAAGCCGTTCCCCGCGCATGGGCCACATCATACCGGGTATGATACAAAAATAATGACCCGGAAACAACAAAGAGAAGAATTTTACGGGAAAAGTCAAGAACAAGTTTCTATATATCACGCACCATGTAACGGCGGCGCCCGCCGGAGAGGGGGAGATATGGCAAAAGGGACATCATTAAAATCAAAAGAATTCATCCTCGCAATTGACGCGGGAACACAGTCAGTCAGGGCTATCCTTATTGACCCCGACGGGAATCTTCACGATATCGTGAAAACCCCCATCGACCCCTATTATTCAGACAACCCCGGCTGGGCGGAACAGAAACCGGAGTACTACTGGAAGACACTCTGTGACACCTGTAAACTTTTATTCAAAAACACGAAAATACCAAAAGACGCGGTAAAGGGCGTCACCCTCACGACCCAGCGCAACACCATGATCAATGTCGACAAAGACGGCCGCCCGCTCCGTCCCGCGATCGTGTGGCTCGATCAGCGGAAAGCGAAAAATGAGGATTTCCCCTCAGGGGTCATCCGCGCGGGCCTCCGCACAATAAACATTCTCGGCACCGTTGAACACGCGGTACGTGAATGTGAAGCAAACTGGATCCGCCAGAACCAGCCTGATATCTGGGACAGGACGCACAAGTACCTGTTTCTCTCCGGATACCTCACCTATAAACTCACCGGAGAGTACACCGACTCCACAGGCAATATGGTTGGATACGTGCCCTTTGATTATAAGAAACACCAGTGGGCGGGGAAGATGGACCTGAAATGGAAAATGTTTCCCATGGAAAAATCCATACTGCCGTCACTGGTTCATCCCGGCGATATCCTTGGCTGCATCACCAGAGAGGTTTCACGCCAGACAGGCATACCCAGAGGCCTCCCGGTGATTGCCGCTGCCGCCGATAAAGCCTGCGAGGTACTGGGTTCCGGGTGCCTCACTCCGGAGATTGCCTGCCTCAGCTACGGCACCACTGCCACCGTGGAAACCACCAACACGAAGTACGTGGAGATAATACCCTTTCTGCCGTCATACCCCAGCGCCGTTCCCGGTTCCTTCAATACCGAAGTGATGATATACCGCGGCTACTGGATGGTGAGCTGGTTCAAGCAGGAATTCGGTCTCCGGGAGATGCAGATCGCGGAAAGGAAAAAGATCCAGCCCGAGCAGCTTTTCGATGAACTGGTGAAAGATATCCCCCCGGGATCAATGGGGCTTATGCTGCAGCCGTTCTGGTCCCCCGGCGTACGGGTACCGGGGCCCGAGGCAAAGGGCGCCATTGTGGGGTTCGGTGATGTTCATACGCGGGCACATATTTACCGCGCGATTCTTGAAGGACTCGCCTACGCCCTGAAGGAAGGTGCGTTACGTACTGAAAAACGCAACAATGTGAAAATTGAAAAACTCCGCGTGTCCGGCGGCGGGTCCCAGAGCAACGTGGCGATGCAGCTCACCGCGGACATTTTCAACATGCCCGCGGAACGTCCCCACACCTTCGAAACATCCGCCCTGGGGGCCGCAATCGACGCCGCAGTGGGACTAAACATACACAGCAGCTTTGATGCCGCAGTGAAGGCCATGACCCGCGTCGGTACTGTATATGAGCCGATACCGGAAAATGCGAAAATATACAATGAACTCTTCAATACAGTATATATGAAGC
>DAOSYC010000117.1:3784-11660 GCA_035380905.1 Spirochaetota bacterium | reverse complement strand
GTGGATGCGATGCACGTTATTGAAGTCCGGAATCAATCACGACCCTTTCTGTAACTATACATCTCCAACTGACGTCTTCACATGGGATGAGGCAGTGAATGCGTGCAACAACCTGAATAATTCACAATACAGGGGATACTCAAACTGGCGGCTACCCAGCGTCAGAGAACTCCAGAGTTTGGCAGATTATGCACATGGGAAAACTCCTTCAATAAATGAAAAAGCTTTCCCCTATACGAAAAGTAAAGAATACTGGACATCGACATCACATGCCAATTCACCGGGTAATTTCAAGTGGTTTATTAATTTCTACAACGGCACCGTAAACTGGAATTATACTACGACACAATATTTCGTCCGCTGCGTCGCAGGCCCCTGACACTTCTATTCATCAATATCAATACAGAGAATACAAATATCGTCCTCAAAGCTTCCCTTTTCGTTATAGTCCCCCCACGCTTCGAGGGCCGCGAACACGGTGTCAAGAAAGTCCTCAGCGGGATCTGAAGCGGTATCCTGTATTATCCGGTGCAGCCGCTCTTCTCCGAACAGCTCATCATCCCTGTTTTTACATTCAATTACGCCATCAGTAAAAAGCACCACCCTGTCCCCGGGGTCAAGAGTATGCTCAGAAGCATCATACTGATATTGTCTTTCAATACCGATGGCCCTGCTCCTGTTATATACTTCTACAATGCGTTTGTCCTCTTTTTTCAAAAGCACCTGGGGCCAGTGGCCGGCATTCGATGAAACAACCGACATACCTTCAAGGTCAAAATACAGGTAATTTGCCGTAATGAACTGCCGCGTAACATGGCCGCTGATAATTTCATTGAGTCTCTGCATAAGCGCTGCGGGCCGATGCCCCTCCTCTGCGGATACGGTGAACGCAATTTTCAGCATTGACCCCACAAGGGCCGCGGGCATCCCGTGCCCCGAAACGTCAGCAATAAGGACACCGAACTGCCGGTTCCCGTCACGATGAAAATCATAAAAATCCCCGCCCACCGCCCTCATGGGCCGGTAGCGCACATGAACAGAAGCACCCTCCGGTACCGGGACCCCTGAAGGGACAATGGACCGCTGAATTTCCCGTGCGACACTGTACTCCTTCTCAATGATTTTCAGTTCTTCATGAAACGCAACGGCGCGCTTCAGGGCAATAAAAGTCCGTACCCGGGCAAGGAGCTCCTGCCGGTCAAAAGGCTTTGTAATATAGTCACTGGCGCCCATTTTAAACCCGTTAATCGCGTCAAGGGCGTCCTTCTTCGCGGTAAGCATAATCACCGGAAGTTCAAAAGGGGTGTACTGTTCCCTGATGGTCCTGCACACCTCATACCCGTTCATCACCGGCATCATGACATCAAGGAGCAGAAGGTCCGGAGGGCCATCCTTTGCAATCATGGAAAGGGCCTCATCCCCGCCGCAGGCCACATCAACATGGTATCCCGCGAGACCGAGGTGATTGATAAGCACCTGAAGGTTCACCGGCTCATCATCAACCACAAGGACCCGTCCCTCAGTAGCGGACATATTCTCCGGGGACACCGCGGCTGCAACCATTTCCCTGTGGTGACCGGCATAGCCGCGGACCTGCGGATTCCCCGTGCCGGCTCCTGAATGGATGGATAACAGTTCCGCGTCCCGGGGGCCGGCACATGGAAGCGTAAAACTGAAACGTGCCCCCTTGCCGTATTGTGATTCCACGAAAATTTCCCCGCCATGCAGCGTAACCAGCCTCCTGGAAATGGAGAGCCCCAGTCCTGTTCCCCCGTAACGCCTGGAAATAGACCCGTCACCCTGCACAAAAGAATCAAATATTGCCGTGATTTTGTCACCGGGGATCCCGATTCCGGTGTCCTGTACTGACACCGTAACCATGCCGCTATTTTCGTCGGGACCCGACAGCTCCAGGGTAACTGACCCCTGACTGGTAAACTTGACCGCGTTCCCCACAAGATTAATGAGAATCTGCTGCAGCCTGTCCTCATCCCCTGTAACATAGCAGGGTGCTCCTGTTATCATGTTACGCAGCACAAGGTTCTTTTTCTCCGCGAGAGGCCCCATGAGAGACACAACCATTTCCGCGATGGAAACGAGGTCCACGGGTTTCAGGCGCAGAACGACATCATCATTTTTCAGCCGGGTAATATCAAGAATGTCCTGTATCAGGTGCGAAAGCCTCCTTCCGCTTGACACCACCATTGAAAGGTTATGGGAACACCTGCCGCTGATCTCCCCCGCGGCGCCCTCCAGCATGGATTCCGCGATTCCAATAATGCCGCTCAGGGGTGTCTGGAGTTCATGGGTGGTATTCGCGAGAAATTCATCTTTCACCGCATCCAGGCGCTGCAGTTCAACATTCATGTCACGGAGTTCGGAAATTTTATGGTCCAGCATCTTCGCCATGGCTCCGAAAGACCTCGCCAGCTGTCCCAGCTCGTCACCGGATTTCACCGGCAGTGATACGTCAAACCTGCCCGACTCCACCTCCCGCACCGCGTCAATAAGCTGTTCAAGGGGGCGTGAAAGAAATCTGCTGAATACATATCCGATTATACAGAGCACCAGGATGGTTATGATAACGATGAAATATATATATGTCCGTGTTTTCTGCAGCGGCTCCAGTACCGCTTTTTTCGAGAACACCATTCTTCCGATACAAAAAGGCGGTTTACCGGAAAGGCTTCCCACCGCCACCACCTCATAGAACGGACCGGGATGACCTTTAATCATGATTTCCCGGTGACCCTGTATTTTTTTCAGCGACTCAACAACATCAGGACTAATTTTATCTTCCGGGCAGAGGTGTCCCTTGATAAAGGTGTTGTCACACATTGAAGCCAGAACAGTGCCGTGGATGGCGGGATTGGAGGATATTAAAATTGCGTCAGCATACACAAGGCCCTTGGAGGTGAGGGGCCGGAGGATGGAAATCATGTCCTTGCTGTCAACCTTCGATGCCGCAATATTTGCCCCGTTCATCAGCAGGGTATTTATTGTCCCCTGGGCAAGTATCCGTGCCGAGATGGACCCTTCATGGAGGATACCGGCCAGTTTTTCCCGTTCCTGCCTTTCGAGAAGAAACACTGAGAGGGGAACTGTGGAAATAAGAATGATAGCAATGACCGACAGGATAAGTTTGTATTTTATACTCATGGATACTATTTCAATCTTTCAATTGCCTGTTTTCTGCGTTCCGCTCTGGGTAAATATAGTGTAGCAGTATTGTTCCCGGGGTCAATTAATAAAATTTTCTTCATTACCGCAATACATTCCCCGTATTCCTTCTTTTCATAGGCGCGTATCCCTCTTCGCTCCATGCCGGGCACCTTCCCGATCAGCATGCCGCGCAGCGCCCCAAGGCGCTCATCAGCACCGGCAATATGATCCGATGCGATGGAGTATTTACTGATCGCGTCGTAATAACGCCTTTCTTTTTCCAGCGCAGCAGCGTCACGAAAGACCTTTTCGGATTGATGGATTTTCTCCAGGTGCCGCCGGGCAAGTTCATGGTTCCTGTCCACTCTGAGAAGCTCCTCAAAGGACCGCGTTGCCTTCCGGTGATCACGGGCCCTCATGGCACGCACACCGTTAAGATACAGCGCATTCACCTCACGGAAGTCCGCCCCGGAATCTTTCGTCTGTGATGAAGCAGGTCCTCCCCTGAACCTGTACAGCGCGGAAGCTGATATCGTAACCGCACTGAATAATTTTCCTGAAACCGGCATCCCTTCATATTCAACACCAAGCCGGGTCCCCGCATACGGTGTAATCCATGAAAAGAAACCGGCCTGTATCACCCCGCCGGGTTTAAAGGAAGTTTCGCGTTCCCCCAGACGTTCAGCGGTAAAACGCAGCACCGATTCCTGCACCATTAGACCCCCGTAAGGATAAAAAAACCGGTGCACGGGATAGTACACCGCCGCCCCCGCGCGCAATGAGGCAGTCTCAAGATACGAACCGCTGCCGGAATCAAATAAAAACCTGCTTCCCTTCAGCGCCCCTTCACCAAGCACATACTCATGAAGAAATGTCAGGGGATAATACCCGCTCAGGGAAACGCTGTACCCGCTGGAAAAATAAGGGCCGTAATATCCAGCGACAGTTGCATATCCAGCCCCGGCCCCCATAATAAACCCACTGAGGTGAGGCGCTTCCGTCCCGGAAACCGGGACCCGCAGCAGCAGGACCACGAACAGGACAATGCACGCGGCAGCCTTTCCTGCAGCGTCAATTTTCAGAAACAATGCCCTTACCCCGCAACCCATGGTATAATACTATCCTTTTCCATAATATACAACATCACTGCCGGCCCCTTCGCACAGCGAAAGAGGGGTACAGACAACCGCAGCAATGATGAATAAATTTTTATTGCCAAATTTTGACAACTCTGAACATACAAGTAACGACATCATGAAAAAAATATTATTATTTGTCTATTGTATTACAAAAGTATGCCTTGAAAAAAATTTCATTGTCACGTACGCATGAATCCGTTTTAATCATCATAATCAAATATATATCACGGGGAACCATGGACAGTTTACTTCTTCATGCAGTCGAAAAAAACAGCAAAGCCGCACACGCCCTGTATCTTCAAATCAAGGAATTTAAAAAATACAGGATGAAACAGTTTCTGGAATTCTCCGGCACCGATCAGGATACTTCCGGATTTGCAGTAACCTCGAGGTGGCCCGTAAAGCCCCTTCGCGATGTTGTCGATACAAGGACCGGCATCATGGAAGGCCCCCGGAATGTCGAGTATTACCGCAGCCATATATCTGAAAAAGGTATACCCGTTTTCGACGGGAACTGCATAGAAAAACTCCGGTTCATAGAAAAACAATTTCAACATGTGGGAGAGGAATTCCGTGAGCAGTTCGCGGAACAAATTACCCGGGGGGGCGATATACTTCTCGCAACGGAAGGAGACGCGGCGGGATCATGCGCAATTGTTCCAATCTTTCACGGGGAGGGACTACTCGGCAGCGGGTGCATCCGCCTCCGCCCCGATACAGGAATCTGTGAATCCTTTTACCTGCTGAACATACTCCACTTCTATCATCATATCGGCCTCATGAAAAAAGCGGCAGAGGCATCATCCGGCACGATCACCCCTGACACCCTGAAATCACTGCCGGTCCCGGTACCGCCGCTTGAACAACAGGGGGAAATAACCTCACTCATGCTGGAGCTTTCAGGAGGAATGGTTGCCCAGGAAACATATATTACGGATCTTGAGAAATTGAAAAACATCGCCTCCCTGCATCCCTGACCCGCAGCCTCCCGTATCAGTGAAAATATTCTACACATTATGTGGAAAGTTTTCACCAATTTTATATATTTTAATTATCACTGCTACAGGGAGGTACACATGCAGCAAAACAGATTGTCTGCAACTGCAGACACAAAACCCCTTGAAGGCATAATCACCAGGATCTCACGTCATGATATTGAAATTGAAATGCGGTACCCATATTCCGGGATAACACACAGCATGCACCTGCCCCAACTTGATTCTGCAGATGTGCGAAAAGGCTTTGCGTACGACACAGCAATTACGGAAGAGGGAAAGGAGACAGCGGAAAAACTATTACAGGAACTGTATCATGCAGCAACTGCTTTTGAAACGCACATTGACAACATACGAATGACCTACGAAAACTATCTCACCACCCTGCGGAAACTGAAATCATCGCTCCTCAACACAGAGGCCTTCAGCGAAGCCCGTGCCCTGCTCAACAGGGAACTGTTCGACGGGACCATGGACAGGAAAAAATTCGAGAAGCGGTTGAATGAACTCCTGAAAGAGCACAACCAGTATCTTCTCCGGGAACACGAACTGCAGCTGCGCCTTCAGATAGCAATTGAGCACCTCTGCGGCATCGAATATATGCCGCTGCATCTTATCATGGAACTGATCCAGTCTTTTATTGAGGATTAAATACCGCCTTCATAGTATCGTCATCCTGCAATATGACCATCTGATTACCGGATGCAGTATAATTATATCAACTGTCCAAAAAAATTATTGCGTTATGCGCCTTCATGGTATATCAACATGAAAGGTAAATCATACACACATTAGAAGGATACGGCATGAAAAAAATTGCGGTTTTTGCATTCAATGGCGAACCTATGTGCTTTGTGCATGCACTCCTTAACGCGCTTGACATGAAAGAAAAGGGGTATGACGTCCGCCTGATTATCGAGGGTACCGCCACAGCACAGGTTCGGGAACTCACTGAACGGGGCACACCCTTTTCGCCGCTTTACACGAAAGTAAAAGAATCCGGTATTATTGACTGTGTCTGCAGGGCATGCGCGAACCAGACCGGCTCACTTGAAAGCGCTGAACTGCAGAAACTGTCCCTCTGTGCCGAGATGTCCGGCCATCCTTCCATGGCAAAGTACATTGATCTTGGATATGAAATTATTGTGTTCTAAAAGGTATTTATGAAAACAGGAAATACCGTATTCAGGGCAGGTGCACGGGCATACGCGGCAATACAGGAGCAGGGCCTTTCACCTGATATGGTGTCCGTTATGGCGGGGGCCGCAGGGGGCCCGAAGTGGCTTATGCTCAGCAATTTCGACAGGGTGCTTTCAAAATATCTTTTTGGCGGGAGAAAGGACCCCGTCCTTCTGATCGGTTCCTCTATCGGCGCCTGGAGATTCGCGGCGCTTTCAAGAGAAAACCCCCTCGCGGCAATTGACACATTTGAGGAAACCTATATAAACCAGCACTATTCATCGAAACCCGACATTGAAGAGGTAACACGGGAAAGTTTCCGGATCATGGACAGTTTTCTCGGGGAGACCGGAATTGAAGAGGCCCTGGGAAACACCCGCTCCCGCATCTGCATGATAACCGTTAAAAGCAGGGGCCCTGCGGCAACAGACGCCCGTGTTCCACTTGGTGCATCCATGGCATGCGCCGCACTATGCAACGCGGTAAGCCGCCATGGGATGAAGCTGTTTTTCAGCCGGACGCTGTTCCATGACAGCAGGGTCACACCTCCCGTCATTGACGGCAGGGGGTTCAGCACCCGGCATATACCTCTGAGCAGTGAAAATTTCCGTTCCGCCCTCATGGCATCGGGGTCAATACCTATGGTGATGGAGGGGATACATGGTATTCCCGGGGCACCTGAAGGGACATACCGGGACGGCGGCCTCATCGATTACCACCTGGACCTGCCTTTCCCCGGACCCGGCGACAGCATTGTGCTGTTCCCGCACTATGTTGACCGCATTATACCGGGATGGTTTGACAAACCCCTGAAATGGCGGAAACCCCGCCCCGCCCACATGGACAGGGTGCTCCTTGTGGCGCCGTCTCCTGAATTTGTCGCAACACTGCCCCTCGGGAAAATCCCCGACCGCAACGACTTCTATCTGTTCAACGGCAGGGACAGGGAACGCATTAAATACTGGCGTACCGCTGTGCGTGAATGCGAAAGACTTGCTGATGAATTTCACGAAGCGGTAACAACAGGAAAAATCCGTGACCTCGTGGAGCCGCTGTAATAACCCGTTCTTCCGGTGTTTAGACTTTTTTTATGAACTTTCCGGAATCGAACCGTATCCGGGGGCCGTATATGCCTCCCTTCACCCGTTTCCCCGCGGCAACAACCATAACCACTGAGGCGTCACCGGGAAGGTCCAGTATTTTTTTTATCCGTTTTGAATCATACCCCTCCATGGGACAGCTGTCATATCCGTAGGCACGCAGTGAGAGCATCAGGTTTTCCGCCCCAAGGGCCGTGGATTTCACCGCCCAGAGCCGCATATGCCCCAATGTCACCGGCTCCCTGATTATAGGAGCTGAAAGCCCCCGGAAAAAATACAGAAACCGCTTCAGAAATCCCAG
>DAOSYC010000117.1:0-3684 GCA_035380905.1 Spirochaetota bacterium | reverse complement strand
GATGAATTCGGCGCGAGAAGCGCGTTTTCAAGGCACCGCGTCACGACCTTTTCCGGTATAGGCTCGCCGTCAAACACCCTTACCGAACGCCTTGAATCTATAACTTTCTGAAACTCCTTTTCGTTGATCTTCGGGGCCTTTTCCATATACTCCATGACCGGCACGGTGGAAAGAATATTCGGTTTTTCAGCCATGATTTCCTCTCACATTTTAGTTTCCGGATTCCCCCTTCACAAACTGTTCTGGTTCACAACCCGGTACAGACGTAATTACTCCATTTTTTGACCATTCAGTCAACAAAAAAGATGGGCCCCCTGCACTTCCCGGAGCTGTATCTACCCCCCCGCCTTTCTTCTCCGAAAATTAAATTATTATCTGGACATAAAAAAATTATTCATCCATTATGCATCAATCACACATTACCAGTCCGGCTGAAACCGATGAATACGATCCTTGAAGTAAAAAACCTTGTGAAATCATTTCCCGAAGTGTGCGCGGTACAGGGCGTCAGTTTCTCCATACCCCGTGGTATTTGCTTCGGCCTCCTGGGACCAAACGGTGCAGGGAAAACCACCACCATCGAAGTGATAGAAACCATCCTGAAGCATGACTCAGGAGAAATCCTCTACAAGGGGAGGCCCCGTGGCGCCACATTCAGGGAGGAGGTGGGAATACAGTTCCAGAACACGGAGCTCCCCCAGTACCTCACGGTGCGGGAAACACTGGAAACATTCCGGAACCTGTACGGAAGGCGGGGCGATATCGACGAGCTCATAGAGATATGCCAGCTCGAGGAGCTATTGAACAGGGACAACAGAAAAATTTCCGGCGGCCAGAAACAGCGCCTCCTCCTGGCGATGGCACTCGCGAACGATCCGGAACTTGTGTTTCTTGACGAGCCCACCACGGGACTTGATCCCCAGGCACGGCGCCACCTCTGGGACATAGTGCGCAATATAAAAATGAAGGGGAAAACGCTGATCCTCACGACCCATTACATGGAAGAGGCGCAGATACTATGCGACCGGATAGCTATTATGGACTACGGAAAAATTATCGCCGAGGGGACGCCGCAGGAGCTTCTTGAGCAGCACTGTGCCGGGACTATCATCCATCTCGACATCACCCCCGGGAAGAAAATAATGGAAGGGTTCCCCTGGCCATGGTTTCAGGTAAACGGCACCATGGAGATCCACACCGACTCGGTAAACCGCACAATCGAGGAACTGATGCGCCTTGACATCGACCTCTCCTCAATGACAATACGGTCCCGCAACCTTGAGGACCTTTTTCTTGAACTTACCGGACACCAGCTTAGGACATAGGTACCGCAATGATAAAAAGAATATGGACGCTCTTTGTCGCGCGCAACAGGGAATTCATCCGTGACCGTTCCGCCTTCGGGTGGAACATCGCCTTTCCGTTTCTCATTGTTCTGGGGTTCGGCCTCATGTTCAGCCAGGACCGCCAGGTGCTGTATAAAGCCGGCATAGTGACCGCACCGGCACAACAGGTACAACGCAGCGGGGGTGATAATTCCCTTACAAAGGGGCCCTTCGCCGCGGAAAAATTCGCGCAATTCAAAAAAACACGGTACGTCGAATATATCACATTCCCTTCACAGGAACACGCGCTGAAGACCCTCGCGCATCACCGTATAGATATTCTGATCAATCCTGCCGCCGGGCAGTACTGGATAAACAGCAGTTCCCCGAAGGGATATATCGCCGAACGGCTCCTTCTCGCTGCCGGAAGTAACGGCGGCCGCGGCTTCACCCGCCAGATCGTGCAGGGGAGAGAAATTCCCTACATCGAGTGGCTCTTCCCCGGGGTACTGGGGATGAACATGATGTTCAGCGCCCTCTTCGGCGTGGGATACGTCGTGGTGCGGTACCGGAAAAACGGCGTCCTCAAACGCATGAGTGTCACCCCCCTCCGGCCATGGGAATTCCTGACGGCACAGATTATTTCACGGATGTTCCTGCTTCTGGGAACTACCGCCGTCGTGTATATCGGGTGCGCCCTGATTTTCGGATTTCAGTGCCGCGGCTCCTACGGCACACTGCTCTTTATTTTTTCCCTCGGCGGTTTCAGCATGATTTCACTGGGGCTCCTTGTGGCCTCCCGGAGCAGCAGCGAGGAATTCGCCGGCGGCATCCTGAACCTCATCACCTGGCCCATGATGTTTCTCTCTGAGGTGTGGTTTTCCCTCGAAGGGGCCCATCCCTGGGTAAAAAAGCTGTCCCTCATCTTTCCCCTGACCCCCATGATTGACGGCGCGCGGAAAGTCATGAATGACGGCGCCGGCATATACGACCTGAAGTACCAGATCATCAGCCTTTCGGTCATGTCCGCACTGTTCATGATTATCGGGTCATTCATGTTCAAGTGGCAGAAAGAATAATTCTCCAATTACAGGTTGACGTGAATTTTTTCCGGTGATACCATGCGTCATTACATACAGGAACGGCGGCCATGGAAACATATCACATTCCTACAATTTTTTTCACTCTCTTCTTTGTCGTGGACCCCATCGGCCTGATCCCTGTTTTTGTGACCTATCTGTCGGGCTATGAAGGTCGGGAACGGACACATGTTATACTGAAAGCCACGACAATCTCCATTGCAGTTTCTCTGCTGTTCATTATTATGGGGAGATATTTGCTCCGGTTTCTCGGCATTTCTCCGGGGGCTTTCCTCGTTGCGGGCGGCATACTGCTGTTCCTCATTTCAATGGAGATGCTTTTCGGCATCCCTTCGAGAGTGAAGATGAGAAATGTGTGCGGGGATGAACCTGAAGAAAGCGGTACTGACGTATCAGTGTTCCCCCTCGCCATTCCCATGCTCTGCGGCCCCGGCAATATTGCAGCCCTTCTCATGTTCAGCCACAACGCATGGGGTAACCCCGTTAAGATGGGTGTTCTCATGGCCCTTTCGACCCTTGTGTTCCTGATTGCCATGATGGTAATGTTCTTCTCTTCCGCAATCGAACGCCTTGCGGGTCAGACGGGTATTTCTATTTTTCAACGCCTTATGGGCCTTATACTATCTGCTCTTTCAGTCCAGATAATACACAACGGCCTTGTATCAATGGGCGTATTGTCGTAAAGACTAATTACGGATCTTCTTTTCAGTCTTTGCGGTATGTTTATTAAGATGCAGATATCTCCCGTAGGCGGATTCAGCCATCTTTGTTATTAAGTGCGGGAGGTCCGAGTTTCTCCATAACTCCCTGAAATCATCTGAATCCAGCAGAGCATTACTTACAGAAAAACGACGTTTTGAGTTCGGGTCAAAAATAATATCTTCAGGCCCCGCAGGCACGGCCCGTTCAGGGAGGGCATGATTTACAAAATCAACGGCAAGAAAAGAAAAATGCTTTTCCAGATCGACACAGTCCTCTGCATTGCTCATCCTGTCCCGTAAACGGGGCATATATCCCTTACTGAGGGACGTAAAGGAACGCTGTTTATCCATTCACTCCTCCTTGCACAGTAGTAATATTATACCATCAATATACATAATCGTTATGCACCATACAACCAGTTATGTTGCGTATCCTGAAATTTTGTTACAAACAATACAGCGGGCACACTGTCTGCGCCGGCTATCCCGGCATCATGACCCAATCGGATATTTTTCAAAAATATATTATTTGACTACTAAAAAAAGCACATTTTACCG
>DAOSYC010000116.1:1239-11708 GCA_035380905.1 Spirochaetota bacterium | reverse complement strand
GATTATACGCTTTCATACAAAAACTCCAGAATCTATCTCGTTTTTTAATTTCTAAACAATATTCATTAGAAAGTATACTATATTTCTGTTAAATGTCAATTTATTTTAAACAGCTTCGTCCCGTTTCTATCTGTTACAATATCAGTAATAACAAATTGCGTCAATTTTTAACAACTCATTTTTATACTCTTTTCACTATAATATCAAAAAAAATCAAATTACTTTTAAATGCCCTTACATATCTGTTAGCTATGCTAAATACACATGAAGTTTATTGTTTTAATTAAAACATGAATATGAAAATTATTTTTTTTTTGCTTTCATTGTCATAGAATTATTAGTATCATGACGTTAATATTTTCTTATGATGTATTGACTGAGGGTGTGCATTATGCGATTTCTTTTTTATGCCGCTGTTTCTCTGGTAACATATTGTGCCCTTACAGCGGGAACAGGAGAAGTCCTTTATTACTGGTCAATTGAAGAACTTGTCGTGGGAGTGGTTTTGAGCGTCCTCATTGCGGGAATAAGCTACAGGATTATACCGGGCTCTGTATCCACGGAGGTCCTTAATCCCCTGAAATGGCTCCTTGGAGCATTCTACATGACAGGGCCTTTCCTTTTTTCACTTATCATTGCGAACATTGAGGTGTTATACAGAATAATATCCGGGAGGATCCACCCCGCGATTGTCCGTGTTGAAACTGATTTGAAAAGCGACCTCGGAACATATTTCCTTGCCAATTCAATCACTCTTGCCCCGGGCACATTGACTATCGAGATGGACCCTGAAACACATACGCTGTATATTCATTGCCTTAACTGGAAAAAGAAGAAAGGCGAGAAAGCACTCCCGAAGGATGTGGCGTCATTTCTATATTTCTGGATAAAACTCATTTACGGATAGTCAGGTTACCGATGAATACTCTGTTTATTGTATCTGCTCTTCTAATCGGATCATATATTCTTCTCATGGTTATCAGGGTGGCCTTCAGTCATAACGTGCCGGAACGGATTGTGGCCCTTGATACAATCAATACACTTATTATAACGTTGATGATTGTTCTTGGTGTAATCCAGCGAAAAGCACTGTATATCGATATCGGAATCGTGTATGGTATTATTTCCTTTATCGGCACACTGTATATTGCGAGATATTTAATCGAGGAAAAGAAATAATGGAAATTGCGGTATATATTCTTCTCGGCTGCGGTCTGTTTATCAATGCGATGAGTGTGGTGGGGCTTCTGAGATTTCCCGACATTTACACACGCCTCCATGCAGCGACAAAAACCACCACCTTCGGCTCCATCTTTATTGTCGCGGCGGTAATAGTCCACAGTATACTTGTTGATGACGCCGCAAGCCTGACGATCATTATGCATTCCGCCATTGCCCTTGTGGTTGTTATTTTCACGAACCCCATCAGCGCCCATGCGATAGCCCGGGCGGCGCTGTATTTCGGCATTAAACCGTACGGTGTTGTTATAAACGATCTATCTGAAAAACAGAAACAGGCACGGAGGAGAAAGGCATGATATCATCGGTATTGTTTATTATTCTTTCCCTCGTTATCATTGTTACCGCCATGCTGAGCCTGTATTTCAGGGACCTCCTCGCAAGCATAGTAAGCTACGCTGTCATGAGTCTTGTACTCACCGTCGTGTACTTTCACCTGGACGCACCGGATGTCGCCATTGCTGAAGCGGCAATCGGTGCAGCGCTGACAATCAGTATTTTTGTTCTTACTATCAAGCTCACACGGAGGCGTGAGGAATGAAGCTTGCAAGCTTTCTCTCTCTGGTACTTATAACCGGATTTCTGTTTGTTTCCATTAACAAACTTCATCCAGTGGGTTCCCCGATGGGAAACCCTGATGCCCTTAAGGACAGGAGCACTTCGGTAACAGACATCAATAATGTCAGCACCATGGATGATTATTACCTCCGCAACAGTCAGACTGAAACCGGATCCAATAATGTCGTTGCAAGCATCGTCTTTGACTATCGTGGTTTTGACACTCTGGGTGAAGCGACAGTGCTGTTCCTCGTGGTAACCAGTATCTCCATGCTCCTCTCTCTGCTCTACAAACGGGAGGATGTTGATGACTATGAGTTCAGAAAGCCGAATGAATTTCCCGGGGACGTTTCACGCATCATATCGTACGGCTCATATCTCCTGTATCCCCTTATCATCACCTTCGGGGTATACCTTGTAATTCATGGGCACTTATCACCTGGAGGTGGATTCCAGGGTGGTGCCGTCATGGCGTCAGGAACCGCACTGCTTCTCGTAAGCGCCCTCATTACGCGCCACGTCCACAGGACACGGCGGATTTTTTCATTTTTCGAGTCCCTGGGGCTCACTATATTCATTTCCATGGGATTTGCCGGAATAGGAACAACGTTTCTATATAATTTTCTCGCACAGGGGTCTGCATCACTATTCGGACGCGCCATTCCCTTCGGCCCGAATCCCGGATACCTTAATTCCGGAGGCATGCTGCCTGTGCTGAGTTTCGCCATTGGTGTAGAAGTATTTTTCGGGCTCAGTATAATACTCGTTTCGCTGTTTCATGTCGCACGACACAGAAAAGACCCGGAATAACGGAGATTTTTAATGAGTGATTTTTTTCTTTATGTGACCGTTGTGCTTCTGATCTTTTTCGGTCTCAGCGCGGTGCTTTTTAAACGCAACCTTATTAAGATTGTTATTGCGCTGAATATTCTGGAGGCAGGGGTAAACCTTTTTTTTATTTCCATTGCCTACAGGCCCGAAGGTACCGCGCCAATTTTCACACTGGCTCCTGAACTTGAAAAACTCCGGATGGTGCTTCCAACACCACAGGCACTTATACTGACAAATATTGTTATCGGATTCGCCACTACCGCCCTGATGCTCGTGTTCGCGGTTTTCACCTATAGAAACAACGGGACCCTGGACATCCGGAACCTGAAAGGGGTAGAGGACCATGACTGAGCATATTCCTGTTCTGATTATAGCCGTTCCGTTGCTGGCTGCATTTGTGCTTCCGATTGTCCGCATGCTCGGCGTCATACCCCGTGATATGTTTGTTTTTGCGGTATTCATTGCAGTAAATGCCATGTTAATGAGCCTCGTTCCGGATATATGTATTCACAACAAGGTCCTGCACTATGTACTCGGCGGCGCATCTCCTTCAGCCCTGACCCCGGAAGGCCTCGCGTTTCCGATCCGCATTGTCCTGAAAGTTGACGGATTTTCACTGCTCATGGCGCTCTTTTCCGCGATAGTGGGACTTGTGGGGTTTCTCTATTCCATGAAATTTGTCCCTGAGGACGGGCGCAAAAACTATTATGTAATACTGCTGATACTGATGCTTGTAGGCATGATAGGACTTGAGTTCACCAACGACCTCTTTAATTTCTTCGTGTTCCTTGAAATATTATCTATATCATGCGCGGCCCTTGTGGCCTTCAGGACCAACCAGAAACATCCTCCGTACGCGGGATATAAATATCTTCTTATAAGCACCCTTGCCACCAGTTTTTTTCTTCTCGGCGTGGGGCTCTGCTACGCGCAGTACGGTTCCTTCAACATGGATTATATCAACCGCATGCTGCATCATTCCCTGCTGGACCGCATAGCGCTGGTCTTCATGATCATACCCCTGGCGATGAAGGCCGGGGCCGTTCCGATGCACATGTGGGTCGCCGACACCTATTCCGAAGCCCCGGCTCCCGTTACCGCGATGCTGGTCACCGCGAGCCAGGCAAGCCTGTACGGGGTATTCCGGCTTTCGTTTACCCTGTTCGGCAATTCAACGGCGAATATATCAATAAACTATCACACCCTTGGCTGGATAATAATTATTCTCGGGGTCCTTTCCATGTTTATCGGTGTCACCATGGCCCTGGTGCAGCATGACGTGAAACGCCTTATGGCGTTCCACTCGGTATCACAGACCGGATATATGCTTCTGGGAGTGGGTGTGGGTATCGCGGTGTATGCGGCCCATGACGGCGGGGCGGCCTTTCATCAATACGGTAAGCTCGCCATGACTGGAGGCATTTTTCACATAATCAACAACTCCATGTACAAGGGGCTTCTGTTCCTTACGGCGGGAGTCATGGTGAGGCGATTCGGCACGGCAAACCTTGACAGGATGATCGGCATGGCCCACAGGGACATGTTCACCACAATTGCATTCATTATAGGGGCCCTGGCCATTGCGGGCATCCCCCCTTTCAGCGGTTTCGCTTCAAAGCTCATCATTTTTGAATCGGTGTATCACTTCAATCCATTTCTTTCCATAATTGCAATGTTCGTGTCTGTACTGACACTTGCGTCCTTTATCAAAGTCTTTTACAGCGCATTTCTCGGGCCGGAAAGGAAAGACCTCCTTATGGACAATGAGCCGATTCCCCCGGGAATGACTGCGGGTATGGGAATTATGTGCATGTTCATTGTATTTATGGGAATAGCTCCAGAAGCTGTGATAAAATATCTTATAGACCCGGCAATAGCAGGTCTCGTGAAAATACTATAGGGGTGCGGCAGAATGGAATTTCTAAACAGATTCATAGCCCAGAACACAGGAATACTGTGGTATCCCTCAATACTCCTTGGCATTCTCGTGATGCTTGTTATTGTGTTAACTATCTGGGGACGGCTGTACTTCAGGCGGGACTACAATAAAAATTCACCCCAGGTGAAACCATTTAACTCCGGAAACCTTGAAGAAATCGATTACAACATCGCATCATCCAACCTGTTCTGGGGATTCAGGAAAGCCCTGGAATCCTATTACGCGGTGATGGTATCATCGCACAGCGGCGACCTCAACGATTACCTGAAATGGCTTGCGATTTCCATTGCAGTCTGCTTTCTCCTTATTGCGGGAGGGATATTATGAGCAGAAAAAAAATATCACTTAAAAACCTGAAACGCTCCTTATGGGCATTCCACATGAATACCGGCTCATGCAACGCCTGCGACATTGAAATACTTGCGACCCTGATGCCCCGGTACGACGCGGAACGGTTCGGTATAAAACTCGTGGGTACACCGCGTCATGCCGACGTGCTCCTTGTGACAGGGACTGTCACAGAAAAGATTAAGGACAAAGTCCTCAGGGTATATGATCAGGTCCCTGATCCGAAACTTGTAATTGTAATAGGGGGATGCGGATCAACGAAGGGAGTATTCCAGGAATCCTACGCCATGGCGGGCCCCATTGACGAATTTATCCCTGTCGATGTGTTTATACCGGGGTGCCCTCCAAGACCTGAGGCCATTGTGTACGGTATCGCGAAAGCCTGGGAAAAAATTGAAGAGTCGGAGAAACAGAATGGCGCTCCATCATGAAGAAATAATCAGCCGTCTCAAAAATGAATTCGGCGATGAGATACTGGGCTTAAATGTCATTGAACGCACGGAAGGCGTCCTCCGGAAGCGTGATCAGCGGAGCATCGTGATCTCGGTAACACGGCGGGTCTTCCACCGCGCTGTTTTATTTCTTAAAACAATGGGAACCCTTCATATCGCGTGCCCTATGGCCTCACGGGAATTTGACGATTTCCTTGAACTGACATATCCCTTCACACTTTTCAGCGGAGAGGGTGATTTCAATGAAATCCCGGTAATCATGAAAGTACTCCTTCCGGAGGATGATTTGTCGATACGGACCGTGACCGATATTCTTCCCGGCATCCTCTTTATGGAGAGGGAAACCATGGAGATGCTCGGCGTTGTGATTGAGGACATCCCTGACCCGCGGAGGCTCTTTACCCACAGCAACCTCCCGGACGATTTCAAACCGCTCAGAGAGGACCAGTTGGAACCGGAAGATGATTCACAGGAAATCAAGTACTAAGGAAAAACAATGAGCACCAGACAGACATATCCTTTACATATAGGCCCCACACACCCCGCGTTCAAGGAGCCGATCCAGTTTAACTTTGAAATTGAAGGGGAAAAAGTCATTACGTGCGACATTGAGTTCGGCTACACGCACCGTGCCGTGGAGCACATTGCCCGTGAACGCAATTTCATTCAGATACTGTATCTCCTGGAACGGATCTGCGGCATTTGTTCCGTATCGCACCCCATGGCGTACTGCCTCGCGGTGGAGCAGGCCGCAGAAATTGAAGTGCCTCCGAGAGCAAAATATATCCGCACAATAATAGGAGAACTTGAGCGCCTCCACTCACACCTTCTCTGGACAGGGGTTGCGGCCCACGAAATCGGCTTCGATACGCTCTTTCTCTACACATGGAACATCCGGGAGAAGGTCCTGGACTGCCTGGAGGCCATTACCGGGAACCGCATAAACTACGGCATCCTCACTATAGGCGGTGTACGCCGTGATATCACCCCGGATCTTTTCCCTGTACTTCAGGAGACCCTTGACTACTATTATGACGTGTTTGAAAGGGCCCGTGAAATTATTCTTGATAACATGTCAGTACAGCTGCGGTGCAAGAATGTCGGGGTACTGAGCCGTGAAGACGCCCTGGCATACTGTGCCGTCGGACCCACGGCCCGTGCCTCCGGAATACCGAAGGACGTCCGCGTGGACTATCCCGTAAACGCCTATCCGGACATAGAATGGCTCAAGCCGGTGAGCCCCCTTGACGCGGGACGCGAACCCAGGGGCGACGTATACGACCGTATGATTGTCCGTGTCCTGGAGATCCGGCAGTCAATTGATATTATCCATTTCTGCATGGACAACATGCCCGATGGCCCCGTTGATATTGAACCGAAAGCGACAAAAATGATAAGCGCCCTGAAGAAAAAGCAGGGCGAGGGGATCGGCCGCTATGAAGCCCCGCGGGGTGAAGTGTCCCACTATGACATTCTTGACAACAGGGAAGGGCCCCTGCTTATGAAAGTCAAGGCCCCCACATACTCAAACGGTATTACCTGGCTGAAGATGTTCAACAATGTTGAAATCGCCGACATACCCATTGTGATCGCGTCCATAGACCCCTGTGTGGCATGTGCCGACAGGATGAGTTTTGTCGATGCAGGTGGCCGACGCAGCGTCCTGACGTCAACGGACCTGCACAAAATGAGTGTAGAAAAACAGAAGAGGATCGGGAAATAATGACAACCCTCATCTTTACATTACTAATGCCCGTGATTGTCCTCGTCGCGGGAATTGTTCTGGGGCTGGTGCTGAAAGGGGTGGACAGAAAGTTCGCCGCGTACTACCAGTCCAGGATAGGGCCGCCGGTGCTGCAGCCTTTCTACGACATGGGCAAGCTCATGATGAAGCAGACCATCATTCCCGAAAACGCGGTGAAATGGATATTTAAAGGGGCCCCGGTAACGGCGCTCTCCGGCGCGGTGCTTCTGCTGATATACATTGTGGTCCCTTATTTTCTGCACCTTTCAGGATTCAGCCACTTCTTTCTCCAGGCTGGTGACCTCATTGTAATCCTGTATGTCCTTGCGATCCCCACAATTGCCCTGGTGTCGGGAGGATTTTCCTCCGGCTCTCCATACGCGGCAATCGGCGCCCAGCGGGAAGTTGTTATACTCATGAGTGTGGAGCTCCCCCTGGCGGTTGCTACCATCACCTTCGCCACCAAAATGTCCGCGGTATGCGGCAACTGCCCGTCATTTTCACTCACCACCATAGCCTCCCATCCGATCTGGAGCACTATGGGCCCCATGGGCATTCTGGGAGGCATGATGCTCCTGCTATCGTTTGTCTTCATTGTCCCCGCGGAATCGGCAAAAATACCCTTTGACCAGGGGGAGGCGGAAACTGAAATTGCGGAGGGGCTCCTCGCGGAATATTCAGGGAAATACCTTGCCTTTATCCAGATGGCTGACGGCGTGAAGTCCCTTGCCCTGGTGTCCCTTACGGTAATCCTGTTCTTTCCCCACGGGTTTACCGATCTTACGGGACTGCGTATTCTGGCGGGGGGATATGATTTTACGCTTATTGCGGACATGCTTCTCTTTTTGATGAAGGTTTTTGCGGTGTATTTTGTACTCATCACTACCGTCCGCATTATTATGGCGAGGTTCAAGATATCACAGGCAGCAAAGATACTGCTCCTCACCATCACCGTGGTGAGCCTGAGCGGCTACATGCTCATCTATCTTGATACCATCATGTCAGCGCTGTAATCTGAATAATTACTGGAGGCGATAATGTTAGCCGGTGTATATAAATTTCTCGAACAGCTTTTTTCTCAGAAAGCAACCAATGTATTTCCCGGCAAACGGGTCCCTGCTTCAATAAAGGACCTCCTGGAAAGCGGCGATATTCACCCTCCCGTATCTGTCCATGAAGGGTTCCGGGGGAAACTTCATTACGACTATACAACCTGCATCGGCTGCGCCATGTGCGAAAAGGTATGCCCCGCAAAGGCGATTGAGATGTATCCCGTAGTGGAAAATGAAAAGAAATCCAAACGCATTGTCATATATCTTTCCCGGTGCACCTATTGTTCGGAGTGCGTCAATATCTGCCCAAAAAACTGCCTTTCCATGGGAAACGAATTCATGCTCGCCGGATTTGACAAGTACGGCCCGACAATGGTGGTGGGAAGCGCTGAGCGCCTTGAACATGAAACGACAGAGGACCCGGGAGCCTGACGAATACAATAATGCCGGTTATTAAAGAATCAACGTATAGAGCGCCATTGCTGCTCGGCGGCAATCACCTGCAGACAATTCTCCCCACGTTATTCAGGAAAGTAAAGGGAATTGAATACACACGGGAGCGCATAGATACTCCGGACGGAGACTTCGTTGACATCGATTTTTCCTCCGTCGGCTCAGACAAAGCAGTGCTCGTATCACACGGCCTGGAAGGAAAATCCGACAGGGCATACGTGAAGGGAATGATCCGCGCGTTCAACAGGCGCGGCTGGGACGGCGCCGCCTTCAACTTCCGGGGATGCAGCGGGGAGCCCAACAGGACAGCATCCACCTATCACAGCGGTAAAACAGAGGACCTCCACAGGGTTGTTGAATATCTTATATCGAAAAAGGGGTATACCGCTATTACTCTTGTGGGTTTCAGCCTTGGAGGGAACCTCACCCTGAAATACGCGGGAGAAATGGGTACTGCAATACCATCACCAGTCCGCTGTGCCATTGGAATATCCGCTCCATGCGACCTTGTATCATCATCAATAGAACTGCATAAACCGAAGAATTACCTCTACACCAAAAGGTTTCTTTCAACACTCATTGAAAAGATGAAAGTGATGTCACCGCTCTTTCCGCCGGGAATATCCCGGGACTACAGCTCCATTAAAACATTGAAGGATTTTGACGACATGTTTACCGCGCCCCTGAACGGGTTCCGGGACGCCATGGATTACTGGACACAGTGCAGTTCCAGGAAATATATCAGCGGAACGGCTATTCCGACCCTTATCCTGAACGCGATGGATGACCCTATTCTCGGACCGGAATGTTTCCCTTACACAGAGGCTGAACAGAACAGCAGACTCTTTCTGGAAACCCCGGAGAAGGGGGGCCATGTGGGGTTTATTACATTCGGGAATAACGGTGAGTTCTGGGATGAAACGAGGGCAGCGGAGTTCGCGGGAAAAAGCATCTGATGTCCCTTCACTCCTTCATATAGAATATTATCTTTTACTCCTTTTCAGGAATATCATTCCAGTTTCCCTTTTTCAGGATGTCAGCCAGTGTCTGCAGCGCATCTCGTACTTCACCGCTCAAAGATTCCCCGAAAGCCGTTGTACCGGGTTGAATCCCGATAAACAGTATCTCTCCAGCAAATTCCCGCATGTATTCAATAAGGGTCCGCACCGATGCGTTGTGGGTGTTGAACCCGTATTCCGATGAAAGATGTTCCACCGGTATCCTTCGGAAAGTCCCGGGTGGTTCATTCATGGAACATGCGTCAGCTATTATTAGCAGATCAGGATTTTCTTTCCTGATGACACCGGTAAAATTTTCCGGCATAATATCACCGTCTACGGCCAGCCATTGAGGATCTTCAAACATTTCCGCAAGAATGCTTCCAGCGCCGTCATCGGAACGCAGGCGGTTTCCAATACCCAGGAGTACGTGTCGCTTCATATCACCCTTTAAAAAAATGTGTTGGACAACTATTTTTATACCGTCACATTACGTAATGTACCTGCGGTTTTCCCCACCCCCCAACCCCCCGGAGGGGGACTTTATTAGCCCCCCTCCGGGGGGTTGGGGGGTGATAATACAGGTATATACATAATAATAACTATATATTTCTGTCAGCACATTTTCACACAATGCCTTCGCCATGGAACTGCATAATCATGACGGTGCTGACACAGTGAGGTATACTTTATATCAATGAAACGCTGTTATGAAATTCGCGTCAAAGGAATTGTGCAGGGAGTAGGGTTCCGCCCTTTCATATACCGGATCGCCCATACCTTTCATGTTCAGGGGAAAGTCTGGAACGACACACAGGGGGTCCTCATACATGCTGAAGGCGGCGAGGGTGATAT
>DAOSYC010000116.1:0-1139 GCA_035380905.1 Spirochaetota bacterium | reverse complement strand
CCCTACGACAGGTCCCGCACTTCAATGGCTGCATTTATCATGTGCCCATACTGCCAGGGGGAATATGACGACCCGCGGAACCGGCGCTTTCACACCCAGCCCACGGCATGCCCGGTATGCGGACCGCACCTCACACTTCATGACAATACGGGAGAAGTACTCAGCACAAATATTGAAGATATCGTCACAAAAACAGTACAGTATCTGCGTGAAGGTACTATTATCGCCATTAAGGGGACCGGTGGATACCTTCTTGCGGCGGACGCACTCCGGGACAGTGCGGTACTGAAGCTCCGGGAGCGGAAGCACCGTCCATTCAAGGCATTCGCCCTCATGGCAGGGACCGTGGAAAGGATAGAGGAATTCTGCCATGTATCGGACCATGAGAAGCTGCTTCTTGAGTCAAAAGAGCGTCCCATTGTGCTGCTCCATGAAAAGGAGCCCCTCGTGAGCCGCTGCAATGCACCTTCGAATATATACCAGGGGGTCATGCTTCCCTACATGCCGTTCCAGTACCAGCTCTTTCATGAAGACCCGGAGATGGTGCTCATAATGACAAGCGGCAATGTGTCCGATGAACCCATAGTGTTCCATGATGATGACGCCTTTGGAAAGCTTTCAAAAATCGCGGATTATTTTGTCACCTACAACCGCGATATAATATCACAGACAGATGACAGCGTTGTGTTCGCTGCCGGAAATGAAACACATTTCATCCGCCGGTCACGGGGATATGTCCCCGCGCCTTTCCATACGGGGAAGGGAGCGCCCCACATGCTTGCAACCGGCGGTGACCTTAAAAACAGCTTTGCCCTCGCGAAAGACGACACGGTTATTCTCAGCCAGTATCTCGGCGACCTGGCGACCCCCGCCGGCAACCGCCTGTACCGGGACACCGTTGACCGCTTTCAGAAGATATACGACTTCTCGCCGGAGATAGTCGTCTCCGACCAGCACCCCGGATATTTTACCACTGCCATCGCCGATGAGTTTGAGGAAAAGGGCCTGCGGCGCATCCGTGTCCAGCACCACCACGCCCATATCGCCTCCGTCATTGAGGACAGGGATATTGAAGGACCGGTAATCGGCATCGCCTATGATGGAACAGGATACGGCAGCGACGGGACACTCTGGGGCAG
>DAOSYC010000115.1:0-11727 GCA_035380905.1 Spirochaetota bacterium | reverse complement strand
ATGGTAAAATACTTTTTTGCTTCAGCTATTTCCTTTTCCGGTTCATATTGAATTTCTGTATATCCAGGTGTTGATATAATTATCAATACAATTAAAGCTGTTGCAATACGCCGCTGTACAACAAATTCAATCATTTTGTATAAAATAATAACAGTATTCACTTTTTTTGATCCTGTCATATAATCTCAATTCTCCGGTATATATAATCCATCACCTGCGATACATAATGCTTCAATATATTTCCTTCTTGCTTCAATCAACTGGAAGAAACCGCGAGCTTTTATTATTTCATAGTAGGCTTTATCCTGTTCATTACGGGATAATAACTGAGATGACCGCTGGATTAATTTGGTAACCTTCAACACTTCATCCCGTGCATAGTCTTCTGCTCCTGCCTGCCGTGCATTTTCAAGTCTTTCGGTAACTTCCTGTATCAATTGAGATACTTCCACAGAAGAATGCCGGTCGGCATATAGTGGATGATGCGAAATAAATATGCAGCAGATAATTACAAACATTGAATATGTAATATACAGATATTTCATTTTCAATTCTCCGGTTTTAGTTGTGATACTCTAAAGTATATCTGTAAATAATTCAATACTTTATTAAAAAACCCCCATGATTGACATCAAATTTTATCTATACCTGATTTGTTAAAAACAATGCATTATGAATCAGGTTTTAAACATTATACTATTATTCTCAGAATTAACTTATCGCTGTTTCTGTCAAATTTTCTTCTTAAATAAAAATTATTATTTGACTTAATAACATTATTTTGCTCAAATAACAGCGTACTTTATACAAACTCGTAATGAATTGTTATTTTAACTGATAATTGTACGTAAACTGGTTAATTTTTAATAAGAGGACGTATTATGAATATCGAAATAAATGATACCGATAATCAGGTGAATGTAATTGTAAATGGCGATATTGAGATGATGACAATCAAAGAGTTTAAAGAGAAGCTCTTTGATCTTGGTCAAAATGTTGATAAAGATGTTGAACTTGATCTATCTAATGTTGACTATATTGATTCTTCCGGAGTAGGTGTTTTAATAAGTCTCATGAAACTGCAGAAGAAAAAAGGTAAAACTCTTAAAATAGCAAAAGTTAGTTCTCAGGTAATGAATGTTCTTCAGTTAAGCTCCCTTTCTGATGTTTTTAATCTGTAACCCGCCGCCCGTGAACACCTTTTTACTGGAATCCTGACAGGGTATTTGCATAATGTTAGCGTACAGGGTTCTTCGTCAAAGAAAAGTTATTGCCACATTGATTATTGCTCATAATAATTGCTTACTGTAATTCCTGAACAAAGTAATTACAGTTTCTTCATTTCTCATACAGGCTAAATATGAAAAAGGTTTTATCATGAATTCTATCCGTATTGGAATCGGTTATGATGTACATCCCTTTGAACGCGGAAGAGATCTTATTCTGGGAGGCCTCAGGATTGACTATACATACGGTTTAGGAGGTCATTCTGATGCTGATGTGCTGGTTCACGCTATAATCGATGCAATCTGTGGAGCTGCCGGTTTTGGAGATATCGGGAAATTATTTCCTGATACAAACGATATGTATAAAAACATACGAAGTATAATACTTCTCCAAAAAGTATGCACAATGCTGAAGGATTCAGCGGCTGAAATTATTAATATTGATAGTGTTGTTATTTGTGAAAAACCTAAAATACTCCCTTACGTTGATGAAATGAAAAAAATGATCAGTGAAGCTCTTGATAATCTTCCTGTTGACAGAATCGGAATAAAGGGAAAAACGACTGAAGGCCTTGGTTTTACAGGCAGGTCAGAGGGAATAGCTGTTCAGGCTGTAGCATTATTACGAATTGGACCTGAATAGAACGCACAATACGCATATAAATTGATTTAACTGTTGACACAATAATTAAAGTGATTATTTGTAGGGTTTTATTCAATGAATAAATATCAATAATTTGATTATATAATATTTGTGACGATTATTTAGATAGAAGGTACATAACATGATAACAAATGATATAGAGCTTCTGAAAAGAGGGACAGAAGAAATTATTCCAGAAAATGAATTTTTGGCAAAGATACAAAAATCAGAAAAGGAAAACAGGCCCCTTGTTATTAAAGCGGGTTTCGATCCTACGGCACCGGATATCCATCTTGGTCATACTGTGCTTCTGCGAAAAATGAAACATTTTCAGGACATGGGTCACCGGATAATGTTTCTTATTGGTGATTTCACCGGCATGATCGGTGATCCTTCAGGTAAATCTGATACAAGAAAACGATTAACAAGGGAGGAAGTACTTGAAAACGCTGAGACATACAAGAAACAGGTTTTTAAAATACTTGATCCTGAAAAAACAGAGGTTGTTTTCAATTCCGACTGGTGTTCCAGGATGGCATTTGCCGAAGTACTTGACCTGACCTCGAGATATAATGTTGCAAGAATGCTTGAACGTGACGACTTCAGTAAAAGGCATAAAGAAGGAAGACCAATATCAATACTGGAATTTATGTATCCACTCATACAGGGGTATGATTCAGTTGCGCTCCGTGCGGATATTGAACTTGGAGGTACTGATCAGAAATTTAATCTTCTCGTTGGACGTGACCTTCAGCGGGAATACGGGCAGGAACCTCAGGTTATAATGACGATGCCTCTCCTTGTCGGACTTGATGGTGTGCAAAAAATGAGTAAATCATTAAATAACTACATCGGGATTGAGGAGAAGCCGCAGGAAATATTTGGAAAGGTAATGTCGATTTCAGATGATTTGATGTTTTTATATTTCGATCTGGTTACCGATGTTCCTAAAGATGAAATTGAAACATTCAGGACTGGCATAAAGGACGGAACGATACATCCTCGTGACATTAAGGTGAATCTCGCTAAAAACATCTGCGCACAGTTTTATGACCAGGAAACTGCTGATAAAGCTGAAGCCGAGTTCAATAAAATATTTGTTAAAAAAGATATTCCTGATGATATTTCCGATTTTATTATACCTTCATCAGAAGTGCAGGATGGGAAGATATGGCTGGTTAAGGTTATGGTCCTTGCGGGAATGGCTAAATCCAATGGTGAAGCCCGCCGTTTAATTCAGGGTGGCGGTGTGTCTGTTGACGGTGAGAAAATTACACATGAAGACCATGAAATACAACTTCCGGTTGATGCAATATTGAAAGTCGGCAAAAGGCGTTTTAACAGAATTAAGGGATAATTTTTTTAAAAATTGTAACAACTCAGGGAAACCTATGTCTGATACTTATGATATCGAAATAATTGACAACGTGTTGAATGGAGATGTTGATACTTTCGCTGAGATAATCAAAAAGTATCAAAACAGGGTTTTCAGCTACGTGTTCACTAAATGTAACAATTATGAGGAAGCTGTGGATATTACACAGGACATATTTGTTATGACATTTGAATCACTAAAATCCTTCAGAAGAGAAGCGAAATTTTCTACATGGCTTTACAGTATTATGGTGAATTACTGTAAAAACTATCAGAAAAAAATGCGGCGTTACAATAGTGTTTCGATTGATAAAATTGATGAACATGATTATGAAATTCAGCTTTCCGACGAGCGCCAGAACACAGAAGAAACCGTAATCACCGAAGACATGTTAAGAATTTTAAAAGAAGAGCTTTACCAGCTTCCAGATGACCATAAAGAAATTCTTGTATTAAGGGACATTGACGGTCTTGCATATAATGAAATTGCAGAAATACTGGGGATAAGCCTTTCCAATGTTAAGGTGAGGATTCACCGGGGAAGGGAAATGCTTAAAAACCGTTTGCAGGAAAGGGGGGCATTATGAGCACAAAACATGTACCTTTTGTTAAAATTTCGAAGTATTACGATGATGATATAATATCATTATCAGAGAAAAGTGAAATTCTGAATCATCTGCACACCTGCCCGCTATGCAACCAGGAGTTTGATAAGCTAAAGAAAATGATACACATGGCATCCTGCTTTTGCGATATACGGATAACATCAGAAAATGAATTTATTTCAAATACATTATGCCGTATACATGAAAGTGCCGAAAAGCAGTTAAAGGTAAGAAGTTTTATACCAAGAAAATCATTTTTAAATGCACGCCCTGTTTCTGCTGTCGCAGCGTCTATTATAGGTGCTGTTGCCCTTACTGTGTATATAACGACAAATGTAAATAACAACAGTTCGCATCACTTTACTATGAGGAATAATGCCCCCGGATATACTGCCGCAGCCAGGAACAATACATTGTCAATACTTCAAAATAATAATGTCCGTCTTCTGGAAAAATCACAATCATACATAATTGGTGAGGTAACACCTGCAGAACTGACAAATCTCACACGACAACTTTCTCCCTCTCAGGTAAGTATTGTTGCCGCGGGCAGCAGGTCTGTAATGCCTGCTGCAACCATGAGCAGCACCTCCGGTTCAGATTGGCAGGATGTGAGTTATACGAACGATGTTGTCGATCGTACCGGTACGGTCATTATAAAAGTTCGTCTTTATAGTGAGTAATTTTTTAACCTTTAACGATTGTGTTTATGCTCGTACATTGTTTCTATCGCGTTGCAGAATTCATCATAAAATTCCTTAAATTCGTCGTTTTTTCGCAATGGTCGTATTACCGGCTTCTTTCCTTCCTTCATTTCACGCAAATACTTCATCATTACATACAGCGGGCCGGATATTCTGTGAGTCCTGAAGATTGACAGGGTAAATATTATTATTGTTTGAACTATCGTCATTATTATTAAAAAATAGATTACAATTGTATTATTTCTTTGAATCTCCCTCGACTTTCCGAGATTTATTTTAAATTTTCTATTTGCATCCAGTGTGATTTTATTTTGAGGAGACATCAATTGCGGTAGTGCAAGAAATGTATCAATTATTTCAGCCTGGTTACTATTAATTTCTTCAATTTTAATATTGTTGTCCAATGCGAAGTATATCAGAACAGCTGATATTATGAGCATTGAGAATAATGGAAATACAACGGATTTAAGAGAAATTGAATACTGAAATTTTTTATCCACTACCATCTGTTTTCTGTTGCCAATCATATTAATAACCTCTTTTCTATTCTAATAAACCTTTCTGAACATATATTGCAGAGAAGTATTGATTATATCAAGACATTGACTGTGTACGTTTTTCAGTTGACATATAGTCTATTAAAAAATAATATTAAGTCAACAGAAATATAAAATAAACAAACTGCTGTAGCTTTCTGTTTAACGTTTGTTCACCATTATTATTTGAAAAATTGCTTGCTATTATCATTATACTGGATATTATTGAAGGAAATATTATGTATTGTCTTACTTGCAAAAATGTAAAATACGACATGAAAATGAGGTGATTACAATGACTTTAATAACTGATATACATGCGCGTGAGATAATTGATTCAAGAGGTAACCCGACAATCGAAGTAGAAGTTCAACTCTCATCCGGAGCAATTGGACGTGCGGCAGTCCCATCAGGTGCTTCAACAGGCGAACATGAGGCTGTTGAATTGCGGGATGGTGATAATTCCCGTTATAACGGTAAGGGCGTGCAGGATGCTGTTAATAATGTAAATGAAACAATCGCCGGCGCGTTACTGGAAATGGACGCATTTGACCAGATCGAAATTGATAAGGTTCTGATTGATCTTGATGGAACACCAAATAAAAGTAAATTCGGAGCAAATGCCATTCTTGGTGTTTCTCTTGCCGCAGCAAAAGCAGTCGCGGAAACGTACGCCATTCCACTGTACCGGTATATCGGGGGAGTAGCAGCGTGTGAAATACCTGTACCGATGGCGAATATTCTCAATGGCGGCTCACATTCAGATGCTCCAATTGATATTCAGGAATATATGATTATGCCCGTTGGTGCTCCTAATTTTACTGAAGGAATCCGTTATGTTGCCGAGATATTTCATGCATTAAAGAAAATCCTTAAAGATAAAAATCTAAGCACCGCTGTAGGTGATGAGGGGGGATTTGCTCCTGACCTTGAGGACAATGAAGCTCCGTTGAAGGTTATTGTTCAGGCTATTGAGAAAGCAGGATATAAACCCGGTGAAGATATTATGATTGCCCTCGATCCAGCAGCCAGTGAGTTTTATGATAGCGCGAAAGGAAAATATGTTTTCAGTAAATCCGATAAGAGAGAATTATCATCCTCAGAAATGGTAGATTTTTATATAGATCTTATAAAAAAATATCCAATAATTTCTATTGAAGATGGAATGGCCGAAGACGATTGGGACGGCTGGAAAATAATGACTGAGAAATGCGGTACGACAATACAAATTGTTGGAGATGACCTTTTTGTAACAAACACAGAGCGCTTAAAAAAGGGAATTGAAAAAGGTATTGCAAATTCAATCCTGATTAAGCTCAACCAGATTGGGACGCTTACTGAAACAATTCAGGCAATAGAAATGGCAAAACGCGCCGGATACACTGCGGTCGTATCACATAGATCCGGAGAGACAGAAGATACAACAATTGCGGATCTTGTTGTTGCGATGAACACCGGACAAATAAAAACAGGATCTGTCTCACGGACTGACCGTGTTGCAAAATATAATCAATTGATTAGAATTGAAGAAGAACTTGGAATAATGTCAGTATTCCGCGGGAAAGAGGTTTTTTACAGTATTGGCAAAAAATAAAATAGCATTACTTTCACTGATAGCGGTATTAGTCTGTATTTATTGTTTTGTATTTGGTGAAAGCGGTGTTCTTGAACGCTATGTAATCGAAAACAAAAGTGAAACTGTTGAGAGAAGAATCAAAAAGCTTAAGTTTGAAAATGAACTTTTGTTAAAATCTCTTATAGAATACAAAGATGGAAGGGTAAGCAAGGAAGATTACATCCGATCAGGATACGCAGATATTGGAGAAAAGATTATTTTTTTCCATGGATCTGCTTCCGATAATACCATAAAATCTGAAACAGAAAGAGAATCTGTTCAATCTGTAAGAATTGATACGAAGCATCTGCGTATTATGTGGATTGTTATTTCTTCTCTTGTGTTAGTTTTATTTTACATCAAGATCAGAAAAAATGATTAATTTTTTCATATAATTATTATGTCCATTATGAATATAGAATATGAACGTTGTTCAGCAAAGGATGAAAATTCCATAAAATGGCAATTAAAAACAAATAATGTTTTCTGCGGAGCAATTGTAAGTCGTTGTTCATTCGGATTTCCACAAATCATTCTCCTTGACCCTGTTTCTCAAAGCGGGAATGGTATTAAATCATTACATTATGAATCCATTTCAAACATTTTATGGCTGACTTGTCCTTTCCTGAACAAAAAAATTCATGAAATTGAAAATTCAGGTGCCATCGAAAAAATTCAGGATTACATAGCAAGTGAACGTACTCTTCGTGAAGAAATGAATGATGCACATGCCCACTATTATTATTTAAGGAAAAGAGTATATAATGCTTTTTTTAATGAATTATATCCGGAAAAAGAGATTAAAGTTTTTAATACCGGTGTTGGTGGGATACGTGATATCGATTCCGTGAAATGTCTTCATATCCATTTCTGTCATTATCATCTTTGCAGTGAAAATCGTGTGGGTTTTATTACTACAAAGATGCTTGATGACTCTATTGAATGTGAAAAAGGTGATTGTTTTCATGCAGAGTAAGAACGCTGAAGTACTAACAATTAAAAGGCTTAAAAAAGACGGATCAGCCGGAAGAGATGCAGTGGAAAAAATTTCAGGCTATCTTTCTGATAATCACATTGTCCTGGTTCCGATAGATAATGTGTATTGTGTTGTATCGCTTTCTGAAGAAATTATTATATCAAGGTTCGGGAAAGAACCATTTTACTGCAATAACAATGTGAAACTTATTTCATCATATAAAATGCTCAATGGGCTTGCGGAGTATAGTAAAAGCGATTATGATTTTCTGAATCGAATCTGGCCCGGTGAAGTCACTGTTGCATTGAAAGGCAGGAGAATAAAAAAAGAGAATATAGAACTAATACGTTTCCCGAAAAATAAATTTTCACTTGATATCATAGAAAGGGCAGGTACTATTATTCAGAGTGCTATCCTTCTTTTCGATAATCATAATGTTGTGTATAAAAAACGCGATATTATTAAGTATTTTAAAGAGTCAGTTGATCTTATTGTAATAGTTGATGAGCTTTGCAAAAAACATCCGCTGCCGACATACATTGATATACGTAATAATTCACTTAATATTCTTCAAGAGGGAAAAATTTCAGCAGAAGAGATTAAGTCTCTCTATTTTCTCGGGAAAGCCGATGATGTTGTGTGAAAAATCAGGAAATATACTTTATGATATATATATATGATTATTGCCGAAAATACGCAAATGACCTGCGTGGTGCGGTAACGTATTATATTTAATCAATTTCTTTGACATTATATCGCTTTTGGCAAATAGTCGTTTCCCCATGCGGTGAACTGCATAACAGGAAGTTTTACCCCCTCTTGTGACGAATACGAAATAGTTTGGTCTTTCCTTATTTTCTTTTCGATATGAATTCAGTAAATCAATTATCTCAATGTTCTTTCCATTTACTGCAATAAAACTTGTATCACCTTCCTCGATAATAGCATGATATACTTTTTCAATCTTTAATACGTTTATAGAATCAAAAGCGGTAATAAACCATGACCCATTTCTCTTAAACGTAATCCATTTGAACGGCATTGCCAGTGATTGAGCATATTTTTTTGTATCCACGGGTGATACTATTTCGGAGTGTGTCAACTCTGGAAATTTACTGAAACTTTCGTCACGCAGTTCCTTTATTTTTGAGTGCAGGAAAAACAATACATTAAAACGAATACTATCATGGGTATACCGCTTCCTGTAATCATTTAAAAGGGATTTTAATTTCAAAAGGTAATCCAGACCAAGGAGGTTATTGAAGCTTGAATATATTGATGAAAGCATGTCCAGTTCTGAATTCAATTGGTCATACACACTGTCAAACTCAATATATTGCTTCTCGAGCCTTATAAGTATTTTCTCAATGCGAATATTTATCTCTTCAAGTTTCTGTAGATTATTCTGCCAGAAAACCTGGTATTCATTATTTTGAGAATTGTTTAGATCTGTTCGCATTTTCTTTTAAAAAAGTAGCTTGTCGAAAAGTCATTAATTTTGTATACTGTTATAGAATGTATTCAATTATTTCTAACTGCGTCAACAAATAATTGGTTAATACGGTTTATAATTTTTTACTTTTCATAAATCATTTATCTTTCCGGACGTGAAATTATTTGTATATACGGTAACTTTACTATTTTATTAAAAAAAAGAATTGCCACTTTTTGTTTAATTTTAAAAAGTGCTATTTGTTGCATATTATGAGGTATTTTGTTTATTTTTATATTGTGGAAATAAGAAATTCCAGTAATTATCATTACTGTTTCATACTATAACGTATTATTTTTTTATGGTAATGAACAATTAAATTTTCGTTAGTTACTATCGAAAATAAAATTTTTAGGAGAGTTTACATGTCCAACAAAAAAATGATGAAATCTATGGATGGAAACATGGCGGCTGCACATGTAGCGTATGCCTTTACAGAAGTGGCAGCAATTTATCCAATCACTCCATCATCTTCAATGGCCGAACATGTTGATGAGTGGTCTGCATATGGAAGAAAAAATATATTCGGCAACAGGGTAAATGTCATTGAAATGCAATCTGAAGCAGGAGCTGCCGGGGCACTTCATGGTTCTCTTCAGGCAGGCGCATTAAGTACCACGTTTACAGCATCCCAGGGACTGCTGCTTATGATCCCAAATATGTACAAAATGTCAGGCGAACTTTTACCTGCTGTTTTTCACGTATCTGCACGTACACTTTCTACTCACGCGCTATCAATTTTCGGCGATCATTCTGATGTGTATTCAGCCCGTCAAACCGGTTTTGCCTTCCTGGCAAGTGGTGGTGTTCAGGAGGTTATGGATTTGGCCAGTGTTGCCCATCTTGCCGCAATTAAGAGCAAGATACCGTTTCTGCATTTTTTTGACGGCTTCAGAACTTCACATGAAATTCAGAAAATTGATGTTATTGATTATGAGGACCTTTCAAAAATTGTCGATCACAATGCAATTGATGAATTCAGAAAAAATGCACTTAATCCTGAATCCCCGGTAACCAGGGGAACCGCAATGAATCCTGATATTTTCTTTCAGATGAGAGAAGCTGCTAATACATATTATGACAATATACCTGATATTGTTAATGACTATATGAGAGAGATTACAAACTTAACCGGCAGAGAATATCATCCATTTAATTATTATGGTGCTCCTGATGCGGAACGCATTGTAATTGCAATGGGAAGTGTTACTGAAACTCTTATGGAAGTGGTTGATTACCTCATTGCTCAGGGTGAAAAAGTAGGTATGGTTGCGGTACACCTTTACAGACCTTTCTCTGAGAAATATCTTCTTCAGGCAATTCCAGCTACAGTAAAGAAGATAGCAGTACTTGATAGAACAAAAGAACCAGGCGCTAATGGTGATCCATTATATCTGGATATTCGTGATATCTATTACAAACAGGAAAAAAGACCTGTTATTGTTGGCGGTCGATATGGACTAAGTTCGAAAGATACAACTCCAGGCCAACTCCTGTCAGTGTATGAAAACCTGTCTTTACCGGAACCCAAAAACAATTTTACTATTGGTATTGTAGATGATGTGACCTTTACCTCACTTCCAGTCAAAGAAGATATTGGAATGGTGCCAAAGGGTACATTTTCAGCAAAATTTTACGGTGTCGGCGCTGACGGTACTGTTGGTGCCAATAAAAACTCAATGAAAATTATCAGTGAAACAACTGATATGTTTACTCAGGCATATTTTGCATACGACGCAAAAAAGTCAGGCGGCATAACAGTGTCCCACCTTCGTTTCGGCAACAGTCCGATTCGTTCAACATATCTTATCATACACCCGAATTTTGTCGCGTGTCATGTCCCCGCTTATATTTACAAATACGATATGCTTGAAGGATTGCAGAAAGGTGGCACATTTCTTTTAAACAGTATATGGGATGCTGAAGAAACAAAACAGAAGATCCCGGACAGGATGAAGAAGATTCTTGCAGAGCGAGAAATATCCTTCTACATCATTAATGCAACAAAAATTGCTGAAGAGATCGGGCTCGGAACACGTACCAACACAATTATGCAGGCTGCATTCTTTAAACTTGCAAATGTTATCCCCTATGAGCAATCAGAAAAACAGATGAAAGATGCGATTAAAAAGTCATATGGGAAAAAAGGTGACGATATTGTAAAGATGAATTATGCAGCGGTAGATCGTGGTGGAGAAGATATAGTAAAGATCGAAGTGCCCGAAGACTGGAAAACAATCAAATCTGTCGAAGATGATGATATGTCTCCGACAATGGCATTTGTAAAGAAAATTGCAAATCCGATCAACAGGCAGGAGGGTGACCTGCTCCCGGTAAGCGCATTTGTAGATATCGCGGACGGTACAATCCCTCCAGGTACTGCTGCTTACGAAAAACGTGGTATCGCGGTTAATGTACCGGAATGGCTTCCTGAGAATTGCATTCAATGTAACCAGTGTGCATATGTATGTCCTCATGCTGTAATACGGCCATTCCTTCTTGATGAAACAGAAGCCGGGAAAGTACCAGCGGGCACAGTGCTTCTTGATGCAAAAG
>DAOSYC010000114.1:0-11754 GCA_035380905.1 Spirochaetota bacterium | reverse complement strand
ATCTCCCGCAACGTCTCTCGGTATTGCGTTGTAAGGTCAACATATATCTGCTTCCCGAGCGTCCATTCCTCTTTGTGCCGGTCCAGGACATCACCTTTTTCGACTGCCGGGGCCCCTGCAAATATCTTCATTCCGGGAACCACCTGGTTTCTTTTAACGAGGGCCTGCTCCGCGATAATTGCCCAGTCACCAATTGTGGAGAAATCAGATATCATCGCCTGCATACCGATCACAGCATTATCCTGTATCGTCGCATTGTGAATCATCGCCATATGTCCGATGGTGACACGTTTCCCTATTTCAGTTGTTCCGAAGGGCCGCGCATGGATTATAACACCCTCTTCAACAGCGGTTTCGTCCCCGATAATTATGGTACCATAATCACCGCGTAATATCGCCCCGAAACCGATATAGCAGTTTTTCCCAATCCTCACATCCCCGATTATTTCCGCAGTAGGAGCAACCCAGGAGCCTTCTCCTATAACGGGTATTCTGTTATTAATTTCAAATAATGGCATTTCACTTCTCCTTATTATTTTTTGATATCGTACAAAAAACCATGATTTTCTTCCAGCTTTTTTATCGACAGGGACCATGAGTTCATCAGTTATACCTGTTTTACTTGACAAAATAACATTTATGAAACACTATAATACAACTTTCAGGGAGAAATGCTATAATGAGACTGCATGTTGATGCATATAAAGATGTCCTTGTTCTTGGTATCAGCGGGAGTCTCTTCTCTGAAAATACAGATGAACTGGAAGCGCTCTGGAAGCAGATTCTTTCCCGCAATCCGAAAACTGTTGCAATTGATTGTTTTGATATCGCACACATGGATTCAGTCGCAATAGGAGTTCTTGTCAAACTTCGTAACGATGCTCATGAATCGGGCATCACGCTTATACTCCTTGAGCCGAACCGTTCTGTTAAAAATCTTTTTACGATCTCCCGCCTGGAGGATTTTTTTACATTTTCAACAAAATCTGATTTCGAAGAAACCTATTCAATTGGAACATAAGGCAGCCCGTTACAATGACATTCAGACGAACATCCGCGCACGTTAATACCGAGAACAAAGGGAATGTGTCTATTCTCTATCTTGCCGGCGAATTCAGCTATAAAAATATTCACCGCGTCGAAGGTGAATGGAATAAGCAGATGGAACACAACCCTGAAATAATAGGCATAAACTGTGCAGAAATTCTATACCTGGACTCATCTGCACTGGGAAAACTAATCTGGCTCAACGACAACGCCGCACACCGAAACATTAAACTTGTTTTTTATGATATGAACAGCAGCATGAGAAAACTTTTTGCAACATACAAACTGCAGGACGTCTTCTCAATAATCACAAAAGAGGAATTCGAGGAGATGTATCTTCATCAGTCCTGAATACCATTGTTCATCTCATGCCGCAGACCTGTTGCCGGGGGTACCGGAAAATCCAAACAGGAGTCAATATACCCGTCATGGATATAACAATAAAGAACAACGGTCCCCATAAAATAATTGAAATTGACGGTTTTATCAACAAAGATAACGTTAAACAGCTCTCAGATTCTTTTTTTACCCTGATTCACTCAAATGCACCCAGTATAGTATTCGACCTGAAACATCTTCATTACATGGACAGTACCGGGCTCGGAATTTTCATTGCCGCACAAAAAGAAATGGACGCACGCAAGGGGTATTTTTCTCTGATGAATCCCAACAAGAATATTCTGTTTCTCCTTGAAATTGTTTCCCTGGACAATTATTTTACTATCTATACAGACGATACGCCCCCACCAGATCATCTGTAACAAGAAACATCACTTCCACCGTGATGATACAATCTGCATTATTGTTTTAGTGAAGGTACTCTGCGATTAAAAAACGAAATATCTCTAATAGTTATTATCATTATAATTGCAATTTGCAATTGATTACAGTATACAGTTTGGCAATCTGCAATATAATACTTCCTCAATGCAAAAAAATTCCATTACAGAGAATTTATTGCCATCACAAAGGTGAGAAATATGTTGCTGATTCCGTACATGATGGCATTTTTACATTGAAGACTATAAAAATAATTCACTCTTCCGCACGAATCTCCTTCTTTTTTAAATTCCGGCATAAATTCTGCATTACATACAACTATGAAACGAATAGCAGTTCCAGTATTCAACAACAGAGTGGCGCCTCTTTTTGATGTGGCAGTCAGTTTTGTATTATTTGAAACAGAAAAGGACCATATAGTACGTCAGAATCTGCTTCATATTACTGTCAGCAACCCCACAGAGAAAATAAGTGAACTGCATTCACACGGCATTGACCTGATAATCTGCAGCGCAATCAGTAAATATCTCATGGATTCAATCAACTCGAGGGACATTGTGCTTATACCGGGAATAATTGGCGATGTAACTGAAGTTGTGCAGGCCTGTATAACCGACTCCCTGCAGATAGATAAATATGCAATGCCGGGATGCAAATGGAGAAAAAGGGGTCCCGGGTGCAAATATGGTCGTTGTCCGCGTTATTCTGAAATACGGGATCTATACGAACAATAATTAACGAGGAGATACACATGAAAATCGCAGTATCAACACAGGGAGATACTCCTGAAAGTCCGGTTGATGAACGTTTTGGCCGGGCAAAAGGTTTTTTAATTTTTGATGATGAAACAAATTCTTTCACATACGAAGACAATGCCCAGAACCTCTCTGCAATGCAGGGCGCCGGAATTCAGTCGGCTAAAAGAATCATTGATTCGGGGGCAACAGTGCTGATAACCGGTAATGTAGGGCCGAAAGCGTTTGCAACGCTGAATTCAGCCTCCATAGAAATATTCTGCGGTGCCGCCGGAACAGTACGTGATGCTATTACGAAGTATAAAGAGGGCGGCCTTTCCAGGGCCTCAAACGCCAATGTCGAAGGACACTGGTAGAAAGATTCAAGCCTGCATGTATCTGTTTGCGGGATACATGCAATACAGTTCTGGATATGTAACCAATAGTAACAGACTGGTTCAGCGTTCACATAATAATGCGATGTAAGACAGCATGTGGAAGGACTGTAACTAACAATTCAGTGATGTCCGTCCCGAAGATTCCAGGGACGGACATCACTTCTTCCTTCCCGGTACAGGCTGCAGCATATATACTGAAAAAATTATTCGGGAGCCATACATGATCATTGCTATTGCAAGCGGAAAAGGAGGGACGGGTAAAACAACATTGTCCGTTGCGCTCTCATCATACATATCATCAAAGGGGGTCCCCGTTAACCTTTTCGATTGCGATGTTGACGAGCCGAACGTGAACCTGTTTATTCAGGCGGATATTTCCGTAAAGGAAACCGTGTATGTACCTGTCCCGCGGGTTTATAAGGAGTCATGTAACGGATGCGGGGAATGTGAGAAAATCTGCATGTTCAATGCGATTGTATTGATCAAAGGGGAACCTCTCGTGTTTCCTGACCTCTGTCATTCATGCGGAGGATGCATGCTGGTATGTCCGGAAAAAGCGATTGCCGAGACAGACAAGGAAATTGGAACCACCGAAGAAGGATACATTGACAACATTCAATACGTTGGAGGAATATTACGGGTGCGCGAAGCAATAACCCCTCCTCTGATCAAGGCGGTGAAAAAGCATATTATGCCGGACAGCATCAATATAATTGACGCCCCCCCGGGTACATCCTGCCCTGTTATAGAATCAGTACAGGGCTGTAATTACCTTGTGCTTGTTACCGAGCCGACTCCTTTCGGCCTTAATGACCTCGTGCTGGCGGTAAACATGGCCCGTGAACTTGGAATCCCCTTTGGTATTGTCATCAATAGAGCTGATATCGGGGATGACAGAGTTGTAAAGTATTGCAATGACGAACATATACATATAATAAGTCACATACCGGATTCCCGTGAAATCGCCGAAAGATATTCACGTGGTGAATTCGCGGATTTTTTTATTCAGAATTATCCCGACGTGCTGGAAAAAATACTGGAATCCGCCGGCATCCGCACTCTCGAAACATGGAGGACGCAATGAAGCAGTTAGTTGTCATAAGCGGTAAAGGCGGCACAGGGAAAACAAGTATTGTGGCATCACTGGCAGCACTTGCGGGAAACAAGGTACTTGCGGACTGCGATGTAGACGCTGCGGATTTACATTTAATACTTGATCCGGATGTGCAGTTTTCAGAGGAGTTCTCCGGCGGCAGTATTGCGGTGCTGGATAAAGACACCTGCATTGAATGCGGGAAATGTATCGAAGTATGCAGATTCGGCGCCATTAGTGATAAATATGCAGTCAGCAGAACCGGCTGCGAAGGATGCAGTGTCTGTGCCAGATTCTGCCCTGCTGATGCCATTACCATGCACGAAAAAATATCCGGGAAATGGTTTATATCCAACACACGCTTTGGACCGCTAATCCACGCGAAACTGGGCATTGCTGAAGACAATTCCGGAAAACTTGTCAGCAGGGTGAAAGATGAAGCGAAGAAAGCGGCTGAAGCAGACAATCTTTCTCTTATGATCATTGATGGTTCTCCGGGGATAGGGTGCCCTGTTATTGCCTCAATAGCAGGGGCCTCTCTTGTGCTTATTGTAACAGAGCCCACGGTATCAGGACTTCATGACATGGAGCGCGTTGCAGAACTTACGGGGCATTTTAAAATCCGCACATGTGTGTGCATCAACAAATACGACCTCAATTCTGATATCACCCGGAAAACAGAAGAATTCTGTAATGCGAACAATATCCCTGTGGTAGGGAAAATACCGTATGACGCGGAGATCACGAAAGCACAGATCGCAGCACAAAGTATAATTGAATATGCCCCTGAAAATCCCGCAGCAAGGGAAATAATGTCAATGTGGGAATCCCTGGAAAAAAAATTGTAACATGGCGCACCTGTGTATGGCATATATGTCTCAAAAATATTTGATTGACCTGTGATACGGGTAATCATTAGTAATAAATCTTTTTTTTATAAGCTCGAGCATGGAGGAAATATTAATGTTCACGAACGGAAACAATGGTGAAAATGCCGTTAAAACCAAGCAGGAAAAAGAACAGGAGGCAGCACAGCAGCTGAAAGAAAACCTCGACCTGATTACACATAAAATTGTGGTACTTTCAGGAAAAGGAGGTGTCGGGAAAAGCACTGTTGCCGCAAATCTTGCTGCCACTCTCGCTTCACAGGGCGCCAGGGTTGGTCTTCTCGATGTAGACATCCACGGCCCCAGCATTCCCACACTTTTACACCTTGAAGGGAAACGTCTCACGGGAGATGGCGACGAAAAACTTTTCCCCATCGAGTACAACGAAAACCTGAAGGTAATATCAATCGGATTTCTGCTTCAGAATGCTGATGATGCGGTAATCTGGCGCGGCCCCCTGAAGTTCAGCGCAATCCGGCAATTCCTTAAGGACGTTGTATGGGGAGAACTTGATTATCTTATAATCGACTCACCTCCCGGCACCGGCGATGAGCCCTTATCCGTATGCCAGATGATTGAAAATGCGGACGGGGCGGTTATCGTAACAACTCCTCAGGACCTTGCCCTGGCGGACGTCAGAAAATCCATATCGTTCTGCAGAAGCCTTAAGATGCCTGTAATCGGTGTTGTTGAAAACATGAGCGGCTTCACATGCCCTCATTGCGGTGAAACCGTTAACATCTTCAGCAAAGGCGGTGGTGAAACAATGGCTGCTGAGATGGATGTCCGCTTTCTCGGCAGCATTCCGATTGACACCAGAATTTCCGATAACGGGGACTCCGGTACTCCTTTCTCTCTCGGAGAATCCGGCGCCGTTGCGCCGTTTCGAAACATCGTGGATACAATCAAAACAATTACTGACAAAAACGGAGGAAACAAACAATGAAAATAGCAATTCCAGTTGCACAGGGCAGACTCTGTATGCATTTTGGACACTGTGAACAATTTGCATTACTTGAAGTAAATGAAACAACAAAGGAAATTCTTGGAGAAGAATTTTTAACACCGCCGCCCCATGAACCGGGAATCCTCCCCAAATGGCTTGCCGAAAAAGGTGCACACTGCATCATTGCCGGAGGCATGGGAGGCCGGGCACAGGGAATATTCAACGAATTCAACATTAAGGTTGTGACAGGTGCTCCTTCAGCAGAACCGAGGGAGGTCGTTGAACATTTTCTTAACAACTCACTGGTTCTGGGACAGAATGCCTGCGATCATTAAACGGCAGACAGAAAATATCCCGGCGTTTAACACATTTTCAATCTACACTCTCCCGAAAAGGAGGTATTGTATTAATAATGGTCATGCATGATGCGATAAAACTTTTTGCACGTAACGCTCTCGGATGCGGATGTGAAGAAGAGGTATTCAGGAAAATTTCGACTGAAGACAACATTAGAATTAAAGGCGATATTTTACTTCGGAAGAGAATCAATATCGGGAACCGGCTCCTTGTGTATATTACCGAACCAATCCCGGACGGGAACCTCAGTAAAACACTGTCTGCGGTCGTTAAATACGGGAAAAGTGAACGTGACACCGCCGGCTTCAACAGACTCCGGGTTGTGATTCCGGATTCCCTGCAGATATATACTGTTGAAGATGCCGAGAATGTCATGAAAGCATGTATTGGTTCAGACGATAAAATGCATGTTCACATTATCGGACAGAGTGATCTTGATCAGGTCTTGTGACCGCAACATCATATATGATTTACAGCAGCCGATATGTCCGGCACGGGTTTTTATCGTTCACAACCAATAAAATCCGTGCCGGGCTTTATATGGCATCTTTGATACATGTAAAGAATTAACACCTCATTATTTTCCCCTTTCCATAATATGTTTTACTTCAGTTAAAGGAAAAAATGCTCGAAATATATCCTTATGGGAGATACTTTGTCTTTATATCAATTATGTAACCGGGAGAAAATGCATCCGGTTTTTTTCAGATCAAATATGAGGGAACACAGGTAAATGCTATTAAAACCTGAAATACTTGACGCATGCAACGTTCTGTTCCCTGCGAATCCGAGGATAAGCGGAGAATTTATATACTGCCTGGAGCAATCCAAGCTGAGAGAAGCATATAGAAAACGTGTTTTTGAGGTACACCCTGACCGTGCAGAGATCCTGGGGCTTCCCGAAAAGGAACTTACTGAACGGTTTAAAGAAATAAATACCGCCTATAATAAACTAAACGAATACATCCTTGCCAACATACAGTCACCGGGAAGAAGAAATAATTTTTCCGAAAAGACCAGATCCTCCACCGCGCAATATTACCGTAATTTCAATAAAACCTGGTCAAACCGCCGCAAGGAACCCCCCGGCAAAAGATATAATCTCCATATACCGGAGACCGAGCTTATGCTTGGACAATTTCTTTTTTACAACCACATCATCTCCCTGCAGACGTTATTTGACGCTGTTGCATGGCAGCGGAAGCAGCGGCCTTCATTCGGCCAGATCGCAATGGAGTGGGGAATCCTTACCCATGCCGATATACAAAATATCCTGAAGAAAAGAAGTTTTCGTGAAAAATTCGGGGAATATGCGCTGCGCAACGAATATATTACGCAATTTCAGTATATGGCTATCCTTGGGAAACAACGCCAGATGCAGAAACCCCTGGGGCAGTATTTCATTGAAAAAGCTATATTGTCTCCCGAAGATCTGGAAAAATATGTCCGCTTGCAGAAAAAACACAACGACACCATACACTCGCGTTAACAACCACCTGCCTCATACTCGTACGCTCTAAAACTACTACGTTCCTGTGTCCGATATTTTATAAGGGAATTTACAATTAAGTCGCGGCAGAATCGTATGAAATAAAAACTCCGCAGCACTGGCAATACGCCAGGCTGCGGAGGAATACCACAGAGGGGATCTTGTGATAACAATATACACCCTGCCGCTCCACTAATTCCTGTGGCACTTCAACCCGGACAACCGCTATGGATGTCACAGAAGGTTGCCCGGGCGAGGAGGACAAGGAGATCATTTGTTTTCATGGATTCCCCGGAGGGAAATACATGAAAACGCAATAATATCACCATTTACTGAATCAGATATCCGGATACGCCGGACTCATATACATCGTACATGAAAACTGAATTTCTCAATTGATGTATTGTATGACAAAAAAAGTTACACGTCAATTGGAATGCAATGAACGCTACGTCATGAGGAATGAAAACCATATGGGGTGCAATAAAAGACCTGTTTCATCTCAAAACTGTTATTTATGCCCGCCCGGTCTGTAGAGCCAGCCGGTAACAGCAAGGATTTTCCAGGCAGTATTCTCCTTAGCAAGCAGAAGAAATCCGTCTTCAGCCCCGGGAGGGGTTTCAAAAAATATCACGACATTGAACGGTCCGAAGTGTTTCACCACTTTGCCCATGTCATCTTTGTTCGCGAGAAATGACCCTTCCGTTTTCTCGAGTGTCAAGGCGACATCTGTTTCAAGTTTCGCGAATATCTGTACTTTCCGGAATGATTCCCCTTCTGTTTTACTGTGCACTGCAATTGATTTTTTTATTTCCGGCCTGATCCTCGGCGACAACAGTAAAAGGTATTCCCGGTTGCCTTTCGCGATGCTTGAGAAGAAAGAAACCGCCGCCGCTTCAGGCGTATCATTCCTGTATACCGCTTTCACAAGGGTTTCACGGTCCAGCACTATGGGCGTGGAGTATACTTTCCAGTTCCTCAGGGACTTCTCATCAGGGAGTATATGCTGGCCATATCGTGTTTCCGGCACCACGAAGGAGGCCGGTTCTTCCGCATTCAGACTCAGGACACAGGCGCCCGCCAGCAGCAGTACAATGAGTCCTCTACAAAAATATCCATTCATGGTGACTCCCGTAAATCATGTATTTCATCAACGAAAAAAGCAATCTCAGTTTTTTTACACTGCCGGTTCATCCCTGCAAGAGGAACAACCATTAAAAAAGTACAGCATGTACTACACCCGGACAAGAAAAAGAACAATACTGCAGAATCATTATGTTTTCCGTTTCCTGAGCATCTCCGTACGTTTCCGCACCATTTCCCGTTCGTCCAGAACAAACCGCTTTCTCTTCATAATGTCACGCACCCGTTTTCTGTACCGCAAGGAATTGAAGTATCGTTTTGACAGAACAGATAGCGGGAAAATCTGCTGCGACGGATTAAAACGCTGCCGCAGCCCTGAATTTGTTTCAATGATAGTTCCCGTCGCCATACCCCAGGACATATCACAAAGTCCATATGTAGTAAGATCCCGTACGAGGGCCCTCAGGATGCCCTCATGGACAGGATCAACAAACAGGAATTCCCGTGAGTACATCACAGCCCCGTGGAGGTGCGCCGGGGTATCCATTATACCATCTTTGTGTTCCATTACACCGAACCGCCGCAGAACCTCCATAAGGTACGGCACCGCGCCGAGGGGCGGGATATCCTGACCCGGCAGGGGCACATCGTTCTCACCGAACTGCTCACGGGGGTTTCCGGACTGCAGCCACTCCAGTACAAAAAGCTGCATCTGCAATGCGCCCCGTGCTCCCGTCAATGTGGCCCTGTCAAGGATGTAGGGGAATTCTGAAATACGGAGGGTAATGAGAAGATTTTTGCGGTCGATATAATCACCATACAGCCTGAGATGATGTATGCCGGCGTCGTCCCGGTCGATATCAACAGCAGCCCCTGTAAACCCCTTTCCCTTCAGGTGCGCGGTGAGACCCACATCATCAAGGATATCAAGAATGTCGCCGGAATCATATCTGTTGAGGAACAGTTCCCCGCACGCGGAGGACGCGGCCCGTGATCCGAAACTGCACTCAACGTCACGTGAGAGATCAAAACGATGGGGCCTGTGGGAATGTTTATTTTTTTTCATAGGGGCCGATATAATGGCACAGGGCGATATCAACCGCCCCCTGTACCCTGTTTTTTCGTGTTCCCTTTCCAGGGCTTGTCCACAGATATCCACACCATCACAAGGATGAGGGAAACCTGGAGGGGGCCCCAGAATGCGTTCATCGTATAGTTATGAATATACACCGGATTCTGCAGCGCACCGAGGCGCTCTGCCGCAGCAATTGCCGCGTTCCCGTTGAGCCAGGGGCCAAGCCAGAACGTGCCGAACACAATCTGCGTCACGGTCATTACCCATTTCACCTTCAGCCAGTTGTGCCGGAAAAATCCCCACTTCGTCCAGATACCGTACACAAGTCCCGTAAGAAGGCACCCGTTTGCGCCGGGAATGATGACAAAATCATCGACGAGTTTCAGCGCCATATTTACCGCGTAGAGCTCATCGCCGCTGGAGGGGCGGGCGAGAAAAAATATAATAAGAAGACTGATCGCGCCCCCCACCCATAGTGATACAAAAAAAAGATGCGCAATCTTGAGCCACCGGAGGCCCCGTGTACCGAGTTTCTTCATGACACTGTCCTGATTATTTATTCACTGATTCTGCAGAGATCATATATCTCGCATGTATTATCAATTAGCCTGAATGTTTTATTTTCGCCATCAATTACATAAAGCCCCTTCGCCGTGGAAGTAGTTCCTCCAATGCCGAGCACTAACTTATTCCCCTTATAATGCTCAAGTGATACATAGGCATCGCCTGTTTCACCTATTGTGGCCACCTGTGTAATAACGCCGTTATCAATGCGGTCCACAACTATATTTGCCCCTGCACCTGTCTGATACGCGACATATTGGAGATCATGGCTAATCACTGCAAAAGAAAGCCTGAATGTGTTTGCTGCGCTAAAACCGGTAGCCAACTGCAGGAACCCTGTGCCGTTTGTGTAAAAGTCTCTATAAAGACTATTAGTTGTCCCCACAAAAAACTCGCCATCTACACGTGTGAAAAACATTATCGTACCGGAAAGAGCAGGAGTAAAACCCGCCGACGAATAACTTGTGCAGGAACTTGACGTAATGGAATATATTGAATAAGTGGAATAATCTATGAGAAACCCTCCTCCATCTGAGGAAAACGCAAGGTCGGATGAAAAGCTTGATGCTGATGTGATCAACTGAAGTGAAGCAGCCCATCCGTCTGCGGAACTGTAAATATCACTGACATCATGAACCAGCGCATTGCCGTCATCAAAAACACAGAATGCTCCCGGGAATGTAAGCGTTTTACTTAACATCGGCGAGCTGTCGAGATTGTCCCATTTGTATACATTACCCCCTACAAGGAACCATATTTTTTTGTTACCCGATATTTTAATGCTCCCGTTCGGCGGGGCAAGTGCAACACTTGTATCGCGAAAACGGATATAATCCTGGTCCGGCTCGACTGTTATAACTTTCACCGTGGACCCGTCCCACCCCAGGGCGGCAATTGCATTGCTACCTTCGGCCAGGTCAAAGAGCTCCTCCTGCATGGAACAGGCGGATATTGCCAGCACAACGACTGCATAGCAGAATAATTTCAGCAGTTTTGTTTTAAAGATGATTGTATTCATTATAATCAGCCCTGTTCTTTCTCAAGATACGTCCACTGGTCATAAAGAAACAGATTTTCATGAAGATGTCAAATGATATTTATCTGATGTGAAAACATACACAGTAGGGATATTATAACTATATAATTCGCGAGATCCCGGCAGGTCCGGGAAACCTTTATAAAAAAACATCCCTCCCCCGAAACCGGGAAAGGGATATCGTGTTTCATTGTTATACCGGCGAATGATCACCGGATACTGTACAGAAGACCGGAACTGCTACAGGTTGTTCACCTGTTCAATC
>DAOSYC010000113.1:2798-11843 GCA_035380905.1 Spirochaetota bacterium | reverse complement strand
CTCTTCATTGATATCCTCATTTTTAAATTGTCAGTTACAGGTCGTTGAGAAAATAATCAGCCGCTGCATCCGCAACCGCACCCTCCCCCTTTTACAGCAGATGCTGCCTGTGACGGTGCACATGAAGGGTCTTTTATCTTTGCACAGATTTCCGACACGATCTTTGCAGTAACCGGTGTTTCACCTTTCACAAGTCCCATATCGGTGAGTATATAGGAATTCGGAGTTACACCGATTCTTTCAAGATTTTTCCTCGCACATGCTGTACCGCAACCATCTATGGTGATGTTTACATCTGCACCCTTTGCTGACTGCACAAAACCGGAAAGTTCAGCGCCGACAGCCGCAAGGCATGTCATCCTGCCGAACCCTTCGTCTCGAAGTCTCCGTGCAACCATATCAGATATCTCACCAAGGTCAGCAGCACCTGAACACGCATACAATAACGTCGTACCTCCTGAACAACAATCTGCCATGACATGCCTCCATTATTCCTGAATCATTTTTTTCACTTCTTCCAGTGACGGGACTTTTCCGGCTACTTTTACCTCTCCGTCAACCACGAGGGCCGGTGTTATCATAACACCGAAATCCATGATTTTATTCAGTTCCTTAACTTTCTCAACTTCATATGCTATTCCCAGCTCCTTTGCCGCCTGCTCCGATATTTCCTGCAGCTTGTTGCACTTCGCACATCCAGTGCCCAGAATTTGAATCTTCTTCATTATGATTCTCCTCAAAATATATAGTACTTTTCCTGACTGCATCGGTGTTAACAGACAGTGCGATATCATTATCAAAACATCGCACCGAATATCATTCCGCATATAGTCGACATCACTATAACCAGCATTACATACACGACCGTTTTCTTCGTTCCCATCACGCTCCTGATCACCAGCATGTTCGGAAGGGACAACGCGGGCCCCGCAAGGAGCAGCGCCAGTGCCGGGCCATTCCCCATGCCGTTACCAATGAGTCCCTGTAGTATGGGGACTTCTGTAAGTGTTGCAAAATACATAAACGCCCCCGCCACGGAGGCGAAAAGATTTGACCAGATAGAATTTCCTCCCACTGCATTGCTTACCCATTCAGAAGGAATTATTCCCTCATGACCGGGACGCCCCAGCAGCAGTCCCGCAATCAATACCCCGAACAATAAAAGCGGCAGTATCTGTTTCGCAAAACCCCATGACTGGCTGAACCATTCCTGATTTTCACCACCCGCAGTGCTGGTAATCACGGAAAGACCAATCACTCCCACGGTAAAGGATATCATGGGGTGCTGTGGAAATAAAAGGGCAATGACCGCAGCAGGAACTGATGCGAGAAATATTTTCCACCATGACAGTCCAAACCAGAACAGGAGTACCAATGCCAGGCTCAATGATGCCGCAGCGGTAATAATCCATTTGAAAGAATATATAATATGCCACACGCCGGTTACCGCTTCCGGTTTACTCCAGTTCGCGAATACAAGTATTCCAACCATGAGAGCGAAATAAATCACATTCTGCCAAAGCGGGCGCGTAACTTCCGGTTCCGGCATGTGCATCATTGCATTGGCTTTTTCAATTTCCTCTTTACGGTAAATCAGATGCATTACAAGTCCAATCACAATACTGAAAAGAATTGCCCCGACCGCTCTTGCGATACCCAGTTCCAGGCCCAGTACACGGGCTGTGAGAATAATCGCCAGGACATTAATTGCGGGTCCTGAATAAAGAAATGCCGTAGCAGGTCCAAGGCCGGCTCCCATACGGTAAATTCCCGCAAACAGCGGCAGCACCGTACATGAGCACACCGCAAGAATTGATCCCGAAACCGAAGACACTCCATATGCAATTACCTTGTTCGCAGTGGGGCCCAGGTACTTCATTACCGATGATTCACTAACGAAAACGGCGATGGCGCCGGCAATAAAAAAAGCCGGCACAAGACAGAGCAGCACATGTTCTTCAGCATACCATCGTGCAAGATACAATGCTTCCATTACTGCGTTATCAAATCTTGGCATTCCTACTGGAAGATAAAAGAATATAAGAAATATTCCAGTGATCCAGACAAGTGGTTTCCATTCATTTTTCCAAAACATTATACGCCTCCCGGAGAATATTTTCTTTTTGGCAAATATGCCAAATAACGACAAAACGATTCTCCCTTCACCACCCTTTCCACCAGCATTTGCATATATTTCTGTATTTTCTCATTTATTATTATTCCCATCTTCTGTTGTTGACTATTATATAATAATATTGCCCACGGTATTACTATTTCTGCCTGCAGCAATCCATAAGATATATATGGCCCCTGGCATTGTTTTCCAGAACTGCTTCAATACACTGCATAAAATCCAGAATACATGGCACACGAAGGGTATAATAAATGCAGTTACCCCGTTTCTCGTCAGTGACAAGCCCCGCATTTCGTAATACGCTGAGGTGTTTTGATACTGTTGATATATCAGCCCCGATCATCTCAGTGAGCTCATTCACGCACCTTTCATGTTTCTGCAGCTCTTCAATAATCAAGAGCCTGCTGGGATGCGCCATTGCCTTTAAAATTTTTGCTCTGGCTTCATATAGTTCATGTTTTCCCTGTTCCATGTATTTCCTTCTTCACATAGTTGATATGCATGATACAACTGTTCGCAGCATCATTTACGGATTGGTCAACACCGCATTGAGCACCATAATCAGTGACGCAGCCATTGTGGTGTATGCGAAAAGTTTTTTTAATACAGCTGATTTTGTTTTCAATGCAACGGAACCTCCAATAATTCCTCCCACTGCCGCGGCAACAGCAAGGGGCACTGCTGACCCGGGAACAAAATGCCCCGACAACGCATGTCCGGCAAATCCCATGAGCGCAGTCCCCGCGACCATGGTCGTTGAGGTGCCTACTGCAATTTTCATTGGGACCCGACATGCAAGCACCATGAGGGGTACAAGAAACGATCCGCCGGAAACACCCACCATTCCCGCACCAAATCCGGTGAATAATATTACCGGAACCGCAATTCCCAGGTTAATACTGTATTCATGGTCACCTGATTTCAGGTACCAGTGACCAGGTTTTTTCGTAATTTCATCTTCCTGTTTTTCATCGACCGTGCGCAGCATCAAAAATGCTGCAATCAGCAGGAAAAATGAAAAGATAAATTTTAACATCTTTCCACTGACATAATCCGAAACATACCCTCCAAAGAATGCAGACAGTGCTGTCAATAGACCAATCGCAATTACAAGGCGCCACTCTACCATTCGATCCCTGCCGAATATCAGTGTCGCGGAAATCGATGATACAAACAGGATAAACTGACCCGTTGCCGCAGACTCATGCATTGATACACCGGAGAGAACAATCGCAAGAACATAAAAATTCCCTCCCCCTCTTCCGGTCATTGTCATCAGAACAGCAATCAAAAAAATAATTACACCCAGCACCAGACTATTCATTTCAATACTATTCCCCGTATAATCAGGACTTTATCTGTTTCAACAGCTTACCCGGTTTCAGTTCCGATACAAGCTCCTCATATCCGCCTTCAATAATCCGTACATTATCATACCCCAGCGCCCGCAGATAAAAATACACCATTGTCGCCCGCACTCCTGAGGAACAGAATGTACCGATATTCCTGTCATTCGGAATTTCCCCTATTCGAGATGGAATCTCATCGATTGGAATATGAATGACAGGAATATGATGAATGAGAGGAAATGCCACTGTCTCATATTCCTCCTTTGACCGTACATCAAGGACCACGCCATCACTGTCCGAGATATGGGCTGACGGGGACACCTTGTGACTGCCGCTCCCGAAAAAATCAAATGTCATTGATCGTAACACATCATCCATCTTCTTCATAAAATACCTCATGATAATAAATTGTGCTGCCATGATATCAAAAACTATCGTGAAAATATCAACTCCCTGAACCTACAACGCAACTGATACCTGAAAACCAAAAGCATTTGTCCTTTCCCAATAACTTTTATTTCTTCTATTAAATTCATCGTCATAATACAATCTGAACGAAATATATTGCGAGGGCTTAATCCGTATACCCCATAGTATATCATTAACATTAATCCTTTCCTGATCAGAGTCGTATCGAAACTCATATCCTGTAAATAATGAAAGCATTGTCACGTATGGAATTTTTATTCCCGCCTCAACTGCATTTCTGAAACGATTGAAGCTGTCAGTCTCATGGTATTCAGTACGAATTCTGTCTTTCAGTAAAAACATTTTTGTTACTGCTTTCATATTCACATCAAACCCGTATATCGATTTTTTCTGTTTTTCATTTTCCATGAGATACTTATTCGCATAAAAAACCATGACCGATAATCCATTAACAATCCTTACCGGCAATCCATACACCTGTTTAGAATATACACGATCACCAGACCTGAACCTCTCCTCAACCTTTACATACAACCCGACAATGTCAGCATCATGTATGACCGGATAATATTGTAATTTAAAAAGTGACCTGTACTCCGACTCTGCTCCGCGAACTGAAACATTACAACAAAATAATATAAGTAGTACCACGGTAATTCGTATTGCCTGCTTCTTAAAAATCATCTGTTATTTTTTTATACAATGCAGTTATTTACTATTTGGCAATATAGCCAAGTAATAAATATATTTCAATAAAAATATTTCACACATGCCTTTTTTTAACATAGAAAGGGCCGCCCGACGGCGGCCCTTTCACGCTGCTACATACTCATCTATAACCACTGGCTGACTTTCGAACTATTCTGCTCAACCCATTTTTTTGCGTTTTTATAAACATCAGCATTATCTTCCGTATTCCACAACATTATTGTGTGAAGGTCCTCAGAGGAAATCTGAAACTTATTAAGGATATCATAGACTTCCGGCATGTCTTTTTTCAATCCAACGCGCACTACAGTATTGATAGTTTCAGCACCGCCAAATACACCTTTCGGGTCTTCAAGGAACTTCAGTTCCCATCTCGCGAATTTCCAGTGAGGCGCCCAGCCGGTAACCACAATCCACTGCTGTTTTTTAACAGCGTCAGCAAGGCTTGCTGTCATTGTTGCGCCGGAACCTTCTATAAGTTTAAATCCTATGCCGTATTCTTTAATTGCTTTTTCAGCTGCGGACATTATACCGGCACCGGGGTCTATACCGATTATTTTTCCATTAAATTTATCTTTGTTAGCTTTCAATTCCGTTATTGAATTGATAGTAACGTATTTCGGTACCACCAGTCCTATTTTCGCCCCGGTCATATTTGGGCCAAGGTCTTCTACTTTCCCCTTTACCTGCTTCAGATAATTTCCATGTGTACCCGGAAGCCATGCACATACAAAACCCTCAACATCGCCGGAAGAAGTTGCGCTCCACATTGCGGCGGCGCTGACCGGCGTAATCTTCACCCTGTAATTCGCTTTCTCAAGAACTGCTTTCATCACGTTTGTTGCAGCAGTTGCGCATGCCCATTCCACATACACAAGTTCAACTTCACCCTTCGGTGTGTTCGAATCACTCTTACATCCGGTTACCGCAACCATTGCGGCACACATACATACAACAGTACACATAATAATTCTTTTAAACATTGATTACCCTCCTTACTATGTAGTTATTGTTTGGACTTAATGTTCTGAGTTATTCTGTCCAGGATTATCGCCATTATAACAACAGCTATCCCGGCTTCAAATCCCATACCCGGCTTCAGGCGCTGTATTGCACGCCACACTTCTCCCCCGAGACCGCCGGCACCGATCATCGCGGCAATAACAACCATTGAAAGCGCAAGCATAATTGTCTGATTCACACCCGCCATTATTGTGGGTGTCGCTACAGGCAATTGAATTTTATACAGCTTCTGCATTCTTGAAGCGCCAAAAGCATCGGCTGCCTCAATAAGATCAAATGGCACCTGCCGTATTCCAAGGCACGTGAGACGTATCGCGGGAGGCATTGAAAATATAACCGTTGTAAAAACCGCAGACACGGGCCCAAGACCGAAAAACGGTATCGCCGGAATGAGGTACACGAATGCAGGCATCGTCTGCATGAAGTCCAGCACCGGCATTACCACCTTGTAAAAACGCTCATAAAACGCCGCAAGGATTCCGAGGGGCAAACCCATCATAACGGATATCAGGGTCGATATAAGAACAAGCGAGAATGTAGAGACAGTGGCCTCCCAAAGGCCGAGGTTCCATATAAAAAGCAGACCAAGGAACGAACCGATTGCAATTCTCCTTGTGCTCACCAGCCAGGCAACAACAGTAATCACCGCAATTAATATGAGGGGAGAAAACGACGATATATACATCAGCCCCTGGTTCAACCCCTCTATCCCGGTTTCCACTACAGCAGAAACCGCTTTAGTTATGAAGGCAAAATTATCTGTCAGATAATTAATTCCATACTCAATGCCTTCACCAAGCGGAAATTTAGGTATAGTAATCATTGTATTGACCCCCTTTCTGCGAGACCTGCGATAACCGACCCCCGAACAATAACTCCCAGGAGTTTTTCACCATCATCAACGACAGCGATAGGGTACCGGATATCAGCGATCTTCGGGAGGATATCCTGCAAAGGTGCATCAGGCTGCACTTTCATAACGTCAATTTTTTCAATAACCGAATCAAAATCTTTTGCAGAACCCTCCACACATTCCTTCGCGTTTTCAGCAAGAACAATGCCTTTCAGTTTCCGTTCATTATCAACAACAAAAATACTCGAGATCCCCCGCTCCTTCATTCTGTGAAGAGCAGTCCGGGGACCATCTTTCGGGTACGAAATACTGACAGGTTTTACCATAACATCTTTCGCGGTAAGCACTTTGGTCATATCAACATTTTCAACGAAACGCTCCACGTATTCTGTGGCGGGACTCATGAGAATTTCTTCAGGAGTTCCGATCTGAACAATCCTCCCGTCCTTCATCATAACAATTCTGTCTCCTATTTTCAGCGCTTCATCAAGGTCGTGGGTTATAAACAGTATTGTTTTATTCACCTTGCTTTCAAGTGAAAGAAGTTCATCCTGCATTTCTGTCCTGATCAGCGGGTCAAGGGCGCTGAACGCTTCATCCATAAGAAGAATGTCCGGGTCAACCGCAAGCGCCCTTGCGAGGCCGACACGCTGCTGCATCCCTCCACTCAACTGATTGGGATATGAATCCTCCCATCCTTTGAGACCAACCAGTTCAAGGGCTTCACGGGCTTTTTCCTCCCGAACTGCAGCATCAATATTCTGTACCTCAAGACCGAACTCTGTATTCTTAAGAACTGTTCGATGCGGCAGAAGCGCAAACCGCTGAAACACCATGCCGAATTTTTTCTGCCGTAATAATCGTAATTCCTCAGCTTCAAGTGCCGTTACATCAATGCCATCGATTATTACTTTTCCGGCAGTTGGTTCAAAAAGCCTGTTGATGCATCGCAGCAGGGTTGATTTACCGCTTCCCGAAAGCCCCATTACAACAAGCTTTTCCCCTTCATGTATGGAAAATGACGCATCCAATACTCCCAGGGTGTGACCGGTTTTTTCCTTGAATTCATCACGGGTCATCCCCTGTTTATATTTCGCAAAGGACTTTTTGGGATGATTGCCAAAGACCTTCGTGACACCTTCTAATTTAATTTTTTCCATTATATCCTCTCATATAATGCACAACCCACTCCTGCCGTATTATTGACAGGAATGGGGTTTTATGTGCATTAATCCAACACCTCAACCATCATTGAGTAATACCCTTCCTGTTATATGGAATATGTAACACCAAAGGTTGTCCAGTAATGATGTTTTTCCTTATACCAGTTTGCCATATAGAAATCCTCGTCAGGAACATATGCATAATTCCATGAACCAAATACGGTAACACCTGAATCTGCCGAAACAGAAAGTTTCATGCCGATAGTTATATCACTAATTCCCCTGTAATCGTCCCCATACCCTCCGACTTCAGGGCTGTTCCATTGTTCAGAAGAAGCATAATTAAAATACGCGATAGAAGCGTGAAGTTTCAACGAAGCGTTTTGAGCAAGGCCAAATGTGTGGCTTAAAGAAAACTGCGCATATACATCTTCAGCGTTTTCCTGAGTACCGTCTCTGTCATCTATCCTGTAATAATATGAAACAAGAATTTTAGGATTAAGAGGCAATGCGTTTACGGTTATTGATGCCGCGGCTTCCGCGAAATCATTTCTCCAGTCCTTCCCTTCACCATTTACCTCTTCATTGATGTCGGGTGAATTCGGGTACATGAAATATGCAGCCCTTATCCCCAGTGTAATTGACTCACTGAAAAGCTTTTTGTTAAAATCCAGTATGTAATCAATTCCATACCATCCACGTTCAACATTATTCGGTTGATTATCAGCAACCCTTGCTGAAGCCACTTCACCTGATACAGAAAAGTAAAAATCACTGAAACCGAAACCAATCCATGGAAAATACACCCCGCGGGGGTTGTTTGTATCGCCGCCATAGAAAGAAAAGCCCCGCCAGAAATATTCGCTCCGGTATTCAATTCCGGCGTCTATGCCGATTCTTTCCGCCTGTGCCGGTGGAATAATGCAGATAATTGAAATAAGTACTGCAGTTAAGAAAACTACTGTCTGCTTCATATCTACCTCCTCGATTATAGTTAGTATTGTGGTAATAGTGCGATGTGTGTTGAAGAAATTGGATAATGTGAAGGGTTTATACTGCATATCTCCATTTTTAAATGATAATACTATGCGTCAACATGTTTTTAAAAAATTAATTTTTAATATCAATAATGTATATTTTATCATTATTTTAAATATATATTATAATATAAAATAACACAGTATTTACTACTGGTCTATTTTATATTTAAAAAATGTTATGATGAGCAATAATAATAGTTTTTTGTTCGATTATCAATATAATATCATATATATAATATTATTCACTATTTATTAACTATTTAATAATTCAAAACATTTTGATGCATTTCAGAATTGCACCGGAAATTTATCTCCTGGAGAATTTGTTATTGATTTTCCAGCATTC
>DAOSYC010000113.1:1179-2698 GCA_035380905.1 Spirochaetota bacterium | reverse complement strand
CCCGGGGCGGGTGCTATGTTCCCAATCCTTTCTCCGGGAAGCCATATTTTATCAGTCTGAAAAATGAAGATGTGCTGCTGTTGAACTACTGGACCAAAAATCCCGCGGCACTCCTTCCTTTCACAGGCATACTCAGGGAGCGCGGATTCGCGCAGGCATTCTTCATTTCAATGACAGGATATCCCCGCTGGATGGAAACGAATACTCCCTCCCCTGAAGACACTGCCCATGCCATACGAACCCTCAGCTCCATGCTGGGAAAGGAGTCTCTCTGGTGGCGGTATGACCCCATAATAATAACAGGCCGCATCAACGCGGTCTGGCATCAAAGGAACTTCACCTCCCTCTGTGAGAACATATGGGCCGGCAATACTGACCGCGTCATTATTTCCCTCGCACATATTGACGGCCCGTACCGGAAAATAAGGACCACCCTCGTAACAGCATGCCGTGAACAGGGCGATTCCCTGAATATGCCGTCATACAGTGAATTCATCACACTGGCCCTTTCTCTCCGGGACATCGCGGACTCATTCGGTATCTCGCTCGAAATATGCTGTTCTCCGGAAATCCGTGAAGGAGACAGGGCATCCCTGAAACAGGGGGCCTGCCTTTCCCGGGACTATCTCGAAAGAATTATTCCCGATCTGCCGCTGCTGAAAAGTAAAGGCACACGGAAACGTTCATCAGAGCACGGGTATGCGCCCTGCGGATGTCTTGCGTCACGGGATATCGGCGCCACAGGGACCTGCACTCACGGCTGTGTATACTGCTACGCGAACCGGAACAGTCCCTCCGTGTCTCCCGCATCGATATCGGCAGCATCCCCATGGTTATCGCCTCTCCCCCTTCCAATACCATCAATGATCTGACCGGAATATAATACCAGCAATCAATGTAGCTATTGTCATTTCCTGTAATCAGTTTTCATCTGATATCGCCCCATGTATTAGTGTTGACATTCAAAATCTTTCATGTACTATTATGCCTACATTGATGCGGGGAGGATTACGATGTCGACACAGCTTGATGTGTTTATTTACGGTCTGGTATATGTTCTGGTGTCCCTTGTGTTCGGAACCATGACGCTCTTTCTTGTACTGAAGGGGTTTAACGCCCTCACCCGGGGCATTGACGACATGAAGGAGATCCGTCTGAACAATGTCGCAGTATCACTGGTCAATGGTGCTATTGTCTTTTCGGTGGCGCTCTTTGTCTCAGAAGCTGTTGAAGCGGCGATGGAAGCGTTCAAAAACAACATCTTCCTTTTTGCCGGGGAAACCGCCCTCGGCTACAAACTGAAAATCTACGGCATCATGCTGGGGCACCTCGTCCTTGCGGCCATTATATCGTTCATGGTGCTCTGGATTTCCATTCAGATATTTATCCGCCTCACACGGTCAATCGACGAATTCGCTGAAATCAGCAGGAACAACCATGCGGTGGGGATATTTCTCGCGGTCTTCATCATATCAATGGCGCTTATTCTGAAACCCGGCGTCGGGAAACTTCTCAAGGG
>DAOSYC010000113.1:0-1079 GCA_035380905.1 Spirochaetota bacterium | reverse complement strand
GCCGAAAAACTCCTCAAGGCAATTGACAATGAATCCGGCAAAGGCATGCAGGGCACAATTCACGGCATAGACCGGAAGAACAAGGACTTTCTGCCCATATACTGGCAGAGAATTTATCACGACATGTACGCGCTTTCCAGGCCGATCATGCGGCGGCTCGCTGCGCTGTTCCGGCAGATCAAGGAACAGCAGGGACTCAATGACATGCAGCTCCTCAATGTCCTGGTGCGCTTTGTGCAGCACATGCAGTATGAAATACCTCCAGGCGTCGGGATTTATTCCCCGGCCCGTGTCCTCTTTGAACCGGGCAAAGGAGCGCTGCCAGATGCGGCCATTCACCAAAACCTCGGCTGGAACGGTTCCGGCGACTGCGACACGAAGTCTCTCTTCCTGGTCCTGCTGCTGCGCGAGTGCGGCTTCAATGCGGTGGTCCTCGATTCCTACCGGTATCACCATGCCATGGCGGGTGTCAGCGTTCCCGGTATTGACGGCAGCGCGGTCGAGTTTCAGGGACGCAGCTACTATGTGGTTGAAACGACCTATCCCCCATGGAACGTGGGACAGCTTCCGCAGCAGTACAGCGACCTGCAGTACTTTGTTCCTATAGACCCTGCCGAACCATATGACGGGGCCGACAGGGTTATCGCACTTTCACGGGTCGATACAGATACAACTCCCGATACAGGGTCCCAGGGTCCATCGGAACGGGAGCCCAATAATGAACGGGACACTGCAGACCATACCGGCGTCCTTGTGCTGCGCGGATCACTCGATGAGAATGATACAACAGACTGGTACCGCCTTAACGGGCAGGAAACCCAATATGCCTCCTTCACCATTGTCCACGGCCCTGAAAGCAACTTCGACTTTCAGGTATTTAATGACTCCACACCGGTCGGCAATGCAACAGGAAGGTCCCCGGTGGATACAGTATCATGTTCACTCCCGGGCCGGTGTTATGTTGCCGTGCGCCGTGTATCCGGCTCGGGCCGATATACACTGTACATCTCTCCCGGAGGTTCGGAGGAAAAGGAACCCAACAACACCCCGGAGGATGCAGACGAAACCGCCTCGAACGC
>DAOSYC010000112.1:0-11863 GCA_035380905.1 Spirochaetota bacterium | reverse complement strand
GACCGCTGTCATGGAAGACTGGATGTAAACCCGGCATGCTGGGATTGCCATAATCTCCCGGAGGAAACAGCACATGCAAATTAATAGAAGGGACTTTTTGAAAAAAGCGGGAATAGCAGGGGTGTCATTAATTGCCGGCGGGATGCTGTATAAAGTATTTAAGGGTGATGATATTATTTCTGTGACAGATCAGTCCAATGTGAACACCAGGTGGGCAATGCTGATTGATATGAAGAAATGCGCCGGAAAACCTGACTGCAGTGATTGTATATCTGCGTGTAATAAGGGGCACAATGTTCCGGCAATTGCTGATATTCGCAGGGAAATAAAATGGATATGGAAAGCTGACTTCGAAAGCGTGTTTCCGGAGAACACCAATGAATATACAGATGCTTCAGTGCGGTCACAGAACGTTATTGTTGCGTGCAATCATTGCGAAAATCCTCCATGCGTCCGTGTGTGTCCTGTCGGAGCGACATGGAAGCGCGCTGACGGCATTGTGATGATGGACCACCACCGCTGCATTGGCTGCAGGTATTGTATGGCTGCATGTCCTTATGGGTCGCGGAGTTTTAACTGGAAAGACCCGCGCAGGATTTTATCGCGGAATGATATTAATGCTGAATACCCGGTAAGAACAAAAGGCGTTGTTGAAAAGTGTAATTTCTGTGCTGAACGTATTGATACAGGGAAACAGCCTCTATGCGTTGAGGCATGTACTGAGAGGGCAATACTCTTCGGGAATATCGCGGATTCCGGTTCAGAGATACGGCGCGCACTGAAAGGGAAACATGTTCTCAGACGCAAAGCGGAACTCGGCACAAACCCTGAAATATATTATCTGATATGAGGATTACATGCTTGAAAAAGTATTAACTGGCAAAAAGCATTACTGGATGCTTATCGGAGGACTTCTTGCATTGATGATTCCCGGTATATTCTTTTATGTGAAACAGATACAGGAAGGTCTGGCTGTTACCGGGATGAGCAGGGATGTTTCATGGGGTCTGTATATTTCACAGTTTACATTTCTTGTTGGAGTCGCGGCATCTGCAGTTGTCGTGGTGATTCCGTATTATCTTCATAACATTAAGCAATTTGGCAGGCTTGTGATACTGGGGGAATTCCTTGCGGTTTCTGCGGTATTCATGTGCCTGCTTTTTATTTTTGCAGATATGGGCCAGCCCTTTAGAATACTTAATGTTCTGCTGTACCCGTCTCCGAATTCGTTGATGTTCTGGGATACCGTTGCATTACTGGGGTATCTGGTACTTAATCTTGTCATTGCCTGGACGGCATTAAGTGCAGAATATAAAGGCGTTCCTGTCCCCGGGTGGATCACACCGCTGATATATCTTTCAATTCCCTGGGCAATCAGTATCCATACTGTTACCGCATTTCTCTATGCCGGACTGCCGGGGCGCCCGCTGTGGCTGACATCAATAATGGGGGCGAGGTTTATTGCGTCTGCTTTTGCGTCGGGACCGTCATTATTGATTTTATTATGCCTGATTGTAAGAAAATATACCAGTTTTGATCCCGGCATCCCGCAGTTGAAGGCAGTAGCAAGAATTGTTATATATGCGCTCATTATTAATCTGTTTTTCATTATTCTGGAATTCTTTACTGCGTATTACAGCGGCATACCCTCCCATCGGCATTCACTTGAATATCTTTATTTCGGTCTCACTGGAAACGGCTCTCTGGTATGGTTTATGAGAATTTCACTTGTGCTGGGTGTCGCGGGATTGGCCGGATTACTGTTTCAATCAAAGCGCGAAAACACAACACTGCTTACGGTATCCCTGATTGCGGTGTTCTTTTCTGTCTGGCTTGATAAAGGGCTTGGGCTTGTGGTGGGGGGATTTATTCCTACTCCCTTTGAATCAATTACAGAGTATAGTCCTGCAATTACGGAGATCGCGGTTTCTTTGAGTATATTCGCAGTTGGTTTTCTGATACTTACAATGCTGTATAAAATAGTAATAACCATACGTGTTTCAAATGAGGGCTGAGAGTTACTCCGGCAAAAAAAGGTAGAGAAAAAATGAATTATCACAATCGAGGAAAAATCAGTTGATGAGTGAAAAAAATAAATATCCTTTTTCCAGCGAAAAGCCACTTGAATATAAAAGGGTGGATGAGTTCCTGCGCATATTTTCTGTAATGCTCGAATCAACGAATTACGGCCCTGTTCTTGATACATATTCGAGGGTGTCGATGCATTGTTCACGATGCGGATCTGAGTGCATGCTGTATTCCGTATCGAATGATCCGAAAGATATTCCCTGCTACAGAAGTTCATTATTGCTGAATATATACAGGCGTCATTTTACCGCGTGGGGAAAAATAAAGAATACACTTCTGGGCGTACGCGCGATAACCGAGTCGGAAATTGACGAGATGATTGAGTCGTATTATCACTGCACAATGTGCGGCCGGTGTACACGGTATTGTCCTTTCGGAATTGATCACCGGCTTGTTGTCCGTCTGGGGCGATATATACTTTCCAAAATGGGGATTGTACCGAAAAACCTTCAGGTTTCTGTACGAGAACAACTGCAGGGAGCGACCGGAAACACTTCGGCAATACCATTGAAAGCACTTCGTGATAACCTTGAATTTCTCGAGGAGGAAATTGAGGAGATAAAGGGCGTAAAGGTCACATTCCCAATCGATGTACAGGACGCTGAATATGTTTTTTTCGCACCGGTAAGTGATTATCTGGTTGAAGCAGAAACCCTGATGGGAATTGCCTGCGTTATGCACGAAGCGGGTGTCAGCTGGACAATCGCTTCAGGAAACTATGACGCAATTAACTATGGTCTCTTTTACGATGACGGGCATTTGGAGGAGATTATCGGGAACATGGTTAAGGAAGTGAAACGGCTGAATGGTAAAAAAATTCTGATTGGTGAATGCGGGCATGCATATATGAGTGCCTGGAAATTCAGCCCCGCATTTGCTGATAGTGATGAATATCCGATATACCATATCCTTGAGCTCACTTCAGCGCTGGTAAGTGAGAAAAAAATACAGCTGGACCCAACGGTGATTACTGAGAAAGTTACCTATCATGATCCCTGCAATATCGCGCGAAATGGAAGAATTGTTGCCCAGCCCAGAAATATCATACACGCCTTCATAAAGAATTTTATCGAAATGACTCCCCGGGGAGATGATAACTATTGCTGCGGAGGGGGAGGCGGAACCGTTACTGTCGGAGAACTGAAGCCGTACAGAATGGATGTGGCGGGAAAGAGAAAGGTTGAGCAATTGCGCAAAACCAATGCTGATATAGTAATTACCCCTTGTGCAAACTGTAAAAAACAGATGGGGGAGCTCATTTCACATCATAAATTAAATATTCAGCATGCCGGGCTGCATGATCTGATTTTTAAGGCAATCGTGATGACAGGAGGCAATCATGATAAATGAAATGCTTATGTTTGCACGGGGGCCGCTGTTTGTGTTTTGCAGTACACTCATGGTGTTGGGTATAATCAGGCTTGTAGTAATTCTGGTGATAAATCTTCATGGTTCAATAAAAAATGCCGGCTGCAGTGACATTACATACAGGGATACTGTCAGGGAGACGGCAATATGGATGCTGCCCTTACGGCGCTTGTTTAATACAAGTCCGGTTTTTAGTACAGTATCGTTTCTTTTCCATGTTGGTGTTATTGTTGTACCTTTGTTTCTGCTGGAACATGTGTTATTGCTGGAAAACGGGACTGGTATCCGGCTGTGGAATATTCCCGGGAATGTTGCCGATACCCTGACAGGTATGGTGCTGATAACGGGATGTATACTTCTACTGTATCGAATTATGAAAAGATCAGGAAGGGGGATAAGCTCCTTTTCTCATTATTTTATATTGGTAATAATACTGACAGTATTTGCGTCTGGATATGTTGCTGCAAGCCCGTATAATCCAATATCGTATACCGGAATGATGCTTTGCCATGTGCTTGCTGGAAATATTCTCCTTGTGCTGATCCCATTTTCGCGTCTTTCGCACGCCATAGTGTATCCTTTTATACGGCTTGTTACATTGTCAGGATGGTGTTTTCCATACGGAGGCGGGAAGAAGGCTAATAATAAAATATTCGGCAGTGAACAGATAGAGATATGAATAATAATAACGATAAGAATAATCACAATAAAAAAACCGGTACACTTTCATCACTGGTTCGTTACGGCTCCAGACCGGGGTATATATTTTCGGCAGTATCTTTTGTGTTAATTGTAGTGTTATCCTGTGCGGTTTTTTTTATGAAGGCAGGTCCGGCACCATTATTTACTGAAGACCTTCGGGAGCCGGCAGGATTGGATGTCCTGAGAATTGACGGTAATAGAGACGGTCGATTTGTTGTATTCACACATAAAAAACATATGCAGCGTAACGGGAATCAAAAAGAGGGATGTGTACGGTGCCACCATCTTTCACTTCCGGATGATGGACCGGTGTCATGTGTCAGGTGTCACCGGCGTATGAACGGAGTCACTTCAATTTTCAATCATGATTATCATATTGCACGATTTAATAATGATTTTCACATCTCACGTAATGTGAAATCACCAGCGTGTGCAAAGTGTCATACACATGATAAATCGCCGGAGAACCGCGTGTCATGTAATTCATGTCATGGTGAATATACCAGGGATGCAGCATACTATACACAAGTCCGGGGTTATAAGGATGCGCTCCACGGAAATTGCTTTCAGTGTCACGAAAAAAATTCTGCGAAAACTGAGGGAGGTGATAAGTGCAGTTTCTGTCATAGCCAGGGGAGCTTTATTGCTGAATAGTACTTTATACTGATTATGTTTCATGCAATTTTAGTAAATAAAATGGGATGTTATATATTCCATTGTAAAAATCTTAATTATTGAGAGGTAGATATGGCTGGTGATACTCCGATGCTTGATGATCTTGAAAAAGGTCCATGGCCGAGTTTTGTAAAAGAAATGAAACGTGCCGCTAAGAAGAACAAGGCGGCGGAGGACCTTGTTGGTGTGGTTGAATTGTCATATAAAGACAAAATCACACACTGGAAACATGGTGGAATTGTTGGCGTAACAGGATATGGCGGCGGCGTTATCGGGAGATATTCTGATGTTCCGGAGCAGTTTCCTAATGCGGAACAGTTCCATACAATGCGTATAAATCATCCCTCGGGATGGTTTTACAACACAAAATCACTTCGTACGGTCTGTGATATCTGGGAAAAACATGGAAGCGGCCTTACGAACTTTCATGGATCAACTGGAGATATTATTTTGCTGGGAACAAAAACAGAAAACCTCCAGCCGGCTTTTGATGAATACATTGAAAACGGATTTGATCTCGGCGGTTCAGGTTCTGTACTGCGCAGTCCTTCGGGGTGTGTTGGTCCTGCACGATGTGAGTGGGCATGCTTTGATTCGCTGGATTTAATATACGACCTTACACAATCATTTCAGGACGAACTGCACAGGCCCAGATGGCCATACAAGTTTAAGATTAAAGCATCCGCCTGTCCTAATGACTGCGTTGCGGCTATAGCTCGTGCAGACTTTACTATTATTGGAACATGGCGGGATAGTCTTACTATTAACCAGGAAGAAGTTAAGGTATACGCAGAAAAGGGTATGGATATCCAGAAGGATATTGTGAATAACTGCCCTGGTTCAGCACTTACCTATAATGAATCAAATGGCGAACTCCATGTTCAGCCGGAAGACTGTGTACGTTGTATGCATTGTATAAATAAAATGAGTAAGGCAATAAAAATTGGTAAGGACCGGGGAGCAACTATACTGGTTGGTGGAAAAGCGCCGATTCTGAAAGGGGCATTTCTATCTTTTGTCCTTGTTCCCTTTATGAAAATTGAATCTCCTTATACCGAAATAAAGGACCTTTTGTTTAAAATCTGGGACTGGTGGGATGAGCACGGCAGAAACAGGGAAAGAGTTGCTGAAACAATCGGCCGCAGGGGTTTTAAAGAATTCCTGAAAGCTGTTGACCTGAAGCCTGTTCCGCAAATGGTAAAACACCCGAGAACAAATCCATTTGTATTCTTCTAAATCAATTATACAAGGAGACTGATAATGAAAAAAACAGATATAGGACCTCCGGACTTCCGTATGATGCTTCCGGATATCATTAAAGAGAATTACGGGAAATGGCAGTATCATGAAATTCTTAAACCGGGTCTAATGAAGCATGTCGCTGAATCCGGAAGCGAGTTGTTTACAGTTCGCGTAGGGTCACCACGACTGGTAAGTATTGATTTTATACGTGATATCTGTGATATTGCTGATAAATACTGTGACGGTTTTTTACGATTTACAAGCCGTTCAAATGTTGAGCTGCTTGTTTCGAAGAAAGATAATGTTGAGCCAATGATGGAGGAAATAAAAGAACTCGGTCTTCCTGTTGGGGGTATCGGGGACTGTATTTCCAATATCGTCCATACACAGGGCTGGATACATTGCCACAGTTCGGCGACAGATGCATCCGGGCTTGTTAAGGCAATTATGGATGAACTCATTGAATACTTTACAGAGTTCAAGCTTCATGCGAAATTGAGAATTGCTGTGGCGTGCTGTATCAATATGTGCGGTGCGGTGCACTGTTCTGACCTCGCAATTGTCGGTATTCACACGAAACCACCGAAAATTGATAACAGCAAGCTTTCGGCTGTATGTGAAATACCTTCAACAATTGCTTCATGTCCTACGGGTGCAATACATCGTCATCCTGATAAGAGCATCAATGGTCTTGAATTAAAAGAAGAGCGCTGTATGTATTGCGGAAACTGTTACACCGTCTGCCCCGCAATGCCTCTCGCGGATCCGGTTGGTGATGGTGTCGCAATATATGTAGGCGGTAAAGTTTCAAACGCGCGTAAGGCTCCAATGTTTTCAAAATTAGCGGTTCCGTTTATTCCAAATAATCCACCCCGCTGGCCTGAGGTAACATCAGTATTGAAAAATATTGTTGAAGTGTATGCAAAAAATTCACGAAAATACGAACGCATGGGTGAGTGGATTGAAAGAGTAGGTTGGGAACGGTTCTTTGATCTGACCGGTATCCAGTTTACCGAACAGCACATTGATGATTTTTCAGGTGCGATGGATACGTTGAGGTCAACAACACAATTCAGGTGGTAAGGGAGGACACAATGAGCGACGTTACTTCAGATGAACTAAAACAGGAAATTCTCGAATATCTTAAAACGGTTAGCAAGGCAAAAAACCGTGATGTTGCAAAAGCGCTGGATAAAGAAAAAAGAATGGTAGATAAAGCCATTGGTGAACTGGCTACAGAAGGTAAGATCGAATATCTTTATCTTAATGGTTCGTATGTAACGCTGAAACAGTAATGATGCATTAATCCGGAAGATGTTGTTTGCCGTGAAGTATTTTCTCAAAACAATAATTTCGTGATAATTGTATAGATCACAGAGGGCAGCACACACAAAGAAGGGAAAGAGGATGATATTGTAGTATGTCATCCTCTTTCTTCTTTCTCCAGAAAAAACGCGGTGCCATTCAGTGACACCGCGTTCAGGGAAGTAACGATAAGCTATAGGAAATTACAAAAAATGTTAGCTACATGTGTATTTATACACATCCTGTAGGTTTAGGAAGTCCTGCCCATTTACATGCGGAATTAGCCGGTCCCTGCGGGAAAAGGTTATAAATTTCCTTGAGATCAATCCCGGTTTCTTTTGTTACTTTACGAACCATCGGGGCAATTCCATTATCAAGAAAATAATTCCGTAAATAATTCATAACCTTCCAGTGACTATCGGTAAGTTCATCGATACCTTCCATCTTTGCCATAGCATGAGCTACCTCTTCATTCCACTTCTCCGGTTCCTGAAGAAAGCCGTCTTCATCTACAAGATATTGAGTACCGCCAATTTCAATATTTGCCATAATTATTCCCTCCGTAAAAAGTTATATTTCAATCGAAAATCAAGTGAACTACGTTCATTAGATGAACCATAATCATTATATTGTATATTTATCAAGCTTTTTTTTATGTAAAAGGTAAATAATTGAAGTGCGGTTTGATATATCATCCATGGTTCTTGATATTTTCTGTATGTTATACCATATCCGGTACAGGTGATACAATACATGGTGATGAAATACGGTATTATGTATTTGTTTTTATCTTTAAAATTTCTGCATAAAGATGGGGTGATCGATTGCTGAGAAAATGGCCCATCCTTGATTCACGGATTTCCTGGAGCTTATCGCAGGGTAGGGTATATACTGTTATTTCCTCATTATCACCATACGCTTCTGCAAGGATTTCACCTTTGAGACCAAGAATCAGGTTTACAGCTCTGAAAACGTTACCATTACTGGTATCACCAACCTGATTGCACACAACCGTATATACGCTGTTGTCGTACGACCTTGCGGGTAGATAGCGCAGCCATCGGTCGCGTTTTTCACGCGCGCTTTCAGGACGTGGAGATGCGTGAGGGAAAAATATTATATCGGCCCCTTGTAACGCGTAAATTGTGCTCTGCTCGGGAAAATGCGCATCAAAACAAAGGCCGATGCCGAAAGTGATTTCCCTGTATGTCATCAACGGGAACGAGGAACCGGAAACAAAGACATCTTTCTCCGGAGGTGAAAGATGTACTTTTCGATATGTGCCCAATATACCCCCGGGACTAACAGCAACCTGGGTTATTGCCGGGCCTTCACCGGTTTTTTCAACAAGACCTGCAATTATACAGATGTTGATATTGTGTGCGATACGGATAATTTCATCGGTTATTGGTCCTGGAATTGTTTCAGCAACTGATTCATTGTCATGTGACAGCGAGTATCCTGAAATATTTAATTCAGGGAAGCAGACGATATCAGCACCCATGCTTTTTGCTGTTCGGGACCAGTTCTCAGTGCTGCGAATATTTTCAGTAATATTCCCGAATAGGGATTTCTGTGAAACTGCTGCAATGGTAATTGTTTTTGACATGGGTTTCTGGTACCCTCATTTCCTGTACTGTAGTGTTATCATTGCGCGGCGAATATTTATAGTCCCATGAGAGTTTGTAACCACATCGCATTAGAGGAAAATGGATGGGTATGACTGAATGTCGCAAGTGCGTTCCTGTGCAGCACGCCATCCCGGGCATTCATAATACCATGTCCCCGCTGCATGGAAAAAACGGTGTGGACGTCCTGACATTCATCAGCGTTGATAATACGTGAATAACGGAATTCATGTCCTTTCACCAGAGCTCCTGTTCTGTAAAAAGGATTACCTTTATCGACCTGGAAGATTGTATAGCCATGGCCAACAGGTTTATCTGAAAGCTCAAACCGATAGGGGTATATTCCGGTCATGGGATATTCTGCGTTATCAGAAATAATTGACTGAGAGAGATATATTAACCCGCCGCATTCTGCATACACCGGAAAATCTTTTTCGATGAAGCGGGTAATATCATCCCGTAAGGTTTTATTTTCACTTAACTGCTTTGCATGGGTTTCAGGGAAACCGCCGCCTATATACAGCGCGTCAATGTCAGGGAGCAATGTATCATGAAGCGCATTAATGTAGTGCACCTCTGTATTCTTTTCAAGTATTTCGAGTGATTCAATATAATAGAAATTGAACGCGGTGTCCCGGATTATACCGATCCTTCTCCGTGAATGTAAGATATTACTGACAGAAGGGGGAGGCGTGTTGGGTGTATGAGCATTTGTTGTAATTGTATTATTTACATCTGTATCGTTTACTGTAATACTGCTGGTGCGGGAAGATTTTTGCCTACAGTTTTCATGGTTTTCAGCAATGTGTATAATTTTATCAATATTAACTGTATCAGTAAACACAGAATCAAGGAGTTCAAAAACTTTATCGGGGTCCCGGTGCTCATGAATGGGTTCAAGACCAAGATGGCGTTCATCGAGCAGTAATTCCGGAATCCGTGGTATCGCGCCGAGAACAGGTATTTTGCAGTAGTTTTCAATTGATTCCGTAATGATTTTTTTATGCCGGTGCCCTGCAAAATTATTTATGATGACACCCTGCAGGGTTATCTCAGGGTCGAAGGTCTGAAAACCGTGAATCATTGCAGCCACAGAACGGCTTGCTTTCCTGCAGTCAACAACAAGTATTAAAGGTACATCTATCAGTTTAACAAGTTCGGCAAAACTGTATGTTCCGTCAATGTCAAGGCCATCGAACAACCCGCGGTTTCCTTCTATAACGGAGATATCGTTCTGACAGCTGAAGGATGAAAACGTCTGTCTAATCGTATTGTCATCCATTAAAAAGCTGTCAAGATTACGGCAGGGGTTTTGTGCGGCAAGAGAGAGCCAGGCGGGATCAATGTAGTCCGGTCCTTTCTTGAACGGGGAAACTGAATAACCATGTTGTACCAGGGCCCGTATAAGTCCGAGAGTGACTATCGTTTTTCCCGAGGCACCTTTAGTCCCCGCAACGGCAATAGCCCTTGATATATTTGTCTTTGGATTGGATTTCATTATATTATTAGAAATAATTATTGTCTGCGTGCTGATATATGTTCAAATCGTTCCAATTATTTATTGTAGCATTGAAGTTTCAAGATTTAAAAGAGTGTTATCGAATTTTTTATTATAGAAACACTATTGCAGATGGCAAATGAAGTATATTTATTTTATAAATATATTTTAGAGTAACTTCTTGACATATTTCAGTTTATATATGATTTGTTTATGCTTATCATGGAGATGATGTAGTATTGATTTTTTAATTGAGTAAACCAAAAAACTGAAGGAGTAGTTTTATACTTATGGGTGCAACAGAAAGGCGGGAAAGAGAAAAACTTGCGAGAAAAAATCATATATTAGATGCGGCACGGACTTTATTATTTAAAAAAGGACTCCATGCGACTACTGTTAACCAGATAGCAAAACTTTCCGAGTTAAGTGTCGGAACAATATATCTTTATTACACAAATAAAGAGGAAATATTTGCCGCACTGCAGAATGAAGGGTTCGACATTCTGTACAAGTTGATGGTAAAAGCATCTCAAAAAGGTAAAGACCCGGTTGAAAAAGTCAGGAACATTGCAATCACCTATGTTGATTTCAGCGAAAACCATAAAAACTATTTCGATATCATTAACTATTTTCTTTCCACCCCGGAATTACTCTTCCCGCCTATGTTAAAAAACCGCGTTGATAGAACTGCGGGAAAAAGTCTCCAGATTCTCATTGATACTATTGAGGAAGGTGTTAATGCAGGTGTTTTTAAAAATGTTAATCCGGCAAAACACGCCGTATCATTATGGGGTGCTTTACACGGCCTGATTCATTTTAAAAAACTTGAACATACTATGCTGCAGAATGAAAATTACAGAGATTATATTAATTACATGCTTGATGATTTTATGAAGAACCTTTGCAGAAAAAAATGAAATCCTGATTCCTGAAACTTTTAAATCATGCGGGACAACACATCCTGTGTTCACACCCTTCTAAACTTCCAGACGAAATTATATGCACCGAATTAAGCAGCTGACACTGTACCTTCCGGAGTACCGTAATTATTACCTCAAAATTCTGAAATATGAATAAAAGTGCTTGCAATTAATTTTACTGGAAAAATAATGTTCATATAATGAATGGTATTCGCTTAATGTTCGAAATCACGAATAAGAATACAACATTAGGGGGGGAGTATGGGAAATCGGCTGGAATCATTTATGTTGTCAGCGTATGCTGATAAATCGACGATCATACAAAAAAAAGCTTCTGCAATAATGTATTTTTCAATCTTTGTGCTGTTTTTTGTAATGTTGTTATTCCCTGTTATGGTTATTTCCGGTACATGGCAGGGATTGAACGACTTAAAAAT
>DAOSYC010000111.1:0-12028 GCA_035380905.1 Spirochaetota bacterium | reverse complement strand
GGTCATGGTTTCACCGGCCTTCAGCACTACAAAGACCTTAACGGTTTCCCCCCGGTATTCATCAGGGATGCCGATTGCGCATGCTTCAAGGACTTTCGGGTGTTCAAAGAGGACTTCGTCAATGTCTCTCGGGTAGATATTATATCCCCCCGCAATGATCATGTCTTTTTTCCGGTCCACAATGTAGATGTAGCCGTCTTCGTCAAGCTGGGCGATATCGCCGGTATAGAGCCATCCGTCACGGATCGCGATTGCTGTTTCATCGGGCATATTGTAATATCCCGATGTAACCTGTGGACCGCGTATGATAAGCTCCCCCGGTTCTCCCACCGGCATTTCCTTTGTGCCCTCATCAAGATCCACCACCATCATGTCTGTATCGGGAACCGGCACACCGATGGATCCTGATTTCCTGACTCCGCCGTAGGGGTTGATGGTAGCTGCGGGACTTGTTTCGGACAGTCCGTATGCTTCGCATATTTCTGCGCCGGCTTTTTCCTCAAATTCCCTGATTACTTCAAGCGGCAGCGGTGCCGCTCCCGAAAAGCACCCCTTTATACTGGAGAGATTGTATTTGTGGAGTTTTGGATAATTCAGTACCCCGACATACATGGTGGGGACAGCCGGGAAAAATCCAACATTGTGTTTTTTTACCGCTTCCAGAATCGTGTGGGGTTCCGGCTTCGGAATCAGGACATTGGTGAACCCCTGCCAGATACAGTAATTCATGACAGCTGTCATGCCGAAAATGTGAAAGAACGGAAGCACTCCGAGTCCCACAAGTTCTCCCCTGTTGAAGGTCGGGAACCATGCGATAATCTGCTGCACATTGCACGCGAGATTGGAGTGAGTGAGCATGACCCCCTTGCTGACCCCTGTGGTCCCCCCGGTATACTGGAGACAGGCGAGGCTGTCAAAATTGACGCTGATGCCGGGGTCAGTGGCTGGATATTTTTTCAGTATGTCCATCCATTCCACCACGTTCTTTGTGGGTGGAATGTCCCGGTGCTTGTCTTTGGCGACAATCGGCAGCAGCTGTTTTTTGGGGAACCCGAGGTGGTCGCGTATGTGGGCCACCACAATTTTCTGCACCTTTGTTCTGCTCTGCAGCGCTATCATTCTCGGCGCGAGAAGGTCCAGTGTCACCAGCACTGTTGACCCGGAGTCGTTTAGCTGGTGTTCAATTTCCCGGTCGGAATAAAGCGGGTTGTTCATAACGACCACCGCTCCGAGACGCCATGCGGCAAAGGTCGCAATCACTATCTGCGGGATATTCGGAAGCAGCATGGCCACCATATCTCCCTGTTTGATTCCCGAATCGCTGAAAAAGGCCGCCACTTTATTTACCATGTCATTCAGTTCTTTAAATTTTATACGGGAATCGATGAAAATCAGCGCCTCCTTATCCGGAAATTCACCGGCTGTCCTTTTCAGGGCATCGGGAAGTGTTGTCCGGTCATAATCCACATGGCGCGGAACACCGTCTGCATATGCTTCTCTCCATAAAAACTCCCTGTCCATTCTGTTACCTCCAGGATCTGTATTTTCTTATATATGTTAAAGTGTATATGTCGATTGTACAAATACAGAAAATATAAATCAACTATTAATCATTATAAATAGATATAATATGAATATATTTTAATCACGTGATTGTACGGTTTCCATATATGGCAGATTGACGCAGCAGGGGAGCAGGAATAAACTTTTAAAAAAAATTACAATCTACACAAAAATATACTAAACAAAAATATAGCCTCCTGGCGATAATTAAAATGTAGAAGGACGTACAAAACAATGAAAATTCATCACGGGAGGATGATTATGAAGGTATACAATTTTTCAGGATCTGCCGGGACACGTCACAGAAATATCGAGCACAACATTGCAGTTCAGGGACAAAGAAGATTTTTGCGGAGGGCACGCGGCGGCGGGGACATGGTGGATATTTCCGCGGAGGCGATGAAAAAATACCGTGAGCACAACACAGTGGAGCTGGAAGCTGCGCGGATAAAAAAACTCACCGCCCGGGTCCTTGACATTATCCATCGTTCAATTGATAATCCGGAAACGCGGGACAACGGTGTGATCGCGGCAGAAAGTGTCCATGCGATTACAGCTTCCGGCAATGCGGGTTCAGATGAGAGTGTCCGTCTCAGAGAGACCGCTGAAAATATTCTGGGGTTTTTTATCAGTTGACAATAAGGGGTTCGGCGGTTAGTTTTTCCGGAGTAGGTTATTATATATACGGTACGTGCATTGTGCCGTTGTGCGGAGAAGAGTTGATGCATCAGGGCATTTGTACAGGTTGTTAATGTACTGGTTAGCGTGTGCCCTCTGCCATTATACCCCGGACGCGCAACGGTAACTCCGGAGAAAATACTGTTATAAAAGGGGTGGATGAGATGGCAGTGAAATCATTGCAGCGTTCAGTCATTAAGAGAATATTCGGTATTCCCGCAACAAAGGCCTGTGCACCCGGGGATGCCTGGGAGTACAGGGAAGGGCAGATTATCCTGAAAAGGAATGCCGTGCCGGAAATTGAACAGCCGGGAGGTGCCGTGCGGATTGAGGGAAAAGGCCTTCCTGAAAGGATACTTTTAATAAAGGGTGATGACGGCGCATACCATGCTTTTATCAACCGGTGTGCCCACATGGGGAGGCGCCTTGATCCTGTTCCCGGCTCTTCAACAATACAGTGCTGCAGTGTCAGTAAATCAACCTATAATTATCTGGGACAGGAAATTACCACCGTTGCAAAAGGGTCAGTGAAACCACTTGCGGTACATGAAGAAGGTGATGTGTTAAGGATCTCAGTGCAATAGGTAATGATGTAACAAATATAGAATTACGCTGCGGATGATATGGAATGAATAATGGAATACGCTGCTCCAATTGCGGAGCTGAGGTGTCTTTAACGAGCGCAGTGTGCAAATACTGCAACAGCCCCATTACACCGGAACGGGCACTGGCCGCTGCCGACAGGGAGAAAGTGTCTGATGTCGTATCAGCCATGGAGGAGACGCTGCAGGTCGAATCAGGTAACTCATGGATTACCGGTGTTGTATTTTTGTTCCTCGGTATTTGCGCCATCGGTTCCTTCTTTCTCTATTCGGTACTGCTTTCCTCTGTTACGACAGTCTGGGTATTGACAATTATTTCCGGGCTGATGCTGTTCATCACCTTCGGCGCTGTGGTGGAATATACTGAACGCAAAGCAGTGAAAAAAGCCTATCGGGATGATGTGAAGGTAAGGATTGATGAATACCTTAAAACAATGAATTTTCACCGGTATGAGTTTGACGGAATTGCGGATGAACAGTTGCCGAAAAAGGCGTTACTGAGGCGATTTCTATTTATGCCGTAACCGGGGCATGTTTGAAATACAGGTTTTCTCTGTATCAAAGGACGTGAAGATATTGTTCTGAGTCAGCGCCGGGACATTCATGCTGATAAGCATTCCGGGAGCACTACCCGATATCAATCACCACAAAGGTAATATCGTCATCAAAGGTTTTCCCGGGAAAGCACCATGCGCCCAGGGTATCTTTCAGCTTTGATGAGAACGCCAGGGGGGTGAGCGGCGCGTTGTCCATTATAAATTCCTCGAAACGCTGAAAACCGAACATATCGCCCCACCTGTTTCTGCATTCTATTATTCCGTCTGTTATCATGATTATCCGGTCACCGTTCCGCAGCGTGATGCGTTCCTCCTCAACCTCTCTCATGGGGAGAGTGCTTATGAGATTCCCCGCCGGGGAAAACTGCTGCAGCTGTTCGGAATGGGAACTGAACACATACAACGGCATGTGGCCGCACTTAGAGAGGGAGAGCCCTCCGGTTTCAAGGTCGATGCAGATATAACTGGCTGTGATGAATGTCCCTGCCAGGTCCCTCCTCAGGATGCCGGACATTCCGTTCATTACAGCCCTGGTGTCCCGTGCGTTGTTGATCTGCAATGAAAAGGCGACCTTTACCATCGAGGCGACGATGGCTGCCGGTACCCCGTGACCGGAAACGTCTGCGATCAGTATCCCGAGGCACTTCTCGCTGATCATGTGATAATCAAACAGGTCGCCTCCGATTTCCTCCATGGGGATGTATTCGGAATGGGCGATGATGCCTTTTACCGAGGGGAACTCACGCGGTATAAGGGCGCTCTGAATTTCCTTTGCAATTTTCAGTTCATTGGAAATGCGTTCACGTTCCTCCCGGATAAGAGTGAACCTGTCCCCGAGTCCCAGAGAAAGGAGAATGACCTCTATTGTGGTTCCCATGTGCAGAATATAATTTGTAAGGGTGTTATGAGGAATGACGGCTATTACCCGCAGAAGAAAAAGAAAACCCGCCACAAACATTACCGACCATGCCGCCATAAAGTAATACGAAGGCCGGTATCCCTGGAGCATCACGGTTATGCCTGAACCTATTACCAGGGGGATCAGAATGAACGTCATTGCCACGCCAATCATAATGGAAAGAGTGTAGCCAGGTACGAAGAACAGTAAAATATATACAACGGCACATACTTTAAGAACATTCATGAGCAGGTGAAACCGTTTCGCGTATTCCCCTGTGTTCAGGTAGGACTGGGAAAACTGCAGGATTGCCGCGATGAGAAGCCCCTGGGTCAGGGGCATGAAGTGGACCGGGGGAGGGTCTTTGAACAGCGCAAGGAACTGGTATAAAAATCCATTCTGCCCAAGCTGGAATACACCCATTGCAAGAATATACAGCACATAGTAAAGGTATGATATATCCCGGACCGAAAAAAAGATGAAAAGATTATACAGCATCATCACCAGCAGTATGCCGTAGTAGAGTCCCAGGATGAACTGTTCGAGGTAGATATTCTGTTTGAAGGCCTCCTCCGTCCAGAGCCGCATGGGGAATTCCATCCGGTCCTTGTTTTCAAAACGGATGTAAAACGGGGCATCTCCTTTACGGTCATCGGGTATTTTTATCACCAGGTTCCTGTGCTGAAGGTCCCTTGACGAAAATGGCTGCAAAGTGCCGTATCGTTTTTCTGTGTATTTGCCCCGGAAATCCGGAACATATATGTCCGCATGATCCATCAAGGGGTAGTTAAGCTCAAGGAGCAGGTTTTTTTCATGGAGCATTTCCGGCGGAATTGCAAATTTTACCCAGAAGGCTGAACCGGTAAAGCCGAAGCTCGGGGAATGCATGGTATTTTTTGAAAAGAGCTTCCCGTTTCCGTCTGATATAATCCTGGAAATGGTGAAGGTTTTTCCATGGTCCTCGAATATTTTCAGATATGGACCGAGGGAGACATATCGTATGTGTGAATCGGTGGATGAAACCGGTACAGCGCTGTGACCGCCCTCCGGAAAAAGGGTAAACAGGAACAGTGAAACAAATATCACAATTGATTGTAGCCGGAGTTCCATATCATCAATACTATACATAATACACCGTTTGTCAAGCTACTTTGTGATTGATGTAAGGTAATCAGCAGCGAAAGAAACCCTTAAAAAATAATTGCAGTGCCTGAAGTTGTCGTATATCCTTCCTGTGTTTTTCTGTAAAAACGAATGGAACAATCATGGCGAAAAAATACCTGTTACTGACAGTTATTATACTTTTTGGTGCATGGCCCAATGTACGGGGTGCCGTGACAGCAGTTGCGGTTGGCGGCAGTATGTACAGGTTCCACGATTCATCCATTCTCCATTACAGCGGAAGTTACTCCGGCATTGTGCAGCGGGGAAAGCTTGCCGAAAACAACACTGTAACAATCGGTCAGAATACCGTTGTGTTCGCGAAGGACACCGATCTTGAATTCTATATCCCGGGGAAAATTGCTCTGGGATATCTCTCCGCAGATACCCTCTGCAGGGCCGGCAGCAGAAAATTTTTATTCAGGAAAGGGTCCCGGATCGATTTTTATGAATCCGGAAATGTGTCGAAAGGATACCTTGCCCGCGATTGTACTATGATGGTGGGCGGAAAACGTTTCCGGTTTAAAAAAGGCACTGAGGAAATTGAAGACATCGAATTGTATAAAACCGGCGGCATCAAGTCCGCCCCCCTTTCCGGTACCTGTACTGTACGGATCGGGGGGAACAGCATGACCTTGCATCATATTATAGGGTTTTATAAAAACGGCAGTATTGGATGGGGATTTCTTAACGCTGAAAGCCCGGTGATAGCCGGGGGCCGGACAATCCGCTGTACAGGGGGTCCGTATCATCAGATTACGTTTCATAATAATGGTAATGTCCGGGAATGCGTTCTTGCGGGTCCCCAGAGGCTGATGGCGGGAGGCAGGGAGATTATCTTCGAGTCACGGATAATGTTTTCACCTGATGGGAAAATCCTCCGCGGGACCCTCGGGGAGGATACCGGTTTTCAGGGCAGGAACTACACCCGATATACAACAGTCATACTCGGATATAACAGCAGGGGACAACTGACGGATATGAAATGTTTCAGGCATCCCCGCAGGTAACAAGGTTGGCAGTATTTCTACCGGGTGCAGATATCAAAATGTATGGAGAGAAGGATGACATTCCTTTCGCGATGTTCCTTGTGCTGTGTGAAGGGCTTTCTGATCATATTAATATGTTCATGTCTGCAGTGCCTTTCCGTCCCTGACCGTCTTCCCGGGGGCCGGTTTCACATCCTCGAGGCGGACAACCGTGGATTCCTGACCTCAGTTTCAAAGGCAGTATTTCAGGAGGACGGGAAAGTCCTGGTTTGCGGTGTTATATCGCTCCGGGGGAGGGATTATATTCCTGAAAGGTTTTTGTCTATAATGCGGTTCAACAGGGACGGGAGCCTTGATTCCGGTTTTACCCCTGACCGTATGTTCAGGAGCATGGAAATCAGCCATCCTCTCTTTTTCGATACCGGTTCGGACGGGAAAATATATGTGGTCGTGAGTATGTATGAAGACGACATACAAATATGTCGTGGATTTCAACTGTCGCCCGAGGGGAACGTCCTTTCCTCCCGCATCATCAAATTCCGGAGAATTGGCCAGACGAAAATAAACTCTATTGTGTTTATTTCCGGCGGCTGTTATCTCGCCGGCGTATTCAATTACAGCGATTACAGTGACATCAATAATCCTGTAAACATACAATATACTCTGCTCAAATACGACACACAGGGCAATCTTCAGGAGGGATTTACCCCTCCCCTTTATAGTGAAACGGGGGAGATAGCATCAGGTGTTTCTGCCGTTGACGGGAACGGGAGGATTTTACTGTGGCGCGGTGAACATACTCCGGCCCGGGGCGGGAGTATGCGGTTTTTTCGTGTACTGCGTGACGGCAGTATTGACCCGGTGTTCGGAAAGAATTTTAGAAAATCAGGATATATGGACAAAATCATGTATGTTCATGATGCGGCAATTACCGGGGATGGTGGTATCGCGGCAGTCATGAAAGTATATGAAGGGAGACAGTTCAGTGATATCGCTGTGTGGCTTGATGACAGTGGAACTGTCATTCGCAGGGTCGCGGTGAACGAATACCGTGGAGATGAAAGGATTGTCAGGCGGCAGCGGTCATTACAGGGCCACGGGCGTATCCGCTACAGCAATTGTACACTTCGTCTCGAAAGCAGGTCCGGAGGGGGATTTTCCCTGAAACTGGGAAGCTGCGGCGATTTTAAATACAAAAAAAACAGACTGGAACAATGGGGTGATGAATGCGGAAACTGCCTGTTCCCCCGTGGAATTTTCCACATGTGATGACATAGTATATGTGTTATTACTCAAGAGCTGGTTGACAAATTCATAGAAAACGGTCATTATGCTCCCGGGTTGTACATTATTCGATAAAAAGGAAACCGAACCATGTCCGTGAATAAAAATGAAAACATTGAACGCATAGTCGGCCATTTTAAAAAATCCGATATTTTTTCCCATCTTCCTGATGAGGACCTTGATGTCCTGGCCCACTTCAGCGTCATCCGTGACTATGAGAAAGGGGACATGGTTTTTGAAAAAGGAAGCAAGAGCAAGCACATGTTCATTATTGACCGCGGTGAAGTGGCCATCGCGAGCACCATGGACATGGGGCCCCGGGGGAAAATACAGTCTGCGGGACAGGCGATTGCCCGGTTTATTACCGGTGAAATGTTCGGGGAGTTCGAATTTTTCGAGGAGGACAACCGTACCGCTTTTGCTTTCGCTGCGGAGGATACCTCGCTCCTGGTGTTTCCCGGTGACGGCGAGGACCTGGACCAGATATTTGACGAGTACGCCCATATTTTCGCGAAAATTTACCACAAGCTGATTTCTGTTAATGCCGGAAGACAGCGCCTGACCCACCGGCTCATCAGCGAGAAAACCGGGTGGATGGAGGAGCTGAAGAAGCAGATGTTCTTCGATAAGCTCACCGGTGTGTATAACCGTACATACCTCGAGGACGAGCTCTCAAAGAACTTCGAGTTCCTCGGGACGGAGTTCAGCCTCATGGTCATCAAGCCGGACAACTTCAAGCTGATAAACGATACCTTCGGCCACGAGGCCGGGGACAGCGCCCTCCAGGCAATATCCGGGAAACTTCAGGATATTATACGTCCCGGGGATTTCGCGATACGCTACCGGGGAAACGAGTTTATCGTGGTGTTTCCGGACACCCTCATCGATGACGCCGTGACAATGGCACGTGAGCACCTGGCCGCAATGAACAGCTTTGATATCGGCATCGCGATGAAAAAAGAGAGTTTATTCCAGACCTTCAGTATTGGTGTCGCGGCGTATCCGGAACACGAGAAGGAGTTTCTGCTCCTGGTTGAAAAGGCCTTCACCAAGGTGTTTGAACAGCGTGACCTTGGCGGGAATGGTGTGCAGGTGGCCATTGCGGGACAGGATGAGCTTTCAAACTTCCTGAAAACAGTGGGGATGTTCTCAAGCCTGAAAATGTCCGAACTGCACCTCGTGTCGCAGCGCCTTGAGCTGATGCGCTGCAAAGAGGGCACGGAAATTTTCCGCGCGAAAGATGAGGGGAACGAGCTTTTTATTATCAAGTCAGGATCGATTTCTGTACGCATCCATGTGCAGGACGGTACGGAGAAGGAAATTGCCCTCCTGAAGGACGGTGAATTTTTTGGAGAAATGGCTATCTTCGAAAACGCCCCCCGTTCGGCGACATGTATCACCGCGGAGGATTCCGAACTCCTGCGCCTCAACAAGGAGGATTTCTTCAGCCTCATGAAATACTTTCCTCATGCCGCCATCAATGTGATGAAGAACATGCTGAACAAAACCACGGACCGTCTGAATTCCAGCGGCCAGTTTATCACCCAGATGGTGAAGTGGGGCGAGGACGCGAGTCTCCGTGCCGTCACCGACAAGCTCACCGGCGTCTTTAACCGACGTTACCTGGAAAGCGAGCTGGAGAAGCGGTTCAATCTGGCGCAGAAGGAAGGGACTCCGCTTTCTCTCGTTATGGCCGATATGGATTTTTTCCGCGAGGTAAACGAGGGATACAGCCACGAGGTCGGAGACCAGTATATCGTGGAGGTGGCAAAGGTATTCACCAGCACCTTCCGGAAAACGGACATCACCTCACGATACGGCGGTGACGAGTTTACCATACTGCTGCCGGACACCGATCTGAAAACAGCTATGGAAGTTACTGAAGAAGTAAGGAAAGCCGTTGAGAAACTGGATTTTCTGGAATCACTGGAAGGGCCGGATCTGCACCTTTCCGTGAGTCTCGGTGTGTCGTGTTACCCTGCTACCGCGGGCACCCTCGCGGAGTTGACAGAGCAGGCTGACAAGGCGCTTTATGCGGCGAAAAATAACGGGCGCAACAGGGTGGAACACGCCCCTGTCGCAGGGTAATTGTGTTGTACATATAAGGAATTATACAATTTTCGGAGAGAGAGAACCCTGGTATGAAAAGATTTACAGCTGTTCTGTGTATTCTATTCTTCGCGTTACACGCATCGGCGCAGCGTGAGGAATCCGTATTCAATGAAATAGCTTCCGAGGTGTCAGCAGTAAGGCCGAAACTGAAACAGGGGACCGTTGCGGTGTTCCCCTTCGAGACCAGCGGTTTTTCCGACCCTGCCTACGGCATGCATGTTTCCGACAAATTATCCGCCGCCCTCTCCGGACTGGGGAAACTTACCCTTGTGGAACGTGAAAAACTGAACACACTTATCAGGGAGAAGGAGCTCTCCATGACCGGCCTGTTCGAAATGAAAGAGGCCCGGAAGATCGGATCGCTCCTCGCGGTTGACGCCATGATTCTGGGACGTATATACTACGGGGACCGAAAATATAGTGTTACGGTCAAAATGGTTGACGCGCAGTCAGGAGCGTTGCTGAAGGTCCTAACCCGTTCATACGCGGATACATCCGCAGCGGGAAGGAAAAAACAGGGTTCAGGATTTATCGGCACCTGGCGTGTCGTTACGACCGCACCGTATCTTGTTGAAAGGGACATGCGCTACGAAAAGCTTGTGCTCCGTGATGATGACAGCTTTTCCCTGCACATGATCAACAACGCGGACAGGATCGTGGAAATTCGCGGGCAGTACCGGATCTCAAAAAATGAGATCAATTACCGTCCGCTTCAGATGTTTTTTGACGGAAGATCCACAGGTTTCAAGCGGCTGAGCAGATGGCTTGAAGGAACCATTTACCTTGTTAACGGGAAACTGTATTTTAATTATACCCGGATGACCGGCATGAGAAAGGAAAGGCTCGATGCCATGAATGCGCAGTACCGCTGTGTCGCCGAACGCCGGGAATAGAAATCAATCTTCGTCCCGCATGCCAGAAGTATATTTTCCATGGTGTGATCCGGTTAATTGTTGACCGGATCATCTGTATCTATTATGATTATTCCAGATTGTGCAGATCATAGTCAGGGAGGTATCGTATGGATCTTAAACGGGTCGGTATCCTTACGGGGGGCGGCGACTGCTCCGGGCTTAACGCGGTAATACGTGGGGTCACCCGGGCGGCCATCATAGGGCACGGCGCGAAAGTTGTCGGCCTTGAGGGGGGATTTGAGGGGCTTATAAACGGGCACACGCAGGAGCTCACCGTCCGCGCCACACGGGACATCCTCACTCTCGGCGGTACAATCCTCGGCACCACAAACAAGGGAAACCCCTTCGAATACCGTGAGATGCAGCCGGACGGCTCCATCAGCGTTAGTGATTACTCCGACAGGGCCCTTGAGACATACCGGAAACTTGATCTTGACTGCCTCTTTGTTGTGGGGGGCGAGGGTACACTCGAAATAGGATACCGGTTTCATAAAAAAGGGGCCAATGTTATCGGCATCCCGAAGACCATTGACAACGACCTCGATAAAACTGATTATACATTCGGGTTCCAGACAGCGGTTGAAGTCGCATGTGACGCCATGGACCGTCTGCACACAACAGGCAAAAGCCACCAGCGTGTGATGATACTGGAAGTGATGGGCAGAACAGCCGGGTGGATCGCCCTGGAGTCGGGAATTGCCGGCGGTGCCCACATTATTCTCATTCCGGAAATACCCTACAACATTGACCGTGTGGTGGAAAAAATAAAGTTCCGCATTCAGGGCGGGAGTCCCTTCAGCATCATTATGGTGGCGGAGGGCGCGAAGGAGGAAGGGGGCGATGTGATTACCCAGGCCTCCGCCACGACGCGCCTGCAGGGTGTGCCGCAGCTCGGGGGCATCGGGGCGTATCTCGCGGAGGAGATCAAAAAGCGGATCGATCTTGAGGTTCGCTGCACTGTGCTTGGTCACATTCAGCGGGGCGGGTCACCATGCGCGTTTGATCGTGTCCTTGGGACGAGGCTGGGTAGCTACGCGGTGCGGGCGGCGGCGAAAGGAAATTTCGGGACCATGGTGGCCCTGAATACGCCGGACATTGTGCTGGTGCCCCTCGAGGAGCTTGCGGGGAAAGTACGCACGGTGCCTGTTGATTCACAGCTTATCCAGTGCGCCGAGGCAATCGGGATAAGCATGGGACGCTGAAAGGGGATTGAAGATATTTTATCGTCCCCGTTTCGCATGACCGGTTTTCGGGGAACGGAACCTCTTCA
>DAOSYC010000110.1:0-12031 GCA_035380905.1 Spirochaetota bacterium | reverse complement strand
ATCCCCGCGAGGAACGCCTTCGCCAGGCCCTTGTTGCGGGTGTAGCTGACGATATGGTCCACGCCGTGCTGTTTCGCGACATCAACGGTCCGGTCCTCCGAACCGTCATTCACGATGAGCCACTCAACTTTTTTGAACCCCTTCACCTTACGGGGGAGTTCCTTCAGCGCGAGGGGCAGCGTCGTTTCTTCATTGTAACAGGGGATCTGGATTATGAGTTTCATACTACTCCATATTTTTCACACGGGATGAAGTGCAACATGTATGCCATACGCCGGGCAACGGCAAGGATTTTTTTGCTTCTATCGATTATATCGTCAAAAATATCATTTTATTCTTGCTTTTCCGGTCCCTCTCTGCTTCTATATCTCTTCAACGAACATGAAGTACCACACACCGTATTCAACATATAAAGGATTATTCGGGTAGATATCATTGGCCTTACTTAATGGAAAATTCCCTTTTCTTTCACGAATTTTTGCCGGGATATCACCGGAAAATTCCGCGGAAGAAACTGAAGCTGCTCATGAAGAACTCACCGCACCGCGGCAGTTTCCGCCGCAGGATATCGCCCTGCTCCTGCTATTTCTCCTGATCGGGTATTTCATCAGGAAGGCGATGTTCGTCGGCATGGCCTGGTCCGACGACTACGACTACACGCAGATCGCGGTGATGATCCTTGACGGGCGGTACAACCCGGTTGATATAGGCCGCTACAACCTGTACGGGTGGCGCTTCGCCATGGTGTTTCCCCTGGCGTTCTTTTTTAAGATATTCAACTCCACCGCGGAAAATGTAGCCGCGTTGTGGCCGCTCCTCGCATCCCTTGGTACATCCGCAGCGCTTTACGTGATCGGCACAAAGCTCTTTGATTCACGGACGGGGCTCATCGCGGCAATCCTTCACCTGCTGTATCCGGCTGATATTCTTTTTTCCACATGCGTTTTGACGGAGACCCCCTTCAATTTTTTAATAGCCCTGTCGGTGCTCTTCTTCGTCCTGGGAGAGGAAAGCCCGCGATGGTGGGTAAAGCTGCCCTGTTTCTTCATGGCGGGTTCCATGGCCACATGGCTGTTGTACGGCAGGCCCTACGGCATCATGGTGATCGGCGCCTACGGCCTCTTCATGATGATGCGGTACGTGATCAACCTCCGATACCTTGTGATCCTCCTTGGTTTCGGCGCCACGCTCTTCGGTATTGAATACCTTGTGCACCAGATGACGGGGCTCTGGTTCGAAAATTTTAATGTTATGAAACGCCTCCTTGACCCGAATTTCGTGAGCAACAGCAACCTCGCGGAGCACCTGAATTTTTACGGGAATGTCCTGTTCAATGACCGCATGCACTATCCGCATTTCTATATCATGATAATCGGTTTCGGCGCGCTCTTCGGATGGAGCCGTCTGGGGAAACTGGGAGATCCCGGCCTTACGCCGGAAACGGAAAAGCGTTCACGGCAGAACGGATTTCTTGTGCTCTTCTGGATGATGTCGATACTTCTCTACATCGAATTCGGCTTCATGAACCTTGACCACATGTCCCTGATGCATAAACTTGACCGGTACCTGACAATCATATCGGCCCCAATCTGCCTGGGAGCGGCGCCGTTCCTTTCACGGTTTTCCAACAGGTACGCCATTGCCCTCACGGGGCTCATTTTCACGGCGCTGGCGGTATGGTGGTACTTCGCGGTGCTGCCCCCTGACCTGCGGCACCTCATAGGATTTCCATAGGATGGAGCATGATACCACTACGGGAAACCAGGAAGGCATAACAATGAAACATATTGACGAAGAAAGATATCAGCCCCCCGAAAAGAAGCCGCGGACCGTTTTCCGTTATGCGGTGCTGTGCATGCTGTGTATTACTGCGCTTCCCCTCATGACGGGGTGCTTCGACTACAAACTCAAGGTGGGGTACCTGGCGTTTCACAAGAAAATAATGCTCCGCAATGACAGCGAGGCCCTGGCAAAACTGGAACGGGGCACCCTGCGGAATGCCCCTTCGTTCAATTCCGGGGTCAGAGCATACCTTGAACCGGGAACTGTCCTTGAGCCGCTGAAATACCGCAGCAACTGGTATTACGTAAAAACCCCGAACAACATTCAGGGATGGATTTTTCAGTCCGACGTATACCGCGTACCTATTGTGGATCCTATTTACGACCTGCAGTACTACAATACGGACAACCATGCTCTGATAATCACAGTGCCGATTCTGATAATTCTGCTCTGCAGCCTCTTTTTCTTCAATAACAGGTTCACGCGGACAATACTTCTGCCGGTGCTCCTTATCCTGATTCTCATAACCGCGATGTATTTTGTGGGGATGTACCGCGCGAGGCTTGACAGGGCCACATACAAGTTTAAAAAAATATCGACGTACCTCATTGACAAGGGGGCGACGGTGTACGCAACCGACTATCTCTGGACCAACAGGCTTAACTTCTGGACAGGGTACACACGGCACTTTTCCTACTACCGTTCGTCAAAGGTGCCCGGATACAATAACACCGCCAGGATCCGCACACTCCGTTCCGGCACCAATATCGCCGCGCTGCATAATGTCTACATTATCGCTGACCCCCAGTTCTACAGCCTTGCGGAACGATTCTGGACGCTTCCGGCGTTTCTTCACTCCGGTTCATATCCGCCCAACTGGCAGAGGGTCATCTCCTCGGATGAGGCAATTCTTTTCTGGGCACGGTAACATCAGCGGGTTGTCATCATAGATTATTGCGGTACCCAGGTAGTTCGCGCGAGGGTACGCGGGCGGTCATGGCCTTTTTGTGTGAGGCGGTGAATATATACTCCCTCTCTTCCTCCATGCTCCTCCGCTGAGGCGCTGGTAATCATCTCCCCATACCGGACTTCCGCCCGGTAATCAAACTCAATGCTGCGGAGGATGCGCTCCTTCATTATATCACGGGGAACACATTCCGTTATCCAGTCCACATACGAGGAGTTGTTCGCATGGTTGTTGATGTCGATATCACTCATCCTTACCCTGAAATCCATTTCCTGCGAATATTCTCCGACCTTCTTTATGGGAGAAAAATCATCCTCCAGTGCCCTTCCCTTTTGCGGGATAAACTGCTCCGTGATAATCGCGGGAATCGGTACCGGTTTTCGGGAGTCAATATCTATGAGCACAAGACGCGCTGTAGCGGCAGCGATAGCCGTTTCCTTTTCATCGAATACACAAAATTCCCGGAAGGCGAAGGCCTCGCTGCTCTGTGAGCGCCATGTCTCGACGGCAATGTTTTCATAACATGCAGGATACCGGTCCACATGGACATGGAACCGGGAATAGACCCAGGTCATGTTCCGGTCGGAGAAATCCGACATTGATGTGCCGAGAACACGGGAATGGTTATTCGCCGTTGCCTGGAGGTAATTGCAGAGGGCCCGCATGGTGGCGGTCCCGCGGCTTCCGGCCTCATAAAACTTCACATCGAATTTTTCGCGGTATACCCTGTGCTGTACAGTATTCATTTGTCAGTTCCCGGTGGAATGTTTCTTCCCTTCAGATGCACCATGGTTCTTGATTTTTTCTCTCAGGGCAATCTCCCTTCCGCGGATACGTCCGCGTTCATAATCGGCATTGAGCGACTTCAGGGACCTGGTGAGCCGCCCGGTTTCCATTGTATCCGGTGCTACGTGGAGCACCTCCACGTCCTTCGGCGGGTGTTCCAGGAACTGCACCGCCCTGTTATACTGGACCGGCCGGTACCGGATGGCCTCCTTCAGGGCGGGATACTTCTTCATGAACAGCGAAGAGATGCGTGTCTCCAGGTCATTGCGCTTCCTGTAGGACGCCTCACGGGTGCGTATCACCATGATCTTCCGTGCGCCGCGCTTGTATGCTTCGATAACAGGTATGGGATCACCAACACCTCCATCCACCACATGCCGCCCCTCGACTTCAATCATGTTCCGGTACAGTACCGGCAGCGCGCTTGAGGCCTTCAGGTAATCATTGAGGTTATCTGCGTCGGGAGTCAGATACAGGGGCAGTCCGGAATCGGCTGAAGTAACAGTGACCAGAAACTGTTTCTTCTTTTTTGATATATTTGATATTGCCGTTGTTGTGTCCAGAGGATTCACCTGTTCAAGAGTTTCCCAGAGCCAGTCAAGGTCCATCCAGTGTCCCCTGAAAAGAAACCTCTTAAAATTGATGAATTCCCGCTGCACCATCAGTTCCGTGTATATCCGGTAATTCCTTCTATGCTGGCCCGCCAGGTGGGACGCGAGATTGCATGCACCCGCCGACACCCCGAAATACATATCAAAGGGATCGTACTTCTCTTCCATAAAAGCATCAAGTACTCCCGCGGCATAAATCCCCCTCATGCCGCCGCCTTCAACGATCAATGCTGTCTTCATGGTTTCATCATCCCGTCAGAGATAGTTAGAGTCTGCAGTTTTTAATTTCACTTTCAATAATTGCCGTCGCTCCCAGTGCCTCGAGCCTGTCCATAACATCCACGACTTCATTTTTCTTCACCATTACTTTTACCGCAAGCCAGTTTTCCAGATCAAGTTTCGAGACGGTAGGGGACTCGAATCCCGGGGTCACCTTCTCCGCCTCCTTCAGGAGATCGCTTTTTATATTGTATTCCAGCATGCTGTAATGGTTTGCCACCAGGATACCCTCTATCCTCCTGCGGATCTGCTGCACCCTTGGATCATCGGTCACGGCCCTGTTGGCAATGAGCACCGTTTCGTAGGAGCCGATGTCCCTGAACACCTTCAGGTTGTTGTCGCGCAGGCTGTCTCCTGTTTCCACGATATCCACGATAGCATCAGCCAGGTGCAGATCGACCATGATCTCCACGGACCCTTTCATTTCAACGCATTTAATATCGACCCCCTGGTCTTTAAAAAACTGCGTCGTCATGACGGGAAATGATGTGGCGATTGTTTTATCATGGAAATACTCCACGGAATCCTCAGCGAGTGAGTCACGGACCGCGACACAGAGCCTGCATTTCCCAAAGCCGAGTTTCATAACTTCCGCGACATCGGCCCGGCGCTCAAGTATAAGGTCACCCCCGGTAATGCCCAGGTCCGCCACACCGGAATCCACAAGGACCGGGATATCATCGGCCCGTACGAAAATAAATACGATCTCTGCCGTGGTGCATGTGGCATAGAGGTTCCGCCCCTTTACCCTGAACTTGTATCCCGACTTCTGCAGAAGCTCCACCGTGGGGTCCTTAAGGCGCCCCTTTGTGGGTATGGCAAATTTTATTTTGTCAGTTGTGAGTAAATTCATTATTTCTTTCTCCCCGCCTTTTCTTCAAGGCCGCTTGTTCCGAAACGGCGTTCCAGTTCTTTTCCAATATCGTCGATTGTAATATTACGGTATCCCGCGAGCACAAAGGTGTGAAACAGAAGGTCGCAGATTTCATACACGAGATGGTCTTTATCATCTTCAAGGGCCGCCTCGCATACCTCTCCGGCCTCTTCGGTAATTTTACTGTTGATCTTTTCAACGCCTTTATGCATCAGTTTTGCTACATAGGATTCCTCCGGTGATGCCCCTTTTCTCTGCTCAATCACCTGAAATAACTGTGAAAAAATATCCTCCGCTGCCATAATTCACCTGTACATTATAATATTAATTTCAGCCATACGTTACCTGCTCACGCATACTGTGTATTCTCTCTCATTCCATTATGGAGATGCTTTTCATTTATTTCTGTCGATAACAATAATCCCCCCGATTCCGGGAACAGGGAACCGTGAAGGATCAAGTGCAGCCGCTTTAATCTTCCTTTTCAGGTCGATAACGGGATATCCCACAGGGGCATCCCCGAGTTCGAAGGTCCCCCACTGTGTCGGGACAAAATATTTCGCGCCCAGTTCATGAAAAGCCCTGAGCGCCTCATCGACATTCATGTGGGGGTAATGCATGAACCACCGCGGATGATAGGCAGTAGTGGGAAGAAGCGCATAGTCAATTCTTTTAAACTTCCGCCCGAATTCCCGGTACCCCACGAAGTACCCGCTGTCGCCCCCAAGGTACACATTGACCTTCGGTGATTCAAGCATAAAACTTGCCCACAGTGTCGAATTGGTACCCTGATTGATCCGTTTGGACCAGTGCTGTGCCGGAAGCGCCGTGAGTTTCGTTCCATTCTTTGTGACCGTATTTTGCCACCAGTCAAGTTCAACCACATGCTGTACCCCAAGGCTCTTCACATATTCCTTCAGCCCTGAAGGAACATAAGCTGTTGTTCCCGGGGGAAGTTCCTCAATACTGTCAACATCAAGATGGTCATAATGATTATGGGAAATCACTACATTGAGGGGCCCTCCCAGTTTTTTTATTTCTTCAAGAGTCATGCCCGGGGGTGTCTTCCGTTTCGGCAGCAGCGCCCGTTCCGAAAACATCGGGTCAGTAAGCCAGTACTCCCCGTTCATCCGTATCAGAAAGGTGTTGTGTCCAATCCATAGTATGAAATCAGCATTTCCCAGGTCCCGTATTCGCTGGAGGGGATTCCGGTGAATTTCAGGGCGGAATTTTTTTTCATATTCCGTATAGGTGCTCCCTGACGTCATCTTCCATTCAAGGACGCTTATGAGCCCCTTATCCTCCATGGGCATCCAGGGGTTGAAATACCGGCCGTCTTTCTTATGCGGCGCGTAAAGAGCGGCAACTGCGGTTTTTTCAACCCGCTCCCGCCACTCCCGCTCGGAAAAATTTTTTTTGGATGATGAACAGCTGAACGCGCAGAGAGCCGCGCCGATAACTGCAGCAAGGACAATTGAAATGGAAATATACTGTTTTTTCATACCATTTAATATATCCCCCCGCCGGAATACGTCAAGATATTCTCCAGTGAAAATAGTATCTTCCTTTTTCAGGTGACATTTTTTTGACGGGAACCATATATATCATACAGCTCAAAGGGAAGATACAGCAGCAGGACCGCCCCCGTCACCATGAGCCATAAAAACGGGAGATACTCCGGCCACGGGCCGAAGGAGGATATCACAGTGCCCCTTCCGGGATTGCCGCAGAGATACAGGTAATTTGACCCGAGGAGAAGGTTGATCAGCGCCACAATGCCGGCATAGAGGTGCGTCACCGCGAAGACACGCACCACAGAGGCCCTGTACGGCCGCAGCCCCTCATACAGCATCATGTACAATACCGACACAATCAGCAGTCCATGGGAGAGAAAAAACTTGAAGAACAGAAAGTGCGGAAAATTGATTCCGCTGAGGGTGGGTGTCACCAGGGCGTTCAGCGCGCCCCCGAGGGACCAGAAGTAACTCAGCTCAAAGAAATACCGGTTTCCCGTAATGAGCATGGCCGAAGTTACATACACCCCAATTCTGCAGAGATGAAGCGGCAGCCCGCTCTCCGGGGACCATTCCCCCGCGGCCGCCTTCCATGAATATTCAGCAATCTCCAGTGCGATGAGAAAGATTACCAGAAACAGCCGGATATTTTTGCGGCATGGCAGCGCGCGGCACCGCGAAGCACAGAAAAGAAACAGTACGCCGAGAACGGATAGAATACCCAGCGCCGCGAAATGTATCCCGGAGAATGTCCTGAAAGGCCCGAAGTCAGCACAATTCCCGGGAAAAAGGCCCATCACTTTCCTTTATATTCATCAAAATGCCATGTGCCTCTCAGCACAGAACCGTCCTTCCGGGAAAACACGCCCCTGCCGTGCATGCAGTCATCCATCCACCCGCCGACATATTTATTGCCGTCAGCCCAGTAATATGTTCCGGTACCGTCTTTCTTGCCGTTCTTATACCCGCCTACATATTTGTCACCGGCAAACTGCGATCGCGGGCCGAAGGTATAGGTACCCCGTCCGTGCATCTTGTCCTCTTTCCATCCGCCGCTGTAGGTATCGCCGACCCACTGTGACCGCGGACCGAAGGTATAGGTGCCGGTGCCGTGCATCATATCATTTTTCCATTGCCCGGTATAGGTATCCCCGGATATGGACCAGAACGCGGTGCCGGTGCCGTTGGGCTTTCCCTTTTTGAACTGACCGGTATATTTATTGCCGTTGGGCTGTATCATCGTACCGGTGCCGTCGGTACAGTTTCCTTCGACACAACCGCTTGTGGTGACACTGTATGTATTGTCCTGTACCTGTGTAACCGCGGGACCGGTATTCCCTTCCTCACTGCGGTCCCCTTTGCATGAGGGCACAACAACAATTATCAGGGACAACACTATCAGGTATATTTTTTTCATCGAAACCTCCATAATAAATACCAGCAATTAACTATGAAAAAAGCGGTACACCTTCTCCGCGGCGGATTTCCCTATACCCGGAACAGCCGCAATATCGTTTATTTCCGCCTGTTGTATATTGTCAACAGATTTAAAGTGTTCAAGAAGGACCCGCTTTCTCTGTTCGCCTATACCGGGTATTTCATCAAGACGGGATCTCACCGCGCCCTTATCCCGCAGCTTCCGGTGATAGGTAACCGCGAAGCGGTGCGCTTCGTCCCGTATGTTCTGAAGAATTTTTCTCCCCGGCGACCGTTCCCCAAGACGCACCGGCTCTTTCTTCGGGTCCGTAAATATTTCTTCGAAGCGTTTCGCCAGGGACACAATGCGCACGTCAGCGCCAATCGCCTCCGCCGCCTCACGTGCCCGGGTAAGCTGTGTTATACCGCCGTCAATCACCATGAGGTCCGGCATTGCAAGGCCCTCATTCATGAGGTGCTGCAGCCTCCGTCCCACGACTTCATGGATCATTGCGGGATCGTTGGGTGAATCAAGTGAGCGTATCCGGAAACGCCGGTACTGTGATGTATCGGGAACACCATCGGTAAAATGCACCATTGACGCCACGGCAAATTTCCCCTGTATATTCGATATATCAAAACACTCGATGTCGGTAATATCTGAATCCGCACCCAGGGCCTCCTTCAGTTCCTGCAGACCCGCCCGCTTGTCCTCATGTTCATGCTTCGACTCCCGCTCCGCCATAATGACATCGATATTCTTCTGCAGGAGCCGCAGTATGCCTTTTTCGTCAGGTGATTTCGCCATGGTGAGGGAAACGTTACGGCACGACTTTCCGGTCAGATACCGCTCCACCACGGAACGGTCCGCCGGGACCAGGGCGGTTACCACTTTCTGCGGCACATCATTGTGCTCATAATATTCAATCAGGAAGGTCCGGAGAATTTCCTCCGGCGCCGAGTATTCAATGTTGTCATAGACGGTTATCTTCCTTCCAAGGAGGACCCCTTTCCGGAATTCCATGAGCACAACAACCGCCTCCTTCCGCTGCATGGAAAGTCCCGCGAAGTCCTGGTCCATTCCCACCGGCGCATAGACCTTCTGGGTCTCGGATATCTTCTGGATATCAAAAATGATGTCCCTTATCTGTGCGGCCCCTTCATAGTCATATTTTCCCGCCCGGTCCTCCATGATCTTTTTCAGGTTTGCGATGACCGGATCGATATCGCCCCCGAGAAAAGAAAGGACATTGTCAATTATTTCCCGGTACTCCTCCTTCGATACAGTCCCCTGACATGTTCCGAGACAGCGCCTGATCTGGAAGTTCAGGCACGGGCGCTCGCCTTCCCTGAGGGGTATCGGTTTTCTGCAGGTCTTCAGCTTGAAAGTCCGGTTAATGAGGGCAACCATCCTTCTGGCGGCGCCGGCATCGGTATATGGCCCGAAAAAACGGTCCCCGTTGTGAAGGAGCCTCCGTGTAATGATGATCCGGGGATACTCCTCGCTGAGGGTCACCGCGATATAGGGATAGCGCTTGTCGTCCTTGAGGCGCACATTGTATTTCGGCTTATGCTTCCGCACCAGTGAGCTTTCAAGTATGAGGGCCTCAACCTCCGAGTCGGTGACAATATATTCGATATCCGCGATGTTGCTGACGAGGACCCTTGTTTTTGTATCAAGACCGCTTTTCGCGAAATATGATGAGACCCTTTTCCGGAGAGATGAGGCCTTGCCGATGTAGATGATCTCCCCCGCGGAATCCGTCATGAGGTACACGCCGGGAAGAAGTGGTATGTCAGGGAGAAGGTCCCGTATATCAGTTTTGTTCGCTGTCATATTTCGCCTGAAGGCGCTGCACCTTGTCAATATAGGATTGCGTCATTTCATGTTCGGGGTTCAGGTCACGGGCCCGTAAAAACATAGAGAGGGACTCATTATATTCCCGCTGCTTCGCGTATGCCACACCAAGATTAAACAGCCCGCCGAAGCTTTCCGGATTGAAAATGAGGAGCGACCGGAAAAGGGCAACAGCTTCATCAAGGCGCTCCTCCTTCATACAGGCGACTCCTGTTTTAAATATATCATTCAGGGAGAATTTTTCCATTTCATCAAACTGTTTCCCCTTTTCACGGAGGCCCTTCATTTCCTCAATGAGGCTGTTGAATGAGACCGCCAGCTCCGCCAGCTCCCGGTCTGCCTCCGCGTTCATGTTTACATCAAGCTCCCCTTCGGAGGCTTTCTTCATTGATCTGCTGATGTTCCCGATGAGAAGGGAAAAATTCTGCATAAAATGAAGCACCACAAACAGCACAATGATCACGGCGGCGATGTCGATAAAAATGAGATACCACTTCAGGCGTTTCATGGCATCGGAATATTCATTGAGCGCCGTCATGGTCCGCGATGCCGATATCATGAACTGCAGCACATAATGTCTCCCTCCCGCGGTAAAGGGCTGATAGACATTCTGCCAGAAGACACCTCCGGCGGAATAGATTTCAGGGTCCACGACAGTGCGGAACATCCCTTTTTTCAGGTAGTTACTATCACGGTTTTCACGGACCACGGTGTTTTCTTCAGGTCCCGGCTGCACTCCCGGATGAAGCTGCAGCCCCCCCTTTACCCTGAAGAAATTCTCGTCCGCTGTCTGGGAAAAGACGATAACATTGAGAAATCCGCTGCCGGGAGAAATCACACTGCGTATGGCCCCGGATATATCCCTGTCCCTGCGGACCTGTCTCGAGGCAATCAATGCCGCGACATTCTGCACCCTCTCACGCTGGAGCCGCTCATTATTATTCAGCACAACTCCCCGAAGCAGGATATAGTTTTCCGTGAGGATATAATTAAAAAAGAAAGTGAGAAATATAATGATCGCGGTAAAAACAAGTGAAATTACCAGCACAAACCGCCTGGAGATGCCGTTTCTGAACACATTCATGGTATCAACTCCTTGGAAGCGAAAAGGTAAATGTACTTCCTTTACCGTGAGCGCTTTTCACATCGATTGAACCGCCGTGAATCTCTACAAACCGTTTGCATATCACGAGGCCCAGGCCATGGCCGGCCTCCCCTCTTGTACCGACATTCTGAAGATAATTATACTTGTCAAAAAGGTTTTCCACAACTTCCGGCGGAACGCCGACCCCTGTATCCTCAACTGATACAAGAACAAAATTTCCCGCATCCGACACTCGTATCCGGATTGTACCATCTTCGGTAAATTTGATCGCATTATTGATCAGGTTGTTTGCCACCTGCATTACTTTCATTCTGTCAATATTTACAATGGGGTCAGATATTTCATTATGGAATTCAATTCTGTTGTCCTTATCGACCGCGAGAAGAAGAAAATTATTTATACTGGTATTCAGGAGCTCAACTATATCGGTGTGCTCTTTGTTAAGCTGGATGACCCCGGTTTCAATTTTGGAAATATCAAGGAGCTCATTGACCAGCGTATACAGATTCTCCGATATTTCAGCAATAATATTCAGATATTTTTTCTGTGTTTCATCAAGGCCGCCTTTTTTCTTGAGGAAATTCACATATCCTCCAATCGTGGAAAGCGGGGACCGGAGGTCATGGGACACCACCGACAGAAATTCATTTTTCAGTTCATTCAGTTTCCGGAGTTCCTCCATGTTGCTGATGTTCTGACGATGCAGAAATATTCTCTCAGAGGCACGTTTCATGACAAGTTTCAACGTGGGAACATCTATCGGTTTTTCAATGAAATCGTACGCCCCGGATTTTATCGCCTGTATTGCCCCCTCCACAGAGGCGTATCCCGTCAGTACG
>DAOSYC010000109.1:0-12068 GCA_035380905.1 Spirochaetota bacterium | reverse complement strand
CCGAAATGCGACATTTCTGCTTTTAAATATAAAATGTGAGATTTCTGATTCATGGAACCTGCAATTTCTTTCAAGTTTGTAATATATATTTTATTGTAAAACCCGCTGAAAAAACTTTTTCATCATGAAAGAACCATATGTGATATTCTCCATCATGTCATCAGGTGAATATCCACAATACGATTAAATCCTGTTTTCATTCTTGCACGATAATTGCAGCTTTTCAATAATAATTATTCCTTTAATAAAAAAGAACACGGTGCGTCGCTTTACAGAAAAGAATAGTAGTAAACCGTTAATTGATTTAAAATACTTGTAATTTTAAATAGATATAATACTATTCTGGGGATGATATTCTGCCTGTAAGGATTGACCTATGGATTACGATACAGTTTTTCTCGCATTCGGACTCACATTGTTTGCGGGCCTATCAACGGGCATAGGAAGTGCACTCGCTTTTTTCACGAAAAAGACAAACACAAAATTTCTATCACTCTCACTCGGTTTTTCTGCGGGAGTTATGATTTATGTTTCGTTTCTGGAAATGATGCCCGAGGCCCAGGCATCTCTTATCACACGCCTGGGGAAACCATTGGGTTCATGGGTTACGGTTATATCATTTTTCAGCGGAATACTCCTGATCGGAATAATAGATAAAGTGGTACCGGAATTTGAAAATCCCCATGAAGTGCACAGTATAGAAGAAATTGATGTCAGTGATGATACCGTCAGGAATGGGAAGCTAATGCGTCTCGGATTATTTTCGGCCCTTGCAATCGCTATTCATAATTTCCCTGAGGGACTTGCCACGTTTACCGCAGGAATAAACAACATATCACTTGGTATACCCATTGCAATTGCAATTGCAATACATAACATCCCCGAAGGCATTGCCGTTTCAATTCCAATTTTTTACGCAACCGGAAACAGAAAAAAAGCGTTTCTTTATTCCTTTCTATCAGGTCTGGCAGAACCTATGGGGGCCCTTATTGGTTTTGCAATTCTTTATAATTTTTACAATGAAACAATTTTCGGCATCCTTTTCGCGGCTGTTTCAGGGATAATGGTGTTCATTTCACTGGACGAACTACTTCCTGCAGCCCGTGAATGGGGAGAACACCATATTTCAATATACGGACTTGTGTCCGGCATGATAGTCATGGCTTTCAGTCTGCTGATTTTGTAACATAAATACATTTCATTTATTATTTTTCGAGTACATTATATATTATATTTATTTCACACCATAACAATACAAAAACAAAATTATGTATTTTTTTTAGAAAAATCATCCCCCCTCACTATACTTAATACTGACAGATTCGTTCTATTCCACGAATGATGAAACATCTTTCATCACTTTTTCTCCCTTAATAAGGAATCATCTTTATGAAAAATGGAAAATATATCATCGGGTTTTCCCTGATACAGCTGTTTGTAATAATTATACTTATCGTTCATTTTTTCGGCCCCTACCTGTTCAGCTCTGACAGGTCCCGATTCAATGATATACTACTTTCATCAAACCTTTTCGAAAACAGCTCTGTTATTGCAATGAAAAGTGAAATAACCGCATACTGCCCGGGACCATGCTGTAATTCTGAACTCATTACAAGAAACGGGAAAAGAATCATTGTAGACTGGACAAACAGAGTAGCCGCGGGCAACATGACTATCACCGATCTTCACAGGAATGGTATACAAATTGCAGCAGTTGACCCTGACGTTATTCCCCATGGATCCATTATTTCCTATAACGGCACCAGATATCTTGCAATAGATTCCGGTTCAGCAATAAGGGGCACACGGATCGATATTTCGATGGCCAACCATGATTCAACAAATTCTTTTGGAAGACGGCATGCCCAGGACATTATCGTTCATATTCCCAGAAACCCGGAGGCAGTACTGGAAGTCGTATCCAGACACGTTGAAGGAAAGAATATTGCATCCAATTGATACAATATTTCCCGAATCAGTGCCCACTGTTAAAACTGCAGCAATAATACCATCTGCCATATTAATGAAAAGAATATACATATATAATATTCACATATAAAATACACTCAGTAACAATGTATGCCATGAAAAACATATATTATTACATGTTAATGTATTGACGTAATACTCCTTTCATGCAAGAATCTTTATTTTCCGCATGTATCTGTTATAGTAGATGCGGAAGCAGCATTGCGAATTATTTTCAACATTCAAAATACGCTTTTATCTTAAACAAACAAAATAGTGATTATGGAAAAACCTGCAATTTTAATAGTCGAAGATGATTCAATTATAGCGCTGGATATTCGGGAAAAGCTTAAGCATTGGGGCTATGATATCGCCTCTGTTTTTAAAACAGCCGAAGAGGCTGTTTCATCCATAGAGTCCCTTAAGCCTGATCTTATTATAATGGATATCAATCTTGCAGGTGAAATGGACGGCATCGAAGCAGCGACACTAATCAAGAACAATTACCATGTCCCGGTAATTTACCTCACCGCATATTCTGACAATACGACCCTTTCCAGAATCCTTGAATCTGAGTCATATGGCTATATCCATAAACCAATTGATGACAGTGTAATGAAGTTCACCATTGAACTTGCCCTTTATAAATACAAAATGGATGTGCGGCTTAAGGAAAGTGAAGAAATATTCAGACTTACATTTGAATCAGCAGTTGACTCCATTATATGGATAAACTCAGAAACAGGAATTATTTCAAACTGTAATGCCGCAGCAGAGCGCCTTCTCGAAAAAAGCAGGGATGCAATAATCGGTGTACACCTTACCGCGCTGTTCCCTCCTGAGAATTCTGACTACTATGAAAAATCACTTCGCAAATATTTAACACGAAATGATACCGGTGATATTGAAGCAGAGATAGTTACACAAAACGGTACAATAAAGAACGTCGCAATTTCCGCCACAATAACCACCATTCGGGAAACCCGCATTATCAATGGTATATTTCATGATATTACTGATCGAATTAATGCAGAAAAGGCCCTTAAACTAAGTGAAGAAAAATACCGGATGCATTTTGAAAATGCCAGTGAAGTTATTTATTCATTCGATTCCGAGTACAACATCAACAGTGTTTCGCCGTCAGTTGAACGTCTCCTGGGATACCGTCCCGAAGAATTGATCGGGAAAAAAATTACCGAACTGGATATTCTCGACAAGGCCTATTATAAAATTGCCGACCATGACACTAAAAAAGTAATCCAAGGCGAAAATGTTAATTCCTCCGTCTATAAATTTTTATCAAAAGATGAGAATATTATATATTGCGAGGTAAGCAGCGCCCCCATGATCCAGGGGGGAAAAATAATAGGGTCAGTTTCAATAGCCAGGGACATAACAGCTCGAAGGTATGCCGAGGAACAACTGCAGTATCGTGAGGAATTTGAGAAACTGATTTCTAACATGTCTGCAGAGTTTATTAACCTGCCTACAGAAAAGATTGATGTTGGAATAAATGATGCCCTGAAAAAAATCGCCGCGTTTATTGATGTCCCTTCTGCGGTTGTGTATTTATTTGACAATGAAAAAAATCATCTCACCAATACCCATCAATGGCACAGTGCAAAAGTATCTACCGGACTAAAAGAATATCAGATCATTTCACCTTCCGGATTCAGTTATTACTGGAAGACCCTCCAGCGCCTTGAGAGTATTGTTCTCAGCAAACGTGATGATCTGCCTCCCGCGGCAGAAATGGAGAACCTCATAGTTGAAAAGCACGGTTTCAGGCCGATTATATTTGTACCCATGATTCAACGGGGTATTCTTTTTGGCACCCTCGGCTTTTATGGATCAACGGATGAACCGAAAGAGTGGTCTACGGAGCTTGTTATGCTGTTCAAATTCGTCGCTGATATTTTTGTCAGCGCCCTCGAGCGGAAGCAGGCCGAGGAAGACCTCCTTGAACGTGAAGAACGGTACAGAACACTTATAGAACAATCACCAATTGCAATAGAAATATACAGCCCTGACGGGACACTTCGTCAGGTTAATAATGCATGGGAATCATTATGGCGTTCAAATCCCAATGAGGCTATTAATACATTCAATTTTCTAAAGGACAAGCAGCTCGTAAATTTAGGGCTCCATAATCATTTTATCTCAGCAATGAATGGGGAAAGTATATCAATCCCTGAATTTGAGTTCGATCCTTCTTTATCCGGGTTTTCAGGAAGAAAACGGCTTTTAAGCTCAAAAATATACGCTATAAAAAACAAAGAAGGCGAAGTACAGAATATTGTCATTACTCATGAAGATATCACCGAAAAGAAGTTAGCCGAAAATCAGGCAATGTTTTATTCGATGTACGATCAGCTCACCGAGCTTCCCAACAAGGAAATGTTTTTAAACCGGCTGCGCATGGAAATTGTGAAAACACAGCGCAGGAGTAAGGATACTATATTTGCCGTCCTTTGCCTTGGTATCGATAAATTCAAGAATATTAATGATATCCACGGTCCGAAAACCGGAGATAAAATTTTAAAACTGATTGCCGGCAAATTGAAAAAATCATTCCGTCATGACGATATAGTGTCACGGTTTGACGGTGACAAATTTATGGTACTCTTCACTGATATCTCCAGCACAGATGAAGTGATCAATGTTGTCAATAAGACGCTGAAAGTGTTCATTGACTATCTTGATGAAGATAACACCAGAATTAAACTCTCCTCAAGTATAGGTGTTTCAATATTTCCCAATGACGGCAAAGAGGCCGACACGCTTGTGAAGAACAGCGAATCCGCCATGTATATGGCAAAACAACAGGGACCCGGATCGTACAAGCTTTTTGATCATCAGATGCATGCGGCAATAATAAACAATATCAAGCTTGAGACGGAATTGCTTTCAGCACTGTATTATGGCGAGTTTATCGCGTATTACCAGCCCAAATACAGGAACGATACTACAATCAGCGGAATGGAATGCCTTATCCGGTGGAATTCTCCCAAACGGGGCCTTGTCCCCCCATTTGAATTTATTCCTGTAGCCGAGAAAAACGGCCTTATCGTGGATATCGGTTATTATATTCTGCGTAAAGCCTGCATGGAAACAAAGGAATGGCAGAAAAAAGGGCATAAGGATGTCAGAGTTGCTGTCAACCTTTCTCCTTATCAGTTCAGTCAGAGCGATCTTGTTGATAATATTGAAAAAATACTTGATGAAACCGGGCTTGACCCCGCATGGCTTGAGCTTGAAATTACCGAAAGCGGCATTATGCAAAATGAAAGCGACAGTATAAAACGTCTGGGAAGAATCAATCAGCTGGGGATAAAAATTTCTATTGATGATTTCGGTACAGGTTACTCCTCATTGAGTAAACTTAAAACGTATCCGATTGATACCCTGAAAATTGACAAATCTTTTATTGATGACATCCCCGGCGATTCTGTGTCTCAGGATATTGTTATTTCGATTATTGAACTTGCCCACAACCTGGGGTATACAGTTGTAGCGGAAGGTGTTGAGAAAAAAGAGCAGCTTGATTTCCTCATTAAATACAACTGTGATGAGTTTCAGGGTTATTACTTCAGTAAACCCCTTCCCCCTGAAGATTTCGAGAAGATAATAACTGTTAAATAATAATTAATTTTTTTGATATACTTTCATTATTCATCGCTTAATCATGAAAGTATATCATTGAACGTATCAAGCAATTCTTTTTCGTCGAAGGGCTTTGCAATATATGCTGCCGGCTTAATAGCCATTGCGCTCTCGTAGGTTATTTTGTTGGTATTTGCAGTTATGAATACTATTGGAATGCTATAGCGTGCCTTGATATAACTTGCCGCTTCTACGCCATTCATATCGCCAATCAATCCGATATCCATCAGAATCAGGTCGGGTCTCTTTGCGGATGCTTCGAGAATTGCATCACCCCCTGTTAAAACAGACCCAACGACTGTATAGCCGTTTCGAATGAGAATACTTTTTAATTCAAGAGAAGTAATTACTTCATCTTCCACAATAAGTATTTTTTTCTTATGATCCATTCCGTTGACTGATCCTTTAAGAGTTAGGCTTATTGTCTCATAATATTATTAAGATGTCAATATAATATCTTAAACTCTTAATTATTATTCACGAATTGGAAGTGATAAAAAACTTAAGGGATCAACATACTCTCCCCTGATATATAACCCGATATGAAGGTGCGGGCCCGTAACCATACCGGTTTTTCCGCAATACCCGATAAGCTGCCCCCCTTTCACAAACTGACCGGGGGTTACGATTATTTTACTCTGGTGCATATATCTTGTGATTATTCCATTTCCATGATCTATCATGGTATGGTTGCCTTCATAATACATATCTTCAGCAACTGCAACTTTCCCACTTGCCAGGGCATACACAGGTGTTCCATCCCAGCCTTTCAGATCAACACCTGAATGCTGGTGCACGGAAGATTTTTTCGATATTTTTCTTCTGCCCCTGATTATATATCGTCGGGTTATCCTTTTCGCGTTAAAGGCAGATGTTATCTTGTGATAATTCCTTGGATGAGCAAGGTGTGCAGTCAATAGATCACTGCTGACACGAGAAAACACCTCAGCCCTTTTCTTATAATTATCCTGTATCTTCTTCAACAGCTCCGGCTTGCCTTTCAGATAGTTCCTGTTTGAATATTTCCCAAGATCCATACTTCCCCTGTATACCGGAAACCGTGTCCATCGAACGGTAATAGGATAGGTGTAGGTAATTTCTTCAACCGGGGTTGTTGTTTTGACTGTAATTGTTTTTTGGCCCGGTCTCATATCAACAGGAAATGCAAAGATGCCCCGGTATCCCCACAACATCCTTGTCAGTAAAATCTGTTTTCCTTCCAGATCCGCAGTAATGCCAAAATCCGATGGAAACCCTTCCTTGTTCAAAGAAACTATTTCCATATACCCGGCATTCCCCTGGGCAAATCGTTTGGAAAAAACCTTCACCATAAAATCATGACTTCGATACACCCTTTTCATTGGTTTTGAAAGCCGGTAATTGAAAGGGATTTGAACTTTTGTTGCAGTACCGATTGTAACATGCTGTATGGCCGGCCTCTTATGGGCACTTTTTTTCTGAGTAGCGCTTCTTCCCCGGCCTGCTGCTTCTCCTTCATGAAATATGCTTAATGAAAAAAAGAAAAGAATCCCGACTACACAACAGACATATACAGTATAATTAGAACGCGTTGTAATATTGCAGTGACGATGCTTCATACTACTTCTCCAGCTGGTATCGATTTTTGTAGTATGTCACTATAAATTAATATACACGTCAATAAGTATTATGAAATTCTTTATACAGAAATCATACCAGCTCATATAGTATTTATAACAATAAATAATTGTTGAAATTAATATTTTTTATAATTTTTTATTATTACTATTATTACAAATATATATTATTCGGGGGAGTGTCATGAAAAGAATTTATTCCTTATTGTTATGTATATCCTTAACAGCATGTGCAACAACTACCTATACTACGAGTATTTCTGCGCCGGTACTTGATCACACCACATACAAAACTATAGACAGCACCAATAAAATAGCAAGTGTCTACTTTTATTATTCCGGCTTTAATCCTGAAAACGGTGATATAATAATGAAAGCGATTATGAACCGTATGGAAGGGAAAGCTGTATTCTATACCTGCGATGTCCGTGGATTTCCCGGGGATGATTCACTGTATGTAACCAATAATATCATCGGTAGTAACGTTCTTCCTTCCTACATTTTTTACCGGGATAATAAAATCGTATCAAAAGTCAGTATACGAAGTGCGCACACAAGAGAACAGGCTGAAGAACTTGCACAAAAACTATATAATGAATTCAGGGAAAGAAACTGGTATCAATCTGAAAGACGCAGGTAATCCGTATTCATACCATCCATTTCATAAAGATGACCCATTAGAAGAATTCGCGTATCAACTCCAGTATCCTCCCCGGCTGCTCCATGGGGATAAGGTGACCTGCGTCAGGAATGAGGCGATATGATCCTTCCGGAATTATTTCAGCTGCTTTCGGCAGATCTATGAAAGCCCGGTTCTCACTTTCTTCACCTTCCAGGATCAGCACCGGGCATGTTATGTTATCAAGGACAGGCCATGGATCAAAGCTTTTTCCCCCCATAAAAAGTGATGCCTCTCTTCTCGGGGAGCAGGCAAGCTGCAGCCCTCCGGATTCGCCAGGGACCATTCCATACCGCACATAGAGATCAATCATCTCATCATCCCATTTCATGAAAAGCTTTTTTGATTTCAGATATGCCCGTGCTTCATTACTGTTTTCCCAGTAATTTCTTCTTTTTATTGATCGTGAGGCAAGAGGATGCTGTTCGACTGATATATCCATTTTATAAAATTCCTGCGGTAAAAATATCGGTTCAATAAGTATCATCTTCTCCGCGCTGGTCTCATGTATGCTGTTTGCCAATGCCATCACCGTCGCTCCCATTGAATGACCGACGAGATAGGGTCTGCCTATTTCAAGCTTCCTGCAGATTTCACAGAGATCTTCCGCCATAAGCATCCAGCTTAGACCGCCTTCTTCCGGTTCAGTAAAACGGTGATCACAGAAATACGGCGCAATTATTCTGTATTCTTCCGACAGCTCCCGAGCGATCGGGTGCCACAGCCATGGTAGAAATCCTGTGGCATGCATCATAATAATAAATGGCCCGCGGGATCCGTAAAAAAGATACTGCAGTTCCGCCTCTCCAACTGTAATGGAACGTATTTCAGGATGCTCAGTTTTCATTTGACCTCTCACCATATTCCGGAAATTCAGAAGGTGCCGGGACGTAAAGAATACTGTTTTCCCCGGGATTATCAGGTGCGTCCAGGCCGATATCATCCCCGATTATGTGTGATATTGTTTTGCTCATTATAATGATTGTATAAATGCCGCGATATCATTGTTGACCATAGAAGCATTTTCAATATACGGCATGTGCCCGCGTGCTTCATATATTTTGCATTGTGCCCCGGACACTATAGCCCCGAAGTTTTCAACAAGATCTGCCGGAACCATTTTATCTTTCCTGTTTGTCAAAAGCAGCACGGGGACCTCAAGGGTTCCGGCCAGTTCTTTGTATTGGAATTTTTTACAGATGGCAAAATCACTTTTTACCGTTTTCGCGCCGGTTTTCCGTACTTCCTCAACGGCAAGTTTTTTCAATACATCATCCACATCAGGACTGTAGGTCAGGTCAACAACCATTGTACAGAATGAATTAAAATCCTTATCAATAAAATCCAGAATCATGTCGTTTACGGGAAGTTCCGGGGCGGTCGATATAAACACAAGGCCTTTTATAAGGTGTGGAGCTGCTCTGTATACTTCAAACAGTACGCCCCCCCCCATGGAGTGCCCCACGAGTATAATTGAAGTAAGAGAAAGAGTATCCGCGACCGCAAGCACCGCATCCCGATAGTCTTCGACAGACAGGCTCTCCGGAGCCCCGGACTGCCCGTGCCCCGGAAGATCAACGGCCACAACGGTATGTGTGCTGCCGAGCCCCTTCAACTGATACGTGAAAAGCCGTGAATCACCGGCAGCCCCGTGTACACATACAACTGCCGTCCCGGATGTTCCTTCCACCATCCGGTAAAAGACATCATATCCGTTACATACTGCATTGCCTGTTATTTCTTTCATCAATAATTCTCCGCTATGATAATAACAATTACATTCTTTCCGGAATTCCGGTTATTGTAAAGCCCGGACGTTGTTAACTGAAATCATATACAAATTTCATCAGTAGTCCTGGATTGTACTCGAGGAAATTGTATACATCATCACGTTTCATAGCATAGAGCGATACAGGTCCTGTATGGCTGAAGGTTAAATTTGAAGGCTCCCGCCGGTGCACCTTCTGCATACCCCCTACAAAATCCCCTTTTCCAAGCTCAGCAATCTTCTTGCCATTCCGGCTCACCTCAACTATGCCATTCTGAATGATATACACAAACTCAATCTGATCACCTTCACTGATAAGTACACCGCTTTCAGTTTTCTCCAAAGGTATAAAAATCGATTCAAGCCAGGTCTTCTGCGATGAGGTGCAGTACTGAAAAAACTTGCTTGTGGAAAGGAGGTTCCATGTGTCACTGTTGCGTATTCGTGCGAGACGCAGGAGGGTCCGCTCGAACTCTGTGCCCACTATAAAATTAAGAAACTTGTCCCGGGGAACGGTATACACTACAACATCGGTTTCAGCGTACACGTCAGCAGCTCTGTTCTGTTCTGTCACCAGGGCCACTTCACCAAAATATTCGTATGTGCCGTAAATTTTGTTTTCTTCAAGACCGCCGCTATCCACACGGACATTACCGGAATAAATAATATAAAATTTATCTCCCTTCGTACCGCGTTGTATTATCAGGTCACCCTTACTGTACTGCTCCTCATCAACGATATTCAGGAATTCCTGCGCCTTGTCAATTGGCAGCTCCTGAAGAAAATCAAGATGCTTCAGAAGACCAAGTATCTGGGTTGCCTTCTCGAAAAGCGGTGGTGTCGTTTCAAAATCAAGGGTGTTCTCTATTCCGAAGGTAGCGAGTGTCAGGCCGGTTTGTTCAGGAAAATCCTTTTTCGCGATATGGTATACAACAATTCTCTTCTGGATTTCCTCCGGCAGTGAATTTAAAAATGTTATCGGTGTATGAAGCGGTGCTATTCCTGACTCATGATATATTACTTTTGAATCCCAGGGGAATTTTCTCAGTTCGTCGTACCGCTCTTCGGAGATATGCCCCTCATCATACAGCTGACGGTGTATTTCAGGGTCATTATTGTGGTCCGAGGAATACACAAAACTCTGGTCCTGGAACTGCATTTGAAACCCGATTGTTGGTATTGAGTGAAGCGTATAGAAAAACATAAAACGCCCGTCGTGAATAAATACAGGTTTGCCTATTTTTATCGGATGAAAATCGAAGAGCCTCATGAGATAGTCAACAGGGACACCGGAAAGTGACGAATACTTTCTGAGGAAACTCATCATTACTGTTTCAGTGGAATACACCGTCACCTTGCCTTCCTCCAGAATTTTCTGGAACGTACCGGCATCATGGTCCGCATGACAATGTGTCAGGATAATACTGTCTATGAGTTTCGGATTAACGTTCGAATCTTCAAGCCATTCTGTGGAATTGACCGGGGGGTCCACCATGATTCCCTGATGGTTAAGCCATATAATATATCCTGAGGTATTTTCGTCAGGATCAAAACCGTGGCTTGGGCCCAGACATGTTACACTGAAAAGCGGAGGCTTGTAGGGCTCAGGAAGTCTCACCCCGATTTCATAGGTGGGTTTATATTCAATGTTACCGGGAATGTCGGTAATTGTGTTTCCCTTTTCTGTGAGATGAAAGTTTCCATCGCCATTGCGGGAAATTGTTATCCCCTTATACGTGAATGTATCGTCCCGCATAATACCAAATGCCAGGAGATCCGAAAATTTCAGGTTTTTCCTGAAGAAATTCATTTCACGTCTTATATCGGGAATATGGCACGGCATACATACGGTATCAAAGTCTTCAGAAATATCAAACTCACGAGGGCCGAAAACCGCTTCCTGAAGCACTTTCTTCATGTGCCCGAACTGTTCTTCGGTGCAGATTATGTAGGTCTTTTTCTTTTTTATAAAAAAATTATAGTACACCGGAAATTCAATTTCTGCGATGCTTATGCCTTTAATCCAGTTGAAAAGCTTATTCGGCAGGACAAAAACCTGCGGCACACCCTTCGGGAGCTTCATGGTGTCCTTGATGGTTTCCGGTGGAGAGCCGAACTGTATGTAGCCTGCTTCTGTATCGACGAGATAGCCTCCCCGTGGAAGCGTCGTAACAACACCAGTCAGTTCCTTCAGTGATTCCATGCAGCCCCCGGCTTCATAATTCAATATTTCTTGAATATACCAGGAGTGATTTTATTGTCAACAAATATTGACCTGTTATGGATTTATCGGAACCCCGTCCGATTCTTCAATCAATGAACCGGGCAGTGTTTCGATGAATACACGTATTTCATCACGTACGCGGCGGTAATG
>DAOSYC010000108.1:0-12178 GCA_035380905.1 Spirochaetota bacterium | reverse complement strand
AAAGGACACTCTCAATGCCGGAAACCCCTTTTACTATCCATACCATCAACGGTTACATCTGCAACCTCTTCATAGCGGAATACCCGGAGGGGATGCTGCTGCTTGACTGCGGCGCGGTTACCGATGTAGAGCGAATTGAACGCTACTGCCGTGAAACATTACAGCGTCCTGTAACTGACATCAGACTTGCGGTTGTCTCCCACATGCACCCGGACCACGGAGGCGGCGCGGCGGTTCTTCGTGAAAAATACGGTATACCCCTTGCGGCATATCATTCCTGCGACCGCTGGTATGCGGGGGTAAGCGGGTTCATCCAGCACCGGATTGACTGCTACATGGCGCAAATGGTGCGAAAACAGATCGGCAAAAAAATGGCTATCCACTACCGGAGGAAACTGAAACCCGACCACATGCTTCACGACAATGAGGTGCTGCCGATGTTCAGTGACTGGCGGGTCCTGCATGTTCCCGGTCACACACTCCATGATATTGTATTGTACAACGGCAGGGAAAAGATTTTGTACGGGGCTGATATAATCCTGAACGCAGGAAACAAGTTGAACCTCCCTATCCCTGTGTTCTTCCCCGGAAAAATGAAGCGCTCGCTTAAGACCCTTGGGGCCCTGGATCTGAAAAAAATTTATCTCGCACACGGGAATGCCATCGGGACTGATGATGCCGGGACCTTATTCTCTTCACTGCTTCCCCTTGTGGATGAGCCGAAGAATGAAATACAGCGGTACTACCACAGGGTTTCATTTTTTACACCGGAACTGTGGAAATCATATCTGCGGAAAAGAGTGCTGATAAAGAAAAACCCCTGACAGGTCATTCTTTACAGGAGCGGTATCATAAATCGACACCACAGGGCATATCAATCTCCATCAACAATTCAGCCGCTATTGCAACACACTCCCGGCAGGACACTTTCCGCAAACGCCGGATATTCCTGCACTCAATTGCACCGGCTGCAGCCCTGAACCGCTCCCGGAGCATGGCCCGCCGTTCTGTATCAGCAATAAGACTTTCTGCGGCATAAAGAGCGCCGCACATTCCCTGCTCCGCCATGCCTCCGCCGAAACGGCTGTTGAGAATCACCATTTCCGGAGTTACATTATACTTACCCTGGAACGCTTTCAGTACAGCCTGGGCGCAATTATATCTTTCCGGCCCATGAAACAACGATTTCGCTTCTTCAATTATATCCATACAGTATTTCTCCGGAACACCCTTTCACTACAGTTGATCACAGAATTCCATCAATTCAAATATTTTTCATCTATGCAGCGTTGTCATCAAACAGAATGAAAGATACAATGTTATCATCCCTGTTCCGTAACGCACCGCAGCCATGTTCTCAAGGTATTACCGGGAGCGGCGTTCACCTTTCAGTGTGTCTCTGGAATAGCCCCAGCCCCTGCAGGAGGGAATATCGATCAAAACAAGTTCGCATGGTTTGCATACATCAAATTTCAGGACTGTTTCCATATCAATCCGCGCCTGATCATGTTTTTGAAGGCGCACATTATTAATCTCAATAGTACCCTCGGTGAGATACACAAAAATCCTGCGGTCCTCCCTGGTCCGGTATTCAAGGACCTTTCCCGCATCAATAGCAGCCCTGTACACAGTGGCATCCGTATGAAATGAAACCACCCCTTCAAGGCCCTGCCCTGATGCCACAGGGAAAAAGGTATTGTGGAAATCCGCGCTCTCAAAATGCATCTGATCGTATGACGGTGCAAGAAGCGGTACTTCCGGATAGAGCCATATCTGATAAAAATGCACCGGCCCGGGGGAGAGGTTAAACTCGGAATGGGTAATGCCGGTCCCCGCCGACATCCGCTGCACATCCCCTGCGGCAATAACGGTTTTGTTTCCCATGCTGTCCTCATGGGTCATTTCACCGTCAAGCACTACTGTGATAATTTCCATTTCATCGTGGGGATGTGTCGGGAAGCCTGTACCGGGTTCAACGATATCATCATTAAAAACCCGCAGCGGACCAAACTGGATATTTCCCGGATCATAATAATCCGCAAATGAAAAAAGCCAGTATGTCTTCAGCCATCCGAAATCAGAGTACCGCCTTTCCCGTGCCTTGATAATATCAATCATGACACGGCCCTCCGGATCCCTGAAATACTCCACCGGGGAGTGGAGATTTAGAAGAATCAATCTCATACTTGAAAGAATGCGTCTTGATGCCACGCTTTTGAAGTTCCTGAATCAGCCGGCCCCTGATCTCACTCCGCATTTCCCAGGCGTTCACCGCGTCTTTTGTCCATGCCGCCACCCAGCATTTCACCCCTTCCCTGTTCATGCTCATTGTCCAGAAGGCAGGTGGTTCATAATCACTGTAATACCGGCTTTCCGCGGCAATCCCGGTTGCCACATCGCGGACCACTCCCAGATCAGCATCGTATGATACCCAGAACTCCACATAGACCCACATGTACCTGTCATTTATTGAAAGATTGAGGAACTCCTTATGCAGCATGGAACTGTTTGGAATAATATACCGCCGCCAGTCCCAGAGTTTTATCACCGTATGGGTTATTGAAATATCCTCAACGGTACCATAATGATCATCAAGGATGACGGTGTCCCCGGTACGGAGAAGACGTGAAAAAGAAATAACCACACCGGAAATAATATTCTCCACCACAGGCTTTGCTGCAATACCAATGACCACCGCCGCACATGTCACGATGAGCGACACCATGGCCGCCGGTATCTTTCCCAGAAACGGAATGACCATGAGCACAAGCCAGACGGTAAAAAACGCAAACCCCATCATTCTACGTATGATGCTGAAACGCCCCACAACACTTTCACGTGCATTTTCGCGGGCTTTTTTCAGGGGGTTTTTCAGGGGAGATTCAGTTTTAACGGCATTAAAGTTTTTCAGTTCATCAATGTGCTCAACGCGTTCACCCTCAACGCGGGATGTCGCCCATCTGATATACAGCAGTACAAAAAGCACGCTCACTGTGACAACCGCAATATAGGTAATGTGCCATGTCTCAAAAGATTGAAGAAAATCCATATCTACAATATTTCACAAAATCGAAGCAAGATCAATTGTTTTTTTATTATTCCTGCTTGTGCGTACGTACAATGCTTGACATCCGCGCGATGGCCCCCTCTATGATTATGCAATCTGACGAATGAAGGGATACCATGAACCTGAAAGAGCTTCAGTCAACACTTCGCGCACAGGAAAACCCCGTCCAGGCTGCGCACCTCAGCCGTTTTTTTAAAACCGGAAAAGGGCAATACGGTGAGGGCGATATCTTTCTGGGAATAAAAGTCCCGGAACTGAGGAAGATAACAAAATCATGCCGGAATATCCCCCTTTCAGGCCTGCAGAAACTGCTGAATTCCGGCATCCATGAAGAACGTTTTTCCGCGCTCCTCATCCTTGTTGACAGATACAAACACGGCACCTCCGATGAGCAGGGCGATATCTTCACCTTCTATATAAAAAACGCTCCCCGCGTAAACAATTGGGACCTCGTTGACCTTTCGGCGGCAGATATAGCGGGACACTACCTCATGGACCGGGACAGAAGCATTCTCCGCACACTTGCACGCTCTGAAAACCTCTGGGAAAAACGTATATCCATTGTCGCGACCCATTATTTCATAAAACAGGGAGATGTTGATACCACCTTTGCGATAGCAGAGATCCTCATGAATGACCCCCATGACCTGATCCACAAGGCCGTGGGATGGATGCTCCGCGAGGCCGGCAACCGGAACCTGAAGGCCGAGACCGGCTTCCTGAACGCACACTACACACAGATGCCGCGCACCATGCTGCGGTACGCCATTGAAAAATTTCCCGAAGACCTCCGCCAGGGATACCTGAAGGGTACTGTATAAGTATTTATTTATTGCTTTTCAAATCTTTCCATACTACCATACAGCAGAATTGACACATTTTTAGCGGAGGTAGCGGTGTGAAAACTATTGAGACGTTCTCTGGATTTCCGCAGGAAACTTGCTCGTTTCTTAAAAACCTTGAAAAAAACAATTCAAAGTCATGGTTTGAAGAGCACCGGCGTGATTATGAAGCCCTGGTTCTCGGGCCCGCACAGAGATTTGTCACCGCAATGGGGAACAGGCTTACCGCGTTATCGCCCGCAATTCATGCTGATCCCCGCACCGACAAATCCATCTTCCGTATACACCGGGACATACGCTTCAGCAAAGACAAGTCCCCGTATAAAACACACCTCGGACTCTGGTTCTGGGAAGGCTCCCGGCCCAGGATGGAATGTTCAGGATTTTATTTTCATCTGGAAAAAGACCGCCTTATGGCGGGGACAGGTTTATACATGTTTCCGAAAGACCTTTTGAAACTGTACCGCGACGCCGTTGTTGACGACACGAAGGGCCCTCTCCTTTCAAAAGCAATGAAGACAGTTTCAAAAAGAGGAAATTACAGTTTCGGAGAAATAGCCTATAAAAAAACCCCGCGGGGATATGATCCCGCACATCCCCGGAGCGGGCTCCTCCTCTATAACGGCCTCTATGCCGGGATTGAAAGCGCAGTGCCGGAGGAACTTTTTTCAGCTGATCTGGTGGAATACTGTTTCAGGCATTTCAAAAACATGTATCCCCTTCATCAGTGGCTTCTCGGCATAACCGGATAGATCGGAGAATACCCTTCAGAATACCGGGGTAATGTTGGCCTTTGTGCCCTTAAGCCGGGCCTTTGCCAGTTGGGCCAGCGCGGACAACGGGCTCCCGGGGACAAGTTTAAGCGGACTCACTTTCATCTGGCAGCAGAGGCCCTCGACTGTTTCCGCGAGGTTGTTGCACCCGTGACTCATGGTGACGTTATTCCGTCCCAGACGTTTCACAAGATCAATGCCGTGTTCCTGTATAGCACAGCTTCCGGCAATGTGCACCCTCCCCGTCAGCATCCTCACGTCATCACTGGAAATCCCCTTTCCCATGATAACAGTAAATCCCCCCTTTCCTCCATGGTCCCGGTGGAGCACTTCAATAACAGTTTCAGTGTTTCGCCTGCACCCCTCCTTACAGCAACGCTCTTTACCCCTCAGAAATTTCAAATTTGAAGGGAAATCATCAAGGAGTTCGTGGGTAAGTTCTTTCCGCCGTTCCTTTAAAAGATTTTTATTAATGACATCAATCTTCCGGATGTCCCCTGTTCCTATGCCGGTCTCCCGGCATAACCTCAGATGCTCCACATCCTGCACAGCGTAACCCATAAGTTCAGCCCCCACCACATCCACCGCGAGGGGATCCTGCCCCGCGATAAGAAGGTTCATGGGAACAATGCATTGATCATGGTTACCACAGGCAATATAGTGACCATGATTTGTCGCCACAAGGCCGTCAATGAGGGAAAAGTCAGGACGGATGTGGCGGTATATGTCCGCAAACTTACGGTGCAGCCGGTAGTTATGGTCTGCGATCCGGCTGAACTGGTGTACAAAACCGAACTGGTTTTTGATTGATAACGTCACCTGGCTCATGGAATGGGTTTTCAGCTTCGGGAGGGAAATATACAGGTTCTGCGCCCTGTTCAATACAAGGCGTTCGTACACAAAATCAGATATGTCGATGAACTCCTCAAGGGTTTCAAGAAAAACCGGGGCAGATCCTGTTTCATCAAGGTACACCGGCTGTGCCCCTGTCTGACGGCATACATCAGTAATCCCCGTTGCCAGGAACACCAGGCGCGTAAAATTGGCCTGGGTACAGTTTTCAATCACATAAATACTCCGGGAACCGCGCTCTTTGAAATACAATATAACATGGCGCAGAACTTCAGGGTCAGTATAGGAATACTCCTTGAGGTCAACAGCATTAACTTTTATATAGACATCCCGGCTCGGTTTTAGAAGCGCCCGGGCTCCTCCGAACTGCTCAAAACACCGGCGCACAGCATCAGAAAGACTCTCAGTTACGTCTTCCAGTACCACAGAAACCTTTGACGCAGATGTTTTACCGGATACTTTTTTCTTCTGCCCCTTCAAAAAAAACCTCCGCCACTTTCGTTACAATGTTCCTGTCAGAATAAATTATATTTCTGCAATATTCCTAGTCAAGACTTAAAATTCTGCAGTGGATAATAATCTCATTGCGTTTCGGGAAAAAATTAAAACATGTACCGTCACCATATTTAAACTCGATTAACCGGACAGTACCATGCAGCGATATTCCCGGACGTACTCTCTTGAGCTTTTCAACCACCGCCCCCCCGGTATAATCATTCCTTCTGATTCCGGTACGATGATTGCGGTCAGTGTGAAATCTTAATATTACCTCAGGACGGTTTTCAATATCTTCATTATCACTGCTTCCACTTCGGACCTGCTGTATCTTCAAAAGATGGGATGCATATCCCTGCTTGAGGACCAGGCAGTTTGAATTGCTGAACGTGAGAGTTTTCCCCGGCTGCAGTTCCTTTTCCAGAATAACAAAAGCTTTTTTTCTCAGTTTTTCCTGACAGATGACGCATGTCTCAGACTTTGCTTCTGCAAGCATGTTCATTGCTGCAACCGGAAGTTCCTGAGAAAAAGAAGACACCGTGACACCGAATAACATCGCACAAAGTATACCGGCACAATTAACCGCATTTATTATCTGCTTCATACATTCTCCTCAACCCAAAATAATTAATATACACTGCAATCTGTAGCCGAGAAATTTGTCATTCCGGTACGGATCAGCAGCAGCCGGGATCAGAAAAAAAGGTTCCCTTCGCAGCATAATTCATTAATATAATATCCATGCCGGAAGTCTTCATCCGAGACATGGGTCCGTGAGGCGCTTATTACAATACCGGTATTGATTGTAAAAGAAAAACGCTGCGAAAGCTCCCCTTTTATCATATTGCGTTTCTCACCTGCACCATAATACAGGTCCTTCACTGAAAGGTGCATTTTCCACCATCCTGCCAGATTTTTCAAAATACCCAGGGACCCTCCCGCTCCAATAGAATAGTTCGGGTCAAGACTCCTGCTCACAAGGATGTCCGGCTCAACCATTATATACAGTATACCGAGAAGACTGTTCTCAAACGCGACCCCGCCCCCGCTGTTAACACCATATACAAGGTGTCCCGTTTTTCCGGGATACAGTTCCCGACGGAAACCTGTATTTACCTTCCATGACATTGAACGTAAAAACCGGTCCCGTGGAGCAAGTGACATAATGTCCACAACATCAAACCTTTCAACCTGGAACCTCTTCTCATCATCATAAAACCTGAACGCGATATTGCCAAATACAATTTGTCCCCCCGGGACATATCCTTTTTCCGGATCGAGAAGAGTATGGTATGCCGGTCTGTACTGAAACTGTTGATACACACTGCTGTCTTTTACCCCAGCGCCAATTGAAATTCTGCTGGAGCGGTGCCCTTCTTCCGGGTTTCCCGGTTCAGGAATATCATACCTGCTCATCTCCGGAGAGCCGAGACTGCTTCGGACCCTCATGGCACCAAGAAACCGTTTCGTATATTCCTGTTTGGATATTTCCTCCTGGGAATATTGATACTTAGTAAACTCGATCACAAGGTCGCTCACAACAATCTTCTTTTGTAGTGAGAGTTGAGAGGCAAGGATAACATCCGGCTTCTTTGCATTATCAGTAATTGCTAACGCAACATCCTGCTCTCTCCTGCTGAGAAGAGAAATCATATGCTTAATACGGGTAACCTGAGACGGACGATACCAGACTTTATCAAGGGCCCCGCTATCCCGGACGGAGCGCACAGTATCAACAGGTATCACCCAGGTGGGTATCCATGAATAGAATGTATCTGTAAGATTCAGCGAAGGACGCGCCACATCAAGCGTGAATAAAAGATTATAGGAACAGTTCTCATCAAAAAAATAATAATCTGAATATATCTGGTCAAGCTCGAGGATATGCCACATCATCCTCTTAACTTCTTCCTTCGTTAAATTAAGCCGGTATTCCCATATATCGCGCTGATTGTAATCATTGTATTCCCTGATCTTTTCATAATAGGGCTGAATTGAGAAATACCCCTTATAAAACCCGAAAACCCCCTTGAACGCGTACAGGGGTCCGAATGTTTCTCTTGTAAGTGCAGAATAATTGACTGCATACGATAACAGTTTATTCCTGTTCGCGGTATCGACCGTGAGGAACGTGTGACCGAACATCGAAGCGGGACTATTAATATGCGATGTGGGAAAAATTATATTTGCAGTTTCCGGCCGGACATTTTCAATAATTCTATTAAACTCTTCACAAACCGGGACTGGCAGCCTGCCGGAATCAATTGAAAGCTGTTCCTTCAGCCAGTGATACCGGGCAATAAACCTGCACACAGGATGCTTTTGTCCCTCCCTTTCTGGTTCAAAGAACGCCCTTATTGTGGCATGGAGTTCAGCCTTCGGATCATATTTCCCCTTCTCCGCGAGGAAAAACCGCGGATCGTCGATGAGGCTTTTTGTCCCGAAACAGTTTCCCTTGTAATGAAGCAGCACATGCCAGTATCGTTCATTGTACAGTTTTCTACTATCCGCTTCATTGATGAGAGAATTGATATAGCTTCCCCGGGACTGCTCATCATCTGCTGACCACACAGTATCCAACGGAAGAAGTAAACAAAGGAAAACAATAAAAAACGATACGGAACTCTTGCAAATTCCGTATCGTTTTGTTTTCCAGATAGATAGTAACTGCGTATTAACCGGCATTTAATACGTTGTTGATATTCTGCAGCACTTCTGTGTGTGTAACATTTTCTGATGTGAATATTCTATTAAAACTTCTCTGAAGCTTTGTGTTAAACATACTCTTTTGAGCTTCATTAACACCCATGAGCATCCCGAGTGTATTCAGATACTCACCATTTCCACGGGAAATATCGCTTGCCACATTGTCAAGATTGTCCGCTAAAAATCTGCTGACGCGCTCGTTTGAAGAGAGGCTTGCTGACTGCTGCCCGCAGTCCAGTGTGCCGGATGTGATACCGAATGTCTGATTACATGATGTACCATTAGTTGTAATGGCACAAATCTCAGAAATCAAACCGCTTTTGTTTTTGAAAATAACATATCCAAGTCCGCAACCGGTATTGGCTTTCGTTACCGCAAAAGCGTCAGCCATGAGCACAACAGAAAACGCAAATACTGCAAGAAAAACAACTTTTTTCATGGAAAACCTCCAAAATAATATATAAACTGATCCATGATACACAACATTAATCGCTATAAGTCAATCAAAATATTACATGTAACCCGGTATATATGAAAATTATTAAACCTATTCTCTTTTTTGCCGGATATTCATACTTTTGAAATTCAAGCTATTGGTAATAACAATTCACTGTTCTCACATACGATGGACATAAATACAGAAATAATTACGAAGCAGTAAACTATGTAACATTCCACGTCCATCTTCATCTAATGTCATATCACAAAAAAAATGGAACCTCTCTGTTTCCTGAAAGGTTCATTAGTATATTTCGATACATATACTGTATCAATTTTTCCATTAAGGAGAATCACCAGATGAAGATCAAAATGTTTGCCGTCATTACAGGTGCTGTTTTAGCTATCTCATTCACAGCTTCAGCATTCGCACAAAACAACTGCCCCCGGGGCAAAAGAATGAACAGGCCCAACTGCCAGCAGCATTTACGCGGGATGGACACCAACAATGACGGAAAAGTATCCAGGGACGAATGGAACGCATTCCATCAGAAAATGTTCCAGAATAAAGACGCAAATAATGACGGATTTTTAACTCAGGATGAATTGAGAACTCGTCAGGGAATGAACCGCAGAGGAAGATAAATTCTGCTTTTCGTAGAAGAGGCGCCCGCAAGGGCGCCCGATATTAATGTACGTATACTGATACAGCAACAGACTATCTTTTGTCTTTCTTAATACCAACAATGTAGATTCCACCGACTTCAACGCGGACCATTTTTTTGTTCGGAATTTCCTCAAAAACATTTTCATCACAGAGCAGCGTAACCACCTGATTGCCGACTTTTGCTTTCACAAGGGGCATTTTTTTCAGTTTGGCCAACTTCGGAAGCTTCTCATACATCGCCGCGGGGATATGTTCCGGCGAAAGACGCTCCTTCTTTTTATCAATAACAAGGATTGACACTGTTTGCTTATGCTGCTTTAGTATTTCCTGCTGCTCGGCATATTTCCGTTGGGCAACACGCTTATAATAATAATATAACGCCGCTACAATTCCAATAACGATGAATATCACAATATAGATAATATAACTGGTCTTCATAAATCCTCACTTCATATTTTTTCGACGGGTTTATATAACAGTATGGATTATTACAATAATAATTTTAAAATATTGTTATTTTCCTTCAACCCTGTTTCGCCCGCCTTCTTTTGCCCTGTAGAGCATTTCATCTGATTGCCGTACCAGATATTCGAAATTGTCAATGTTATTATGACAACTGGCAACACCAATACTAACGGTAAAGTTCAGACTACCATCATTTCCGGAGTCTACTTTTTCCATCTCGGCGAGTTTCCTGATCTTTTCAGCGACAAACATGGCACCGCTGCTATCAGTTCCTGGAAGGATAACGATAAATTCCTCGCCCCCATACCTGCCGGGAATATCAACCCCACGGATATTCCTTGATATAATCACCGCAAGCTGACGTATTACCAGATCACCGACATGATGCCCGAAAGAATCATTAATATTCTTGAACCTGTCAATGTCCAGCATAATTACAGAAAGATTTTCATTGTTACGCCTGGCCCTGTTAAATTCTATTCCTCCGGCCTCCCAGAAAAACCTCCGGTTATAAAGCCCGGTCAGGTGGTCAATATTCGCAAGTCTCGCGTTGGTGATCGCGTTTTCAACTGCCATCTTCAGTGAAAGATGGGTTTCTATACGCGCCAGCAGTTCATTCTTGTCAAAGGGCTTTTCCAGATAATCATTTGCACCCACGTTGAACGAGGTAATTATATCGTTTGTCTGGTTTTTCGCAGTAAGCATCAGAACAGGTAATTCATAGGAAGTATATTTCTTCCGAAGCTCTCTGCACACCTCATACCCGGACATTTTCGGCATCATAATATCAAGCAGAACAAGATCATACCTTTTTTTCTCAATCTTTTCAAGCGCCTCAATACCATTCGGAGCGTAATCTATAGAAAAGTGCTTACCTGAAAGATAGTTCAGTAATACCTGGATGTTGATCCACTCGTCATCGACAACGAGGATCTGTTCCCTTGATTCAGCATTTTTGTTACCGCCGGTGTCGGAAATAACAGCTTCTACATCACTTATGACAGGAGTCATTGAGAAATCAGCGGATTCCAGTCCGGTATCTGATGATATCTTTACTGTAAAATAGAATTTTGACCCCTTTCCAGGCCCGGATTCAGCCCATATTTTTCCCCCGTGCAGCTCCACAAGCCTCTTTGTAATAGAAAGCCCGAGCCCCGTGCCGCCATATTCCCGTGACAATGACCCGTCCACCTGCTCAAAGGACTTGAATATATCCTCCTCCATACCGGGTTTTATTCCGATACCTGTATCCTCGACACATATCCGGGCAGCACCCTCCCATTCATCCGCTGTCACCTTCACATGTCCTTCAGGAGTAAACTTGAAGGCATTGCCTATCAGGTTATACATAACCTGCTGGAGCCTGTTTTCGTCTCCTTCGATATAGGGAAAATCGTCCGGGATGTCGTTTATCATTGCAACGTCTTTCCCCGGCATTGTGGCTTTTACAACGGTCATTACAATTCCCACAAGCTGCTGTAAATCAATCTGCTTTTTCTGAATTATAATATCATTGTTTCTGAGACGCGAGAAGTCGAGGATATCGTTGATAAGGCTGGAGAGGCGCTTCCCGCTCGAACTGATGACTCTGAGGTTCTGCAGCGTCTTTTCCGGCAGCTCTCCCGTCACGCCGTCTATGAGAGACTCGCTTATACCGATGATACCGTTGATCGGGGTCCGGAGTTCATGGGAGGTGTTTGCCAGAAACTCATCTTTCAGCCTGTCAAGTACCTGGAGACGTTTTGAAAGCTGTTCAATAATCTGGTGCTCATTAGAGAATTTGATCGCAAGCATAATAGAATGTGCAATAATAAAGGCGGAAAACCACAAAGCCAGTTGGTATCCGGTGTTGATGACCTGCTTATAATGAAGC
>DAOSYC010000107.1:10852-12273 GCA_035380905.1 Spirochaetota bacterium | reverse complement strand
CATCATTATGGAGTCATAACGGGCAAGGCGGTCCTGTATATTTTCAGTGTTGTTCTCCACGGAGAGCTCCGGACTATAAAAAAAGTGTGATAAAGCGCATATTACTGATATCGGAAAAATGTGCCCGTATCATTACGAAAAGAGACTGATGTGTATTTCAAAAATTTCTTTTTGCGCTGGAGCATCATACAAAGGTTTGCTGGAATTTTTTTATACGTACACATTATGCCTGCAATTTCCGATAATTGTATAGATAAAAATATATTATGGAAACAACATACAGGCATAATGATTTCTGTTAAAAAATTATTCTTAATACCGGAATTCCCTGACGACAGGGATACTGCGAGAAAAGCTGCTATTCTCACGTCACTGCTTTTATTTCTCACAATTGTCCTTATACTTTCAATTGCTGCGACAATCTTTATTTTTTCAAAAAAAGTTGAATCATTTCTGGTAGTGGGTTTCGCGGCCTGTTTTTCAATTGGGGCATACTGGCTGTTATTGCTGAAAAAGATAAAGGCTGCAAGTCTTATACTTTTATCCGGTATATGGGTGGTTATTACCGGGTTGATTTTTACCGCGGGCGGTATGCAGAGCATTGATGCTGTGTATTATGCCGCAATTGTTGTGATGGCCGGACTTCTCCTTGGAAAAAAAGCCACAGTCGTGTTCGGGGTACTCTGCGGATTTTCCGGAATGGTGATGGTTGTCATCAGCACGTACAGTGCTGTTAGATTTCAAATATTTCCTGTTCCACCATGGGCGGGATGGCTTAATATGTGCCTTGCGTTGTTCCTGATTATATCGCTGCTGAATATCGCGTTGAAGAGACTTGAGGGGGCTCTTGCTGCTGTCAATATTGAACTGGAGGAACGTCTCAGGGCAGAAAATGCACTCCGTGAAAGTGAAGCACGGGCCCTGGCTATTCTCCAGGCAATTCCTGACATGATGTTCCTTCTGGACAGGAACGGGATTATTGTGGATTATGAAATCAATCTCAGTGATATTGATGAACCGGAAAACCTTTCATTCCAGGGGAAAAATATTTCCGATGTATTTCCTTTTCACATTGCACATAATGTATTTAATCAAATCACGGAAACATTACGAACACAGCAGATGCAGGTTGATGAGTACCAGGTGCCCCTGTTCGGGCATCAGGTGAAATATTATGAGGCCCGTATGGTTACTATGGGGAGCAGCGGCATCATGGTGATAGTCCGGGATATCACGGAGCGTAAACATGCGGAGAAGCGGATAAAGGAATCACTCCACGAAAAGGAAGTACTCCTCAAGGAGATCCATCACAGGGTAAAAAACAATATGCAGGTCATTTCAAGCCTGATTTCACTCCAGATGCGGCATATAACAAATCAGGGTTTTCAGGAACTTTTTATTGAAATACAAAACCGTGTGCG
>DAOSYC010000107.1:0-10752 GCA_035380905.1 Spirochaetota bacterium | reverse complement strand
GGAGCAGGGATTCGGGATGATATAAACCTTGAAAACAGTGAAACACTTGGTTTCCAGATCGTGAATGCCCTGGTTCACCAGATCGGGGGTAGTATTTCCGTCATCAGCAATGAGGGGACATGCGTTGAGATTGTGTTTTAGTCAAAAGCGTGTGCTGTAATACCAGAATGAAGACCTCAATAAAATGATTGCATTCCACAATGTCCTTTGCCACATTCTTCTGCATGAGCACCATGCAGGATCATACGACACGCATACATTCAATTGATATATTTCGTGGCATCACCATTGCCCTGATGATTATCGTGAATAACCAGGGGGACTGGTCCAATGTGTACCGCGTGTTCCGTCACGCGGCGTGGCACGGGTGGAGCGGTGCCGATGTGGTGTTCCCGTTTTTCCTTTTTATTATGGGGGTGTCGATATCGTACTCATTTACATCACGAATGAGGCTCGACGGGGAAAAGTCTTTTCTTACGGGGAAGATATTGAGGCGAACATGTATCCTCATCGCCCTGGGGCTGCTGCTCAACTTTATTCCGGAGTTCGATATCACGACGGTACGCATTCCCGGTGTTCTGCAGCGTATCGGGCTCTGCTATTGCCTGGGGGCGTTAAGCTTTCTGTTCCTCACAGGGCGTGGAAGATGGATTGCCGCAATCGGTATTCTGATGCTGTATGGTGTAATGCTGAAATATATCACCCCGGGGGGAATAGGGGAAGGGACACTGGGGCCCGATGGAAACCTCTGCCATATTGTAGACCGTACCCTTTTCGCGGGTCATACCTACGAACACGCCCCGGTCCGTGGGTTTGATCCGGAAGGGCTTCTCAGCACTGTTCCTGCTGTTGCCTCCACGATAGGGGGAATCATCGCGGGTGATACAATGCATGGAAGCGGGCATGTCCGGGGAAAATGTGTCCTCCTCGGAGCTGCAGCGGTACTGTGCGTCGGCACTGGACTGCTCCTTGACCGGTGGATACCTATCAACAAAAACCTCTGGACCCCGGCATACGCGGTGTTTATGACAGGGGCTGCAGCGGGGCTTATGGCCTTACTCCTGTGGCTTGTCGATGTCAAGGGTGCGGTGAAATGGGGAATGCCTTTCAGGGTGCTTGGCCTCAACGCAATTGCCGTTTATGTCCTGTCATCGGCTGCGGGAAGATTAATGGTCCACCTGAAAGTGCTGCAGGACGGGGGAGGCGAAGTAACAGTAAAGGCCCTTCTGTACAAGGGCCTTTTTGCGGGGTGGCTGGATCCTTTGTATGCCTCCACGGCCTATTCCGTGGCGTTCCTGGCGTTCTGGACTGCCGTAATGTATTTCCTGTATCGAAAACACATCATAATAAAAATATGAAATCCTACCGGTTCTTCTTCTTTTTCGGCTTGCTGTATTTTTCAAATGACGAAGATGGTTTTGACTGACGCTTTCCCGTGCTTTTCTTTTCCGGTGCCCTTTTGTACCGCGGCTGGTTTCTTGTATTCCTGGGTTTTCTTTCTTCGCGGTAGGGCTGGTCTTCGAATTTCAGTTTACTGTCAAAATTTTCATTCCTGTCGTCCATTGCAAGTTTCAAAAGGGATGCTGCAATGTCCATTGCGGTATAATCATCTCCCATCAGTTTCTCGATCATGGGGATATAGGAACTTACGGTGCCTTTTTCCACTATTTTCTTTATCTTTGTTTTAAATGATTTTATTCTTGTTTCGCCAAGGTCTTCGAGAGACGGGATCTGCCTTCGGATAATTTTGATACCGTTGGTGCGTTCAATCCGTTTAAGCCCGTATACCTGTTTTCCCACCACAAAGGTAAATGACTTGCCGCTTTTGCCCGCGCGGCCGGTACGGCCGATGCGGTGAATGTAATCTTCATCGTCACGTGGAAGGTCATAGTTGAACACCGCTTCAACATTGTTGACATCAATCCCACGTGCCGCGACATCGGTTGCAACAAGTATCTCAACGGAACCGTTCCGGAACCCGTTCATAACCTTGTCCCGCTGCTTCTGGCTTAAATCGCCGTGAAGACCTTCCGCGAAGTAGCCCCGTGATTTCAGCACCTCAACAAGGTCATCAACTCCGGATTTGGTGTTGCAGAACACCAGGGCAAGACGTATGTCGTGATAGTCAAGGAGCCGTGCGAGGGCCTCCGGTTTGGTTTTTTCCTGGATTTCGAAGTAAACCTGGTCGATCTTCGGCGCATTGACTTTCTGGAACGTGACGTCAATTTTTTTAGGATTGTTCTGATACAGCTGTGTGAGTTTGAGAATTTCAGGGGACATGGTTGCAGAAAACATAATTGTCTGCCGGTCTTCCGGTGTGTCCTGAAGGATGAATTCAATGTCCTCCCTGAAACCCATGTCCAGCATCTCATCCGCTTCATCAAGCACAACGGTTTTCACATCGTTAAGAACAATTGTTCCGCGCCGCATGTGGTCCATGGTTCTGCCGGGAGTTCCTATTATTACCTGGGGCCTGTTTTTGAGTGCTTTGAACTGACGGTCAATCTCCTGGCCGCCGTAAATGGGAACGACAGATATTTTTTCCATGTACTTTGTGAGCTTGCGGAATTCTTCCGTGACCTGAATTACCAGTTCCCGCGTAGGGCACAGCACGATTGCCTGTATGTTTTTATTGCCGATTTCCAATTTTTCAATTGTGGGAATAGCGAATGCAGCTGTTTTTCCTGTTCCTGTCTGGGCCTGCCCGATGATGTCCATGCCTTTCATTATGTACGGAATGGATTCTGACTGGATAGGAGATGCCTCCTCAAATCCCATGTCGGAAATAGCTTTCTGAATCGGGGCTGATAACGTAAGTTCGTCAAATTTTAATTTTTTCATTCTTTTCCTGTGGCTCAGGGCGTGATGCCTGATGCGTGTGAAGTATAAGGGGTATACGGAGAATTCCGGTCAAATCCCTGATGGGCACTACATCTGATAAAATCGGTTTTGTGCATGTGATTCGGGGAAAAACCTGATTTCTAGAGGGAGATGCTCATAACTTTTCCATGTTCAGGGAACGTGAAATATTGTCAACGTAAATTCTTTTTTAAATGATAATTCCGTGCTGATATCAGTAGCATAGCAGGCTGGTTGCCGGGATGAGAATGTTTTCACAGGCGACATTAAAATATTATTGAATAAAAATCACATTACATGTATAATTATATGTACTGATTTCTTCGTATGAATAGACTGTTCCTGGTACGGTTCATGGATGTATTCCGGAGAGGGGGTCAGATGACATCGAAAAAGGGTATACAGAGGAATTAATGAATACAGTGCGGATCCTTCTGGTTGAGGATGAAAGTATTATCGCCCTCGATGTAAAAAATATTCTTACATCACTCGGGTATGAAGTGATCGCGATTGTGGCGACAGGGGAGGAGGCAGTACGTCGGGTAGCTGAACTGACACCTGACCTGGTACTCATGGATATTATCCTTGCCGGGGACATGGACGGCATCGAAGCGGCACGGATACTGCGTTCAACACAGGATATCCCGGTGGTATTTATGACAGCACATGCAGATGTTGCAACAGTGTGCCGCGCGCGTGATACCGCGCCTTATGGATATATTCTTAAACCGATCAATCAGGCGGATATTTTTTCCACAATTGATGCCGCTATGAACCGTCATTGCCTTGAGCAGGAACTCCGGGACAGGAATATGCAGCTCAATGCGTTAAATGAAGAATTTGAAGCTGCGAATGAAGAACTGGAAGCATCAAATGAGGAGTTGCAGGCGATCAATGAAGAGCTGATCAGCTCCCAGGAGGAAATACGTGAAGCAAATATCAGGGCCCGTATAAGTGAAGAAAAATACCGTACCCTTGTTGAAAGCGCAAACAGTATAATAATGAGATGGAACAGGGAAGGATATATATCGTTCATCAATGAATACGGTCTTAATATTTTCGGTTTTTCAGAGGAAGAACTGTTGGGGCATAAGATAACTGATACAATTATTTCCCCTGTTGAAAACCTGGATGGCACCTCCGTTACTCTACAGGATATTTTTGATAATACCAATGACTTTCGTGTGAATGTTAATGAAATTATCAGAAAAAATGGTGACCATGTATGGATCAGCTGGACCAACAGGGCCCTCTATAATGAAAACGGAATGATCGAGGAGGTATTATCTATCGGCAATGATATTACTCCATTAAAAGAAACCGAACGGGAGCTTGAAGAAACCAGACTGCAGTATGAGAAGCTGGTCACAAATATTCCTGTAGGGGTGTATCGTTTCCGGACAACTGCTGACGGAAAAATGAAATTTGAATATGCGAGCCCGCGGTTTTGCCAACTGATTGGCCTTAGCGCTGATATTGTGTACAGAAACCATGATAGTGTGTTCCGCCTTGTACATCCTGATGAATATGATGAATTACTCCGATTGAACATTGAAGCCGCGCAAACAGGATGTCAGTTCGTGTGGGAAGGAAGGATGTATCCGAATGGTGTTGAGCGATGGATGCGCATCGAATCAAGTCCCACTGTTCTTGATAATGGTGATATTTTGTGGGATGGTATCCAGATTGATGTCACCGAAAGAAGGCTTGCAGATAATGCGCTCCAGAAGAAAAATTCAGAACTGGAAATACTGAATGACAGGCTTGATGCTACGGTAAAGGCCCTTGAAACGGCAAACCTGGACATTGCCTCTGCCAATGAGGAAATGATTCAGACCCAGCGGGAGCTGACGGAATCTATTGCAATGCTGCGCCGTTCCGAAGAGCGGTTTCACAAAGCGTTTTATACGAATCCTACTGCAATGACAATATCTGTATTGGAGGATGGAACGTATGTTGAGGTCAATGATGCGGCCCTGGAATATGGAAACTATACCAGAGAGGAGCTGATCGGGGCAAGGATTGGTGACCTTGGTATTTATTCCACAGAGAAATTGTCCCAAATGAAGGGCCAATTACTCGAGAACGGAATGCTGCATAATTACACTATACAGTTCAGACGTAAGGATGGTGAAGTGCGGGATGGACTCCTTAGCGCGGAAATTATCGACCTTGATGGCGTGAAGCATGTCATCAGTTCTACTGTTGATATAACAGAAAAGAACAGAGCAGAAGTGGAACTTGAAAGAGTAAATACACTGTTTTCGGGAATTTTCAACCTGGCACCGGAGCTGATGTCGGTATCCACCCTTGATGATGGCCGGTTTTTTATGATCAACGATGCTTTCAGCAACATTCTTGGATACAGCCGTGAAGAGGCAATCGGCAGAACATCACATGATCTTAATCTATGGATTGCTCCTGCCGGACGATCGGAGCTTATAAATGAGTTTGGTGATGATGGGGTTATTCATAACATCGAGGTGGTATTCAGGAGAAAAAATGGTGAGCCTGTTGACATGCTTTTCTCTGCTGTTTTCATTGAAATGAATAACACCCCATGCATCCTGACAATTGCGGCAGATATTTCCTCGATAAAAAAAACAGAAAATGCCCTGCGTGAAAATGAAGAGAAGTATCGTACCCTGTTTGAGTCGGCGTACGATGCAATTTTTATCGCAGATACCACAGCAACGTTTATTGACTGTAACAGCAAAACTGAGGAAATATATGGTATAACAAGGGAGGAGATAATTGGCAGAACTCCCATGGATTTGTCCCCTCCCTTCCAGGCTGATGGAGTATCTTCAGAAGAAAAGGCCATGATGTATGTGAACATGGCCTTTTCCGGACTCCCTCAGGTTTTCGAGTGGGTCCATCTCCGGGGTGACGGCAGCAGGTTTGATGCTGAAGTGAGTTTGAATAAAATGGAGATTGGAAGCGAAGAATTGCTGATGGCAGTGGTGCGTGATGTCACTGACAGAAAGCAGGCTGAAAATGCTGTACGGGAATCGGAAACATTGTACCGTGCGATTTTTGAGAATACCGGCAATGCAACCATAATAATTGAGGAGGATACCACCATTGTGCTGGCAAACAGTCAGTGGGAGATAATGTCGGGATACCGCAAGGAGGAGCTTGAAGGAAAAATGTCATGGACCGGGTTTGTGGTGCCGGGGGACCTTGTCCGCATGAAGGAGTATCACAAAACCCGGCGCACTGTGCCTGATGATGCTCCGTGGATGTATGAGTTTCAGTACATCACAAGGGACGGGGAGGTGCGTGATGTGATAAACCATGTTGCTATGATTCCGGGTACTAAAAAAAGCATTGCGTCTCTTCTTGATATTACTGAAAGGAAGAGGGCGGAAACAGCACTGAAAAAATCATTACAGGAGAAGGAGGTCCTGATAAAGGAAATCCATCACCGTGTAAAAAACAATTTGCAGGTTATTTCAAGCCTTCTTGGTTTGCAGTCCGATTCTATTAAGGATTCTGCACTGAAGGAGGCTTTCATGGAAAGCAGGAACCGTATTCGCGGAATGGCGCATATCCACGAAATGCTTTATCAGTCAGAAAATTTTGACAGTATAGATTTTTCTGTGTATGTGAAACGTGTAGTGAAGGAATTGATTAAAAATTATTCGCCACAGGAGAGAACTGTCGAAATACGGTATAATCTGAGTCCTGTGATGATCGGTATTGACATGGCAATCCCTCTGGGGATTATTATGAATGAACTGGTGACAAATGCGATGAAATATGCGTTCCGCGAACAGGAAAAAGGAATACTGGAAATCGGGCTCAGGCTTTCCGAGGGTGTTGGTGGAGATACGGTGCAGCGGGTACATCTTGAAGTTCGTGACAATGGTACCGGTTTTGCTCCGGAGTTTGACAGTGATTTACCCGGGAGCCTCGGGCTCACCATGGTCCGTCTTTTGTCGGAGCGGCAGCTTGGGGGAAGTTTCAAACTTGAGAGCAGTAATGCGGGCACTCTGGTGTTTATTGAAATTCCTCTTCACCACAGCTGAATGCCGGTAATCAGTGATTATATCGCCCCGTATCTAAAACTTCCGTTTTCCTATCATGCCGAGGGCGTACATGGCGATACCTGATGCGGTCATTATTCCCGTGAACACCCATATCGTCAGCATCATGGACCAGTTCCACAGAAGCGGGGCACCCACAAGGAGCATGCAGGTGATGATGATGGGTGATGCGAATAATAACAGGAATCCCATCTCCAGCGCCACTGATGTTTTGAATTCCGGGTCAATGATCCGGAGCAGAAGAAGGCCCGTGGAAACGGTCCCGGTGACGGTGCCGAAAATTGCCGCGGTGCGTTCAAGGTTGTATAGCCATATCCGTCTTCCGACGAACAGTACAACTATTGTTGTGGCAAGGGCGTTGGCAGCGGCGATAGCTGAAATAGGAACAATGTATTTCCAGACAAGTGTGAACTTTACAGCCATGATGGTTGCGACTATGAGGAAATCCACCGACCAGCCTGTGATACGGCGCTGTACACCGGGATCAATGAGGTGGTCGATACCTGTGACCGACATTATTTTACGCACAAGAAGGGAGATGGCAAGTCCGATGAAGAAAAAGAATCCCCACAGCGTTGTTGCCAGCGCGGGGCTCAGGAACTTCCCGATTTGTGATACAAGTACATACGAAATGAGATAAATGAGGCAGATAATTCCGGCCTGAAACGCCAGTGTGTCAATGTTCCCGGAATGTGTTGATTGTTCTCCTGCTGATTCACGTGTGCTGCCGCGGGCAATTATCCCCTTTATGAAGTCCGTTGAAAGCAGTTTTCTGCCGTCGCTTGCATGACCGTTTCGTATCCCCCAGTTTACGATTGGTACTCCCACGAAGAATGCGACGAGAAAACCGATGGCCGCAAATGTAAGGCCGATTGAAGCGGCATGTTCAAATCCGAGTTTCTCCCATGCTTTTCCAATAGAAAGGGCCTGTCCCGGGCCCTGCACAAATCCAAGAGGTACAAGAAAGCCGAATGTAGAAAACAGGCTGTATCCTCCCGCGTTGAATGCGAATACCATCAGGCTGCCCAGAATAGCCTGGAGCGGAAAGACGACCCCCTGCACTAATGCCATCAGCAGGGAACCCTTCAGCATCTCTTTGTTTCCGATGTTCCTGGTTTCCTCACTGCTCCGGGCTGTAAGGCCCACTGATATAAATGAGATGTTGAAAAGGTGATAGGCGAATGTCTCAAATTCGGAACCTGCAATATTGATAATCTGAAGATTAACCAGCACCATTCCTATGATCCCTCCGATGAGACAGCTGGGTATAAGGAATCTTTGCAGAAATGGAACTGTAGCCCGCAACAGCACTCCTGCGAGAAGCATGATGCCAAGCCAGCTGAAGATAAGCAGCGAGTCAAAAGGGAACGGTGCATTCATTCTGTTTCTCCCGGCTGTATGTTGTTGTATTCATAACAGGATTTTATTACATATTATATTGCATATGTTCCTGATGCTGTGAATAACTCCGGCGTCAGTTTCTTTATACCTGTTTTCGGATAAGCTGTCAATGATAAATGTTCAGTATAATTTATTAATGATTAAAAACAGTCCATTTGATGCTTGATGTAATTCAAGTATAGGAAGTAATGTATTGGAGTTGGGTATGAAGTATACCGCTGTGTCAATCTGCAGTGCTACTGGCTTCAACTCTGTTTATGGCGCAGTAAGTGTATACCATGCAGGAATCGTGTCCGGTATATGCGCTGATCCTGCGTGAGGTTTACCTGAGGACTAATGCTTCGTGACAGGTGAAATTTCCATTGCAGAATACCATGAGTATTGCAAGCCCAGCAATGAAGCAGAGAATGTTTACCAGGGGCAGAAGGGACCATATCACGGAAGCACGGTGTTTTTTCAGCATGTAAAGGATCAGTGACCCGATTGATCCTGTGAGAAATACGGGGATATACAGAATCAGAGAATAAAACATGAGGTTGGTCGGAATGGAATTTTCTGAACCCGGCGCATCAAACATCATGGGGGACATGATGATGCCCGGGAGCATGATGATGAGTAAAAAAAGAAACACGATGTTGATGAGCACAACTCGGGTCCGTATCTTCATAATCAAGTGTCCATGGAAGAGCCGGTTTCAGGCTTTGGTATTTTCTCCGGTTTTATTCCGGAATTGAATTTCCTCTTTAAACCGTACATCTTTTATATTCGGAAGTCCGGCAATTTTTTTCATCACTGCGATGCCGGCTTCTTCAAAGTTTTTCAGCATTTTTCTGGTTACCTCAAAGGGATAATCCATTGAGATGCCCACTACAGCCTTCCGGAGTCTCCATCCCCTCGCGAGGTCTGAACCCCCCACAAGATTGACCGGGGCAATAAAGTCTCCGGGCCTCATGTAGGCTTCAAAATATTTCGGGTTAAAATATTTCATGACCACCGCACCGTCATGATCGGTATATGAGCGGGACCCTTCGGGGAAAATGAGAAAGCTCTCGCCCATGATCTGCCTGAAGAGATTGTAGTCCTCGATGCTGAAGTCCTTCATGGCCTCACGGAAATTGTAGTTCATGAAAAAGTCGTTGAGGTCCGAGACTTCCCGGGGAGTGAGGGATGACGTGTAGAACTCCATTGCCTCCCTGCTGCCGTACACAAACGCGTTCATAAAATTTGTGTAATCCAGGTTGCGGATAAGCTGCAATCCGGCATCGGGCATTTTTATGAGGCACTGTGTCCGCTTTGCAACCTTTCTCAGTTCATCGGCAAGGCCGTCAGTCCGGATTGGCGTTGTTTTCTGCGAAGGCACGGTAACAAAAAGGTTCCCCGCGTTGGCCGCGCCGCTTCGCAGCACGACATTGGAAAACATTCTGGGGCCGACTACGGTGTTGCAGTTTTTTGTCAGTATATCGAAACCGAGCTTTCTGATTACGCTTCGCACAAAATAAGGGCCGAGATACCCTTCATGATGACCTATAAAAAATATTCTCCTCCCGTGCTTTTTTATTTCAGCTAAACGGGTGAGGATCTTGATCACATCAGTGCTGGCGATTTCCTCCCTGCTGCCGTGTTTAAAGGATGTCCGCTGCCTGTTCATGTTCATGAGGATAATATCGACCACAACTTTACGTTCAAGGAACTCGAACAGTTTATGCCAGAACGCCGAATCGGGGAGTACGGGAAAAATGTTCCGGTGAAACAGGAACTGGGTGGCCAGCAGCTTTTCCACGGCAGATTTGGAAAACTCCTGGAAGAACTTGTGCTGCAGCAGCTGGTGTTTCATGGCGAGAAATTTTTTCTGTGCCCCGGGAATAAGATTTTTGTAATCGAACCCGTGTTTGGAAGCGAATTGAATCATTTCTTCAATGAGCCGGAGGTCGCCTTCGTTATGGGGCGGGCGGCGCAGCGCAAATATCTTGGCCCGCATAAACTCCACGGATTCCCTGAATTTCACATGGTTTTTCAGGTTGAGGAACCTCTGGACAATTATTTTCCTGCCGGGGAAAAGGGCCAGAAATTTATGGAAGAGCATAAGGGCTGTATCGGCAATCCAGGCGGCCGCAGAGAACAGGGAGAACAGCCAATGCGCCATTCTGTACAGATATTTTCTGTTGTCCAGCCTCGCAATATGTTTTTTGAGAATATGCCTGTTGCTGTGGAGAAATTTTAATATTTCTTCAGGGTTGTAGTGCGCTTTTGCGTCCTCCCACAGCCGGGAAAGAGGTTCCTTCATTGTCAGTTTCATGGTATCCTGTGATTCTCGGATTTTTCAGGTACGTTCGACTGTATAGTATTAATACTCTGCCCGCCTCCCTGTCCTGTCAAGAAAATATGACATTCAAATCACACATTTGTGAACACAGGGAAACGGTCATATTTTCCGCGACCGGTG
>DAOSYC010000106.1:0-12305 GCA_035380905.1 Spirochaetota bacterium | reverse complement strand
GAAGGCTATGATCTGAACCTCACTGAACTTGATGATGTATACCTCGTTGAGGCGGGGAGTGATAAGGGACGGGAGCTTGCTGAACGTATGGGGCTTGAAAAAGCTGACGAAAGTTATGCGGTGAAGAAAAAGGAAGCCGTGGATAAATCCGTGAGCCTCTTCGAAGAGTTCGCAACGGATTCCAAGGCATGGATATCGCGGGTGATGAACCGCGTTACCACGGGCTTCATTCGAGAGGACGTGTGGGAATATATCGGGGACCAGTGCTTCGAGTGCGGCGCCTGCACGTTCGTGTGCCCATCATGTTCCTGCTTCAATATCGTCGACGTCAATAATGCCGACGGTTCTTCGGAGCGCCTGCGGACATGGGATTCCTGTTCCTACGAGGGATACTCCCGGATGGCGGGAGGGCATAATCCAAGGAAGCCCGTTGAGGACCGGCGCAACAAGCGCTTCTTCTGCAAGCTGTCCTATTCGCAAATGAAAAAATATCTTCGCCCCGGCTGCGTGGGGTGCGGACGATGCGCCTGGGTCTGCCCGGGAAATATCGGCCTCCCGAAAGTCGTCGAGTATGTGCGGCGGGAAACTCATAAATAGGTGATTGGTATGAAAGTGACAACGATAGTGAATGTTCCGGAAGTAGTAACCATTGATGAGATACGGGAAGAGATAAAGGACGTGAAGACATTTTATCTGTCCTTTGACAAAAAAGAATATCAGGACACCTTCAAAATCCGGTCCGGGCAGTTTGTCATGTGTACTGTCTTCGGGTCCGGCGAATTCGCGGTGTCCCTTCCCCCGAGCCCGGAAAATGACCGGTTCCACCTTACGGTAAAAAAAGTCGGGAAGGTAACCACGGCGCTCCATGAACTGGAGCCCGGCGACAAGCTCGGCATTCGCGGCCCCTTCGGCAACGGGTTCCCCTTTGAGGAGATAAAGGGAAAGAATGTAATATATGTCGCAGGGGGTATCGGGCTGATACCGCTCCGCTCCTCTATCGTACATGTGCTCCAGCACAAGGAGGAGTTCGGCCGCGTCATCGTAATGCACGGCGCCCAGACCCCGGAGGCCCTGATGTACAAGGACAACCTGAAGGAATGGCAGAACTTCGACGGCTTCGAGACATATATCACCGTCGATAATCCTACGCCCGACTGGACCGGTGAAACAGGTTTTGTCCATACCCTCTTCGATAAAGCAAACCTCCCCGTGGAGAACACGGTCGCCTTTGTGTGCGGCCCTCCCATCATGTTCAACACCGTTATCGGCGAGCTCATGAAGCGGGGCATAAGCGATGAAAGCATTTATTCCACACTTGAGCGCCACATGAAATGCGGAGTCGGCAAGTGCCAGCACTGTGCGATCGGCAGGACCCTCGTGTGCACTGATGGTCCCGTATATACCTTCAGGCAGATCAAGACACTGGGAGAGGAAATCTAATGAATATATTCACGGACATCGCGGAAGTAATGAAGCAGCGCACCTGTATCGTGGGGGCCGGCAACTACTTTAAAAAGGACGATGCCGCGGGGCTGTATATACTTGATGAGGTTTCCGAAAAAGCGGAGACCCCCGGTGTGGTGTTCATCAACGCTGAAGACGTGATCGAGGCCTATGTCTTCAAAATCGCGGAGATGGACGCAAAGAATGTGGTGATAATAGACGCGGTACAGTCACAGACTTCACCGGGAGCAGTGATGTTCGGAAAACTCAGGGACATGGAGGGAGTTATCAATAATTACTCCACCCACAAGCTTTCAATGAAGCTTGCCGCAAGGATCCTTGAGGAACACGGCAAGGAGGTGTATCTCCTTGGCATAGAAGCGAAAGAAATCGATTTCGGCAGCGGCCTGAGCGCTGAAGTGAAAGAGAGTGCTGATATAGTAAAGGATTTTTTGATTGATACCTTACGTTGCGGTGAAAAGGAGCGTACTTATGAACAGTGATGTTTACGGAATTTTAATAACGGCGATGGGGATACTCCTCGCCTCTGCAGTACTTGTTCCCTTTGCGGCGGGAAAGCGGAAGCTTGCGGGATGGCTGAACTTCCTCTTTGTTACGGTTGCGGGGGCAATGCTTCTCAATATCAGTTATAGTACTGTGTTCGGGGCTTCACAGCTTTCGCGGCTTATTCATATCGGGCCCCTTAACCTCTACTTTATGGTGGACAGCTTCTCCGGGTTCTTCATTGCCATCATCGCGTTCATGGCAATGATCAGCGCCTTTTACTCGATCGACTACATGGAGCACTACCCGGAGTACAGCCTGCGGGGTTTTTATGTGAGCTATCCGCTTTTCATTCTCGGTATGATCGGGATGGTCACTGTGGATGACCTCTCCCTGGGATTCACCATTTCATGGCAGCTCATGACGGTCGCCTCATACTTCCTGGTGAAGTTCGAATACCGGAAGCCGGAGATTGTCCGGGGCGCCAACAAATATCTTGTGCTCATGGAGCTTGCGTGGGTATTCATTATCGCCGGTACGTTTATGGTGCAGGGCGCCGGGATCGGCGATTCCCTCCATACGATAGTGCAGAAGATGGGGGCCATGCCGGGACATTATCAGTACCTTATTTTCGGGCTTATCCTTCTCGGTTTCGGTTTCAAGGCAGGTATATTTCCCCTGGGCCAGCTCTGGCTCCCCGACGCCCACTCCGTGGCGCCGTCTCCCATAAGCGCGCTCCTGAGCGGTGTAATGCTGAAGACAGGTGTGTACGGAATTATACGGACATTCTTCTGGATGGCGCCCCATTCCGAAACCTTTCATTATAACGGTTCCTTCTGGGGAATACTTATTGCCTCCATCGGCGTGGTGACGCTCTTCATCGGGACCGTGCAGTCGATGAAACAGAACGATTCCAAGCGGCTCCTTGCATACAGCTCCATTGGACAGGTGGGATACATTATCTTCGGAATCGGCGCGGCACTGTTTATGTTCAACACCCAGAGCGAATTCCTGAAGCTCCTGGCAATGATAACGATAATCGGGGCGCTTTACCATGTGCTGAACCATGCGGTGTTCAAGGGGCTCCTGTTCCTCACAAGCGGCAGTGTGCTCTATGCCACGGGAACGAAGGACCTGAACAGGCTGGGGGGGCTGTTGAAACTGATGCCGGTGTCCGCGGTGATCGCGGGTATCGCGGCGCTGTCAATATCCGGAGTGCCCCCGTTCAGCGGTTTTGCAAGCAAGTGGACCCTCATATCATCATCGCTCCTGGCGGGTAGTGAAGTGCTCTTCCTCCTGATATTCGGTATTATCGCGCTCTTTACCAGCGCCATAACCCTGTCCTGTTACGTGAAATTTTTCGGCATGACCTTTACCGCCTCAGGACATGAATGGAACGCTGAACATGAAGTGAAGGAAGTCTCCGCCGGAATGCTTTTGCCGAAAATTGTACTCACGGTACTCTGTATTGTGCAGGGCCTTCTGCCCTTTGTATACTTTCAGGCAATCATTGGAGTGTTCAAATACTCAAAGGGCTCCATTGTGCACAGCGCCTTCAATTCCATAAATCTGAACAATCATGTGTTCTCTTCAATGATGGGAGTGTCGGTGAGTGTGCCCGGGATTTCAGGCATAGCATCTTCAGTCGCGGTGCCGGGAGTTGTGCTGCTGGTGTTTCTCGGCGCGCTGCTCTTTTCATATCTCCTGCGCCGTTCCGGGGGATCAGAGGAACGTGAGGCCGATACATGGATGTGCGGATACCAGGACCTCCATAACGGGAACAGGTATTGTAACCGGAACATGTTCGCGTCGCTGAAGTTGATTTTCCGGTGGACCGGCGGGAACGTGAAGGAATGACCGGATATCCGGATATTTTATACTACGAGGTGCAGTATGCCAGCAATAGATAACATAAAAAAACAGCTCAATGAAAAGTTCAGCGCGGATATCATCAGTACTGAGATCCCCGGTGAAAAAAGATTGTTTATTGATATAAAGCCGGGCCGTGTCCGTGATATTTCCAATGAAATGATTCTTCTTGGAGGGCGGTACATGGTGAGCATCGGGACCGATTTTTCCGATGTTGACGGCACCATGCAGCTCATTCACACATTTGCCTTTGACAATGATAACCTTCTCGCGGGCCTCCGGATATCGGTCCCCGCGGACAACCCGGAATTTATTTCCATAACACCGGATATTCCCAGCGCGGGATGGTCTGAACGTGAATACATGGACCTTCTGGGCATGAAGTTCACTGATCATCCTAAACCCAAACGGCTGATCCTTGCGGACGACTGGCCCGAGGGGGTGTATCCTCTGCGGAAGGAAGTTCCCTGGAACCTGATGCCTCCGGGAGCGGAGGACGTTGCCTATCAGCTCGATGAATGTCCGGAAGGGTGTACCGTGGTGCCGGTAGGTCCCTATCACCCTGCGCTCCACGAGCCGGCGCACTTCGCGGTGTATGTTGACGGGGAAACCATCAAGGGCTGTGACTACCGCGGATTCATGACCCACCGCGGCATTGAAAAACTCTGCCAGTCACAGATGACCTACAACGAAGTGCCATTTATCGCGGAACGTATCTGCGGTATCTGCGGGTCGGTCCATGCGACGGCCTATTCACAGGCGGTGGAATCGGCGGCGGGTATTCCGGTGCCGCGGCGTGCGGAATACATACGGACCATTATGCTGGAGATCGAGCGGATTCACTCGCACCTGCTGTGGCTGGGTGTAGCGGGACACCTCATCGGATTTGATACGGTCTTTATGCAGGCATGGCGGGTACGTGAGCACATTATGTGGCTCGGGGAACGCATGACGGGAAACCGGAAAACCTATGGCATGATCGTGATCGGCGGCGTGCGGAGAGATATCACCCCGGAACTTTGTGATGATACCCTTGAAGTAGTAAATAAAATTGAGAAAGAACTGAAGGTGATCCACAAGGCAATCATCGGTGATACCGCGATCCACAAGCGTACCAAAGGCGTGGGAACAATTACGAAAGAGGACGCTATCAAGTGGAGCCTCGTGGGCCCTGTTGCCCGTGCCCGGGGCGTTGATATTGACAACCGGCGCGACCATCCCTATGCGGCATATAACGATGTGACCTTTGACGTTCCTGTGTTTACGGAAGGGGACGTCTGGGCGACGCTTCTTGTGCGGGTGCTGGAACTGTATGAGTCATTCAGTATTATCCGTCAGCTTCTTAAAAAGATGCCGGAGGGGGAACTGCTCACCGAGCTGGAGGCGCCAATTGAGCCCTACAAACACGGCATCAGCGTTATTGAAGCGCCCCGCGGTGAATCGGTGCACTATGTTATTACCGGAAAGGAAAACACCCCGGAACGGTGGAGGGTTCGCGCCCCAACATATCCGAATCTCCAGGGCATACCGCTTATGATGCTGAACAACCAGCTTGCGGATGTTCCCATTATTATTGGAAGTATTGACCCGTGTTTCTCATGTACCGACAGGGTCGAGGTGGTGGACGTGCAGTCAGGAAACTGCAGAGTGGCTTCAAAAGAGGAACTGGAAGCCTTATCGAGAAATTACGGCAAAGGCAGGTGAGACAATGGATATGCTGCTGGTATTTGTAAACATTATACTCTTCATAGCACTGGCTCCTTTTTTTGAGGGGGTGATACGGAAGCTCACCGCGAAGGTGCAGTCTCGTCAGGGGCCGCCGGTTGTGCAGCCCTATTATGACATCATCAAGCTTCTCGGGAAGGAAAGCATTACTCCCGGAAACTGGGCATTCAAGCTGGCCCCTCTCATGGCCCTCGCGTCAATAATCACGGCGATAGCGCTTGTGCCCCTCGGCTTTCGCGCCACCGCGCTGACACAGTACGGGGACGTGATTACGGTAATATATCTGCTCACGCTGGGAAGCATCGCGATACTTCTCGGCGCGCTCTCGAGTAAAAATACCTACGCGATAATCGGCGCGAGCCGTGAGATGGCAACCATCATCCTCGTGGAGCCGGTCCTCGCGATGACATTCATCGTGGGGGCGGTGAAGGCACGGAGCCTCGGGATCGATGCATCAATGTTCAGCCTTTCCTCCGGCGGATACGGCTGGGCCTCAGTGCTGATGATGGTGGTGTTTATCCTCGCGCTCCAGGCTTTTGTCGGACGGCAGCCTTTTGACACCACAGAGGCGGAGATCGAAATCCTTGAGGGCCCTTTCATTGAATACAGCGGGCCGAATTACGCGCTGTTTAAACTGTATGTCATGATGAAACAGATGTTTTACGGGCTGCTTTTTGTGACGGTGTTTATACCGTTCTTTAAAACAGGCTATTACGGCGTCGATGTGGCGATCCAGCTGGTTGAAGTGTTCGCGGTGACCTGTTTCATAGGTCTTGTGGGGGCCACGAATCCGCGTTTGAGGATAGACCAGGCGGTGAAGTACTATGTGGTGCTTGTGGCGCTTTCCCTCACTGCGGTGGGTATGTCATTTTACGGTATATAAATCCAGGGATACAAGGAGAACTATCGTGTGGTTATTAAGTAAAATAAAACAGGTGTTAATGGTAGTAAAACCCGGTGTGGTGACACTGCAGTATCCTTTTGTTCCACGTCCCGCTCCGGAAAATTTCAGGGGAATGCCGTACTGGGACCACCAGAAATGCGTGGGGTGCGGCGGCTGCGCGGGGCACTGCCCGGCACGGACCATTATGATACGCGATATCTGTCAGGAGCTCCGGGTCATGGTGTATGACGCCTCACGCTGCACCTATTGCGGGCGGTGCGCGGACGTGTGCCCGGAAAACGCGATTACCATGACGGAACACTATGAACTCGCTACGAATGATAAAAATGATATCACTGAAACAATCGAGCTCTTCATGGCGACATGCCAGCGCTGCGGGCGCTGCTACGACCATGAGAACACAAATCAGATAGACCGGCTGTCAAGAATCGGGTTCCGTTACGATAACCTTGAAATGCGTGCGGTAATCCCCGGGGGATCGGAACAGTTTGATACGGAAATGCTCAGGAAAACAGAATCCTATAAAAGACCGGAAAAGGCAGGAGAGTGACCATGTTATCGAAATTAACAAAAAAGATATTTCCAAAATCGCTCTGGGTGTATCACTGTAATTCAGGGGCCTGCAACGGCTGCGACATAGAAATTCTCAATGTCCTGACACCCTATTATGATATTGAACGCTTCGGCATGAAACTTGTGGCTTCGCCGCGGCACGCTGATGTGATGCTTATTTCCGGCGCCGTGACCAGGCCCACACTTCCCATCGTGAAAAAGGCGTACGACGCCATGCCGAATCCGAAACTTGTGTTCGGAATCGGTTCATGCGCCACGGGGGGAGGGTGCTGGTTTGACTGCTACAACGTAAGCGGCGGCGCCGACAAGGCGGTCCCTATTGATTACTATATACCGGGATGCCCTCCGCGGCCTGAAGCCATTATTTACGGTGTGGCCCTTGCCCTTGGACTTGTTGACAAGAAGGTGGCGCCGGTTGAACTGAAGCAGATGGAATTCCCCATTGACATGTACGAACGCAACAGGGCGTGGGAGGAACGGAACGTTATCTATGAGCTGCTGAAGGATTAGTTCCGGCAGTATAGTCCGGTGTCAGCGGACACATACAGAAAACATGGAGATATTATATGGCTAAAAAGATATTGATAGTTGATGACGACAAGGACCTCGTGGAAACCCTTACCCATGCGATAAAGATGCACGGGTATGAGGTTGCCTGTGCCTACAGCGGTGCTGAAGGCCTCCGTTCGCTTCTCAGCGAGAAACCTGATCTGGTTATCCTTGATGTCATGATGGAAACGGACACCGCGGGATTTGAAGTGTCATACCAGATACGGAGCACCAGGGAAACATCGAAATACCGGGAATTCATGGAGGTGCCGATTATTATGCTGACGGCAATAAATCAGGTAACCAATTCACGCTTTTCCCTGAATGAGGACAACAGTTTCCTTCCGGGAGTGAATGATTTCCTCACAAAGCCGATAAAGTTTGACGACCTTATTGAAAAAATAAAGCGCTTTGTGTAATACGGATCAAAGCGCTGAAGGGGGCGGAGATGCATGCGCATTGCCCTGAGGCACAATATGACTTCGGTCGCCGGGATTTTGAGGGTGGAAGGATACTGCTTCCCCCCTTTTTTGCAGGGGTAAAAAATAGTTGCAGCCGGGTTGTAATCCGGAAAAATAGTGGAATACATGTTGAATATGAGTAATAGTAGGTGTTGAGAGGCGGGTGCACTATATATCATGGATCATTGTCGGGGATGCAGATAAAAACGGGAAACTGTATGTGAAATGAAATTTACAATAAAAACAAATATCCGTGATAAGCTGATGATGAGCCTGATATCAGTGGTCCTGGTAACGGGGATTTCCTCCGGTATTGTGGGGCTGTGGATTATCAAGAGTAATGTTGTGGGCCAGGCGTATGACAATGTACAGTCAGACCTCATGACGGCACAATACATTTACAACCACCGGATCCATATCATCAATCTTTTTATGGATCACCTCGCGTCCCTGCCGTATCTGAAAACCGCGATAGTGACAAAGGACAGGCAGCTCCTCATTGCCAAGCTGCGGGAAATGATGCGCAGCCTGAATATCGACATCATTAATATAACCGACCCCCGGGGGAAAATTATTGTCCGCGCCGGAAACCCCGGTATTTCCGGTGATTATATTACCGGCGATCCCTATATTGAATATGTGAAAAAGACCGGGAAACCATGCTGGGGATCGGATGTTATTTCAAAGGAACACCTGGACCGTGAAGGAAGGCGCCTCGCGGAACAGGCGTTTACCGGTATTGTTCCCACCAAAATGGTAAAAAAGGACTTCAGGCATTATATCGACAATGGCCTGGTGATCAAGGCTGCGGCCCCTGTGTTCCGGAACGGAAAGCTCGTGGGAATTATTTACGGTGCCCGACTCCTGAACCGGAACTATGAACTTGTGGACCGGATAAAAAACCTTGTATTCAAGGATGAAAAAATTAACGGCTATGACCTTGGTACCGCCACGATTTTTCTTGGTGATGTGAGGATTTCGACAAATGTGAAACGGAAAAGCGGTGAACGTGCCATCGGGACACGTATTTCCGAAGAGGTGTATCAACAGGTCCATGATAAGGGAAAGCTCTGGATCGATAAAGCCTTTGTCGTTGATAAATGGTATATATCTGCATACAGTCCAATTAAGGATATCCGTAATGAAGTTATAGGGGTCCTGTATGTGGGGCTTCTTGAGGAAAAGTTTGATAAGGTAAAGCGGGAAACAACATTCTTCTTTCTGCTGATAATAGTGTTTTCCACCCTGATCGCAATTGTCATAACATCGTACCTCATTCAGAATATTATCAATCCCGTCAGGACACTGGTGGAAGCCTCAAATGAGATTGCACAGGGGAATTATCAGATCAGTATTCCCGTGGAATCGAAGGATGAGCTGGGATATCTCTGCAATACCTTTAATCTTATGGTGGACGCGATCGTTGAACGGGACAATAAGCTGAAGGAGCAGACCCAGAAGCAGATTGCACAGTCCGAGAAGCTCGCCTCCCTGGGGAGGCTCGCGTCAGGTATCGCCCATGAAATTAATAATCCACTCACAGGGGTGCTGACATACAGTTCTGTGCTGCTGGAGGACCTCCGTGATACCGAATACAGGGAGGACCTTGACGTCATTGTCAGTGAAACCCTGCGGTGCAGAAAAATTGTTCAGGAAATCCTTGACTTTGCCCGGGAGACGCGCCTGGAAAAGGCCAGGGTGAATATTAACAGCGTAATACATGACGCCCTCAGTATCCTTGAAAAGAATTTCAATTTTCAGAACATTAAGATAATCAGAAAGCTTAAGGACACAATACCTGATGTGTGCTGTGACGTGAATCTTTTCAAGTCGGTCATTAATAATCTTGCCCTTAATGCCGCCGATGCGATGCCTGACGGGGGTATGCTTGAAATTGCAACAGAGTATGATGAAACGAATGACTGTATTGTGATGACCTTTTCTGATAACGGAAGCGGTATTACCCCGGAGGACCTTGATAAAATATTTGATCCCTTTTTTACCACCAAGGAAACAGGGAAGGGTACCGGTCTTGGGCTGGCGGTATCCTATGGGATAATTCAGCGCCACAAGGGGAAAATTGACGTGAAAAGCACTCCGGGTATGGGTACCACGTTCACCATTACCCTTCCTGTGATGGTTCATGAGGAATAGGGTATGACAGGAGAAAACAGGGGACGTGTCAAGAGCCGTATTGAGAATAATAATTTAGATAACGGGTATGTGTTATGAAACAAGTAAAAATTCTTTTTATCGATGATGAGGAAATTGTTCTCAAGAGCAGTCTTCGGATACTGAAAAACTCTGATTATGATATACACACTGCACATTCCGGTGAAGAGGGGCTGGTCCTTGCGGGGGACAGCAAATTTGATATTGTTGTTACGGACCTCAAGATGCCCGGAATCGGCGGTATGGAAGTGCTGAAGACATTGCGGGAGACACAGCCCGATGTGACTGTTATAATTTTTACCGGCTATGCCACGGTGGAGACCGCGCGGGAGGCATTAAAAATGGGGGCATTCGATTATATTCCGAAGCCCTTCACGCCGGATGAACTCCGCGATGTGCTGCACAACGCGGTCCAGGCCAGGGAGGAGAGCTCCGGCGCGGTGATGCTTGATCTCATGGCAATTGTGTCCCATGAGCTGAAAAGCCCGATATCGGTGGTGCATACCACCGCGGACACCCTGTACCGCGGATACTTTGGAAAGCTTGACGACACGCAGCAGAAGACCGTGGAGACAATTCTCAGGAACTGCCAGTACCTTGAGGATATTATACGGAATTATATCGACCTGTCAAAAATGGAAATTGACGATATGGAGTCCTTCAAGGAGGACATCAGGCTCTATGAGGATGTGGTTGAGCCGGTCATTGAAATCCCCGAACACAAAACCAACATGAAAAACATGGTTATTGTCCCGGACATCCAGGTGAAGCCCGGGGTATATGGCGACCCCAATCTGCTGAAGATTGTGGTGACAAATCTCATAAGCAATGCCATTAAATACGGTAAAGCGGATACGGAAATTAAAACCGGAATCTATGAAATGAGCGATGCCTATGTGTTTTACGTTCATAACGAAGGAGTCGGGATTTCTGAACAGGATGTGAAAAAAAGGCTGTTCGGTAAATTTGCCCGCCTGAAACAGAAGGGTACCGAGGGCGTGAAAGGTTCCGGCCTGGGACTGTATATCTGCAAAAAGATAGTTGAAAAACACAGCGGGAAGATATGGGTTGAATCAGAGGAGGGTGCCTGGGTGAAGTTCAGTTTCTCTCTTCCGAAAAAGAAATAATACGATGGTGTTATGAAGGCAGCCCTTGTTGTTCCGCCGGTACGTGATTTCTATTTTACACCGCAGCGTGCGGCGTTTCTCGGCGTCCGTACCCTTGCCGCGCTTCTTGAAGAGCGTGATATTCCTCATGCACTCATCAGCGGCGTGCGGCAGCGCGGGCGCCGTGAGCCCCTGCCGGACTCCCTGGAACACCTAAGGCCCCATGTCGGGAAAACGTACTTTTTCGAACACTTCTACCGCTTCGGTGTTACCGAAGACAATCTTGCCGCACAGGTGCGGGACTACGGGGCCGATATTATTTTTATTACCTCAATTGCCTTCTGCTATGCCGAAGAGGCAATGCGCACCGCCAATGCCTGCAAGGCGCTGATGCCCGGGGTACCCGTGGTGATCGGCGGGCCGGGGCCTTCCGTGTATCCTGAATATTATCTCCGGAACTCCGCGGCGGATTTCGCCGTTACAGGGGAGGCGGAGCACTTTATGAAGGGCTTCCCCGGTGACCTGCATTCCGCTCCCGGCGTGTGGTATAGGGAGGGCGGCACAATCCGGCATTCCGGGACACCCGATGTCCCCTGTTCCTTCAGGCCTCTCCTCGTGCCGCTCCGTGAAACTGCCGGCACCGCATACTATTCAACCATGATCACCAGGGGCTGCCCGCAGCGGTGTTCCTTCTGTCCCGTGTGGAGGCAGTTTCCGGGTTTCAGAAAAGCCGCGGCGGATGACATTGAAGAGATGTGCGCGCAGCTGAGAGGGTCCGCAAAACATGTGCACATCAATTTTGAGGACGATAACGTGACCCTGGATTTCCCCTGGTTCCACAATGTACTGGACACAGTTCGCCGCTGTACCGGTGGTAACTTTTCCTTCTCCATGGAGAACGGCTCATCCTTCGCGGTACTGGACGAGGAGAAGGTCCGGATACTGAAGGAATACAATGTGCGCCAGATGAACCTTTCCCTGATTTCCGCGAATCCCGAT
>DAOSYC010000105.1:9732-12340 GCA_035380905.1 Spirochaetota bacterium | reverse complement strand
CCGCAAGCCCGACAAACACCTCGTCACCGGAAGTACTTGCTGATGTCACAATTTTTGAAGCCATGGTATGCGCCCACTGGACACGGCCCCTGAGATCAACAGAAACCAGCTTGTTTCTCGCAGTAATGTACAGTGTGTTATTACTGAGAGTAATATCATTCGTTATTGCTCCACCAAGGTCTTTTTTGAACAATACTTTTCCGGTAACCGCATCAAGAGAAACAAGTACTCCCCGGGTACTTCCGAGATACAGCCTGTTTCTTATTAGAAGCGGCGGAATCACAAACTTTTCACCAAGATCCCGCTGCCATATGTTTTTACCCTTTTCGGCATCAATAGCCTTCATCGTACCATGGAAGCTTACCGCATATATTTTCTTTCCTGAATATGCAGCTTTAAACCGTGAGCCCACATCTGCTGTCCACTCTTCATCACCATCATCAGAATCGAAGGCATATAGTTTTCCATTAATAGCTGAAACCATAAGCATTCTGTTGGTAAGTACCGGCGCCTCAAGAACCGCTGTGGGCACCGTCTCGTCCCATCGCTCTCTGCCCTGTACATTAAATGAATAGACATGTCCCTTTGTTGTTGCCGCATAAATATGGTTACCGGACACTATAGGCGCAATACCGTTGATAAGGGCCCCGGAAATCTTTTTCGACCAGAGTTTTTTACCGTCTTTACGTGACACCGCAACAAGCATTTCATCAGCAGTAGTCATAAACAGCTTGTCACCCGAAATCCCGAGACCGGAGGTTATCCCGACCTCGAGGGACGTTTTCCACTTATTCGTTGAATCCTCCCTGTTTACCGCGGCAATCTCGCCATTTGCTGTTGCGATATACACGGTATTTGCGCTGTAGACTACCGAATTAGCGACATCCCCGATACTGCGGTTCCACTTAATCCTGCTTAAGGGCCTGACCTCTGTAAGGCTCAGGGTTTCAACAAGCATCTTCCCCGCAGTAATGGCGAACTCACGTTCAGTGTCTTCAAATCCAGGAGCAACCGCTTTTACAGTATATGTTCCGGGAAGCAGTTTCATTGATATTGAACCGGTACCTGCCAGTTCACCATTTACATATAACTGCGAATTCCCCGGATACGCCATCACCTGAAGATCGCCCTTTTGTATCTTCTTTACCTCTTGTACTTCAAGAACACGCATATTCTTAAATTCCTGACCAAGGTCCTTTTCAACGGGGGTAATCTTCGTCACTTCAATAGGAGGCGTTTCCGCAACTACCTGTATTGCCTGCTGAACCTGCTCCGCAATTACTTTCGGCTCCGGAGCCTGTGCCTCTGCAGAAACAGTTGCAACAATCTTTTCAACTTTTGCATTTACCTTTTCAACTTCCTGAGATTTTATCTCACAGGATTTATTTTCGGTTACCACAACAGATTCCTGCTCAAGCTGTTCCTGTATCTGTTTTGCTACTTCAGCAGAGTGCCCCTCCTTCTCCTGGGCGGTCTCAAGAACCCTGATCCGCTTGCTTACACGCACAGATCCTTCAATAACCGCAATTTGTGTATCCTTTGCCGTATCTGCGGTTACCATAAATTTCGTACCCCGCACACCGGCAACAGCAGTGGGGGTCTTCACATAAAAGTTCTCCTGCTTCAGGAGCTTTCGCGGGCTCACAAGCACTTTACCCACACTCAGCTCCAGGGTACTCTTTTCAACTCCCGTTGTCCCGTCCCGGAAAAGCTGTGCGAGGATCAATTCGCTTTTCTCCTTCAGACGCACAACGCTCTCGCCAATCTGAAGATCCAGAAGGGCGCCCTGTGAGGTTTTTATCCGGTCATTCTGGACAAGGACTGCACCTACACCGACCCTGTCCCACTTATCATTATTAAAACGGAAGGAATCACCAAGGGAAAACGTAATAACAGCCCTGTTTCTGTTTTTTGCCTGAGGCTGATCCCCTTCCCGGTCTTTACAGGAAAACACCATGACAGCTACCGATAACGCAGCCACTGTACAAAGTATACGTCGTTTCATAATTACCCCCTATGCGCGCAAAGATGCGTATATTAAAGAATATCTGTATATTATATGTTAATGCAAAAAAAAACTTTCATCCGGCTGCAGTATCAAAAAAAAATTGACTCAATAACTGTCCACCATACGTGTGATACACATTATAATATCACATTTTAGCGCCAGAAAATCAACAAATATATTCATCCATCAGTCTTTCCGCAACACAATAATACCATTTTTTTCTGTGCCGACATACAGATTATTGTCCGATATTGTAACACCAGTAGCCGGAAAATGCTCCATAACATAAGACCACTTGACATTACCGCTTTCTGTGTCGATCATATAAAGGACCCTTTCCGTTACAGCATACATATTGCCCCCCCGAATTACAGGGTCCGCCTTAATACTGCTGCCAAGTTCAGTCTTCCACCGGAGCGAACCACCGGTGGTAAGATTATATATTGTCCCCCCGGCATTAATAACGTAAAGCCTGTCCCCGTCAAGGAGTGTCGCAATAATAACATTCCCCCCTGTAGCATAGCGCCATTCGACGGTGTCGCGCACATGATTATAACAGATCACTTCACCATTATAATTCGCAAGATATAATCTGTCGCC
>DAOSYC010000105.1:0-9632 GCA_035380905.1 Spirochaetota bacterium | reverse complement strand
AGCGAATCACCGGCAGGTTCCACCGCTGATCCGAAAAGGAGAATTCCTTCAATTTTGCGAACCCACAGGCTGCGCCCATCAGCAAGAGAAAGTGCCGTAATCCTTTCATTACCTGTGGCACAATACAAGCGCTCCCTGTCCCATGAAGGAACCGCGGTTAAATGAGAATGAAGGTCTCTTTTCCAGATGACCCCGTGTTTCCCTACTGCTTCAATTTTCCCGGACCTGGAAACGTTCACAAGCATACCGGCATGTGTCACGGTGAACAGCATTGAAGAGCTCGCCCGTGCGGCCCAGTCCCGAAAGGAAAAGCGCCCCGAATCCCGTTCCAGACGCACCGAAATGCTGCGGTCCGCCGGCGTGAACCGCTTCTGTATGGTCTTCGGCACATATCCCTTTTCCGACACTTCGATGGTATGAATACCGGGGGCCGTTATAATGGCAACATCACCCTTCCCCCTCAAATCCCCGTCAATCCTGACACCGGCAGATTCAGGGAACACATCCACCGCAAGTTCAATAACAGCGGTATTCTTAATATTCTTATTTTCACGGGTCGATATCGCTCTGACATCTGAAAGCATCCGTGTCCCGCTCTCCTCCGTGGATGATACAGCCGGCCTGACCTGCAGCGCGTTCACATTAAGCGTAGCGCCTGATATTGTTCCCTGCTTCAGTGCCTCCCGTACCGCATGTACAATCCTGTCTCCGGCATCCCCCCCTATCCTGCATACCTGATTTGATGATACCGTAACAGACTCCTGCTCAAGGACATGATCAACCTGCTGCTGTACAGCACTGCTGCTCTCTGTGCTGACCTCTGAAACATCAGCGTGAGGGCGGACCCTGACTTTACCCTCCAGGACTTCATATCGTACCGATCTGTCCTCAAGTACTTCAACACCGAAAGACGTCCCCCGGACGCCGGCAACGGAAGTGGGTGTCCTCACTGTCGCGATATCACCCTTCCCCAGTTTTTTAAAACTGAAAAGAACAGTCCCCTTACCAATACGCACATCAAGGTTCATAGGGCGGCCCTTTGCATGCCCCAGGATACTGGAAATCATCAGCGACGTATTCGAACGGACCCTGATTTTCGTTGCATCGTCAACAACCACATCGGCAAGGGAACGATTCCCGGTTACGACACGATCCCCATGAAGAAATTCTGTTCCCGGGTTAACCGCAAGGGTCTCATTACCCCGGTGAAGCTGCACATCGCCATAGGAAAAGGAGCAGAGGGCACGGCCGGCCTGATGCGTGGAAAAAGGCATAAACCAGAACACCGCGACAATAACTGCCGCTGCCGCAGCAGCGGCCAGGGAAGGAAGCGCATACCGCATGGAAAATAATTGTCTCACCATACCATCTTTCATGACAGGCCGTGAAGACGGAGCGCCAGTTCCCTCCTTTTTTATTTCCATGAGGGAAGGTGCGGGATCAAACGAAAAGGATTCATACTCGCTTCCGGCAGCCCCAAGGACACGTTGAAACCTGTCCAGATCAAGGTCCCTGAACTTCTTCTTCCGCTTCAGTGTTTCAAGCATTATGTGTAATTCATCGTTGTTCATGCTGCAATCAATCCCGGCACTCCTATATAATTCCTTCTTTTTTCAAATGATCCGCTATATGCTCAAGGGCTTTTTTCATTCTCCATTTCGCTGTTCTTTCCGAACACTCCAGAATTTCGGAAATTTCGCTGTATTTCATCTTTTCATCGAACCGGAGAAGAAACACTGTTCTGAAACTGCTTTTCAAACCATGCACGGCCCGGTAAAACTCATCAAGCTCTGTTTTCCGGATCATCATTTTTTCCGGTGAAAATTTCTCCTCCTCATTCCTGAAGGTTTTCTTTTCCTTTTCAATGATTATATCATTTCTGACCGTTCTTCTTTTAAAGTTCTTTGAACAGTTCACAGCAATCTGATAAATCCATGCCCCGAAGAGTTTGTCCTCCCTGTAGGTATCGAGGTGACGGAACACCCGCAAAAACACCTCATGAAATACATCATCCGCATCCTCCGCATCAGACAGATAATGATAAATAAGGCGTTTCAGCTTCACCGCATAGCGCGAATACAGCTCGTCAAAGGCCTCTCCGGTCCCCTCTCTGTACAGCTTGACAAGATGTTCATCACTGAGAGATGTAAGATCGGATGACATTTTAACCAGTATACCTGCTATATATTAAGTTAGTGTAAAAAATATTTAACGCCGTACCGGTTATTCCCGGCAGGGACCAATAGAGGTAAAAAGGGGCCTCGTGCACCGGAGAGAAGAAACAATCCGCAATGCAGAGACCCCTGAAGATTCCCGGAAAACTGTTCCGGACATTACATCCGGTTTGACGCGGCAGCCCGTGAAAACACATCACCGATAAGCCCCTCATCAAGCATAGAGATCAACGCTTTCGTTTTATTCTCAAGGTCCGCAGTCAGGTGCACCTTCATGTCGCGGACCTGAAAATACTCATCGGCAATATTGAGCGCAGCGAGAATTGCAATCTGAACAGGGTTTGCTGAAGAAAAGCTGCTTCCCACCTCCTCCATCTTGCCGTTCACGTAATCAGCAAGCTGCAGAATGTATTCCGGTGACGCATCTCCCTGTATGTTGTACGTATGACCGTAAATCGTAACTTTTACTTTATTTTCCTGCACAATCCTTTCTCCATAATGAAAATGAGGATATTGCACATGACGCTTGAAGGTATCCTACAGCAATGCTATACTTCATCATCTTCGATAATAATGAACTCATCATCGTCCGTCACGTCAGCTGCCCGCTGCTGCGTTCTTTCAGGAGTTTCCCCCCGGGAGGAAGCCGCCGTTTCGGGTTCCGAATCATCAACAATAATCAATTCATCATCCGAGTCATCGATCACGATTTCATCTTCATCGTCGTCCAGGAGTATGATATCATCCTCATCACCGGCAGGGGCGGGTGCCTCTCTCTCGACAGAAATTCCTTCATCTGACGGAGCGGTATCTTCATCAATAATGATAATATCTTCTTCTTCATCTACCGCAGCCGTTTCCCTTTCCACAGGAACGCTTTCCACGGTTATTTCATCATCCTCCGCCGTTTCAACGACAACATCCTCCTCTTCCGCACGTACCGGTTCTTCCGGCATTTCAGCAGGTTCCGGCTCTGCTGCGGGAACAGAAGGCGCTTCCGGTGATGTCCCGAACGATACACCGCCAACCTGAAGTACATCGAGTTTTCCGAGAAGTTGAATAAGCTTCTTTTCAAGGACCTCTTCCTTCTCTTTCAGACCGGCAAGCTCCTGAGACGTCTCGGCCAGTTCTCTCTTGATTTTCTCAATTTCCTGCTCTTTCTCTTCAAGACTCAGCCGTGCTTCTTCAGTTTCAGCTTTCAGCGACTCATTGTCGGTTTCCAGCTTCGAGTTCTCAGTCCGCAAATCAGTAATCAGCTGTAACGCCTTTATTATCCTGCCCTCGAGTTCTTCAAGCTGCTGTAAGGATATCATAAACTACCTCCAAAACAATATACCTTTAATTATTTTCGGCCTTAATCACCGGTGTATAAATAATAAAATTTCTGTACCGCAACAATTATCACAATACCGGAGTCCGTTGTAACAATCCGGACCATTCTATCAAAATAACCCTCTTTCATTAAAATTGCAAGCTAAAATTAAACCCCGCTACTTCTTTTATGTATTTTTCTTCCCTGTGAAGATTCACCGCTCCATATATTCCCGCATATGCATGATAGCTGATAAAGTATCTGACACCTGTAAATACAATTACCGGCACTGCGCCCGCCCCTTCTATCGGTAATTCATCATAGGGAGATCTTCTTTTATACACACGGGAGGAGCTGTATATGCCGCAATACGGCAGGACAGGATACCAGTGATCAGTATTTACGGCAATAGATACAACAGTATAATCATTTTTCAGGCGGTCTTTGTATAGGAACGCCTCTTCAGAGCCGGGGTTAAGCCCGAAAAACCTGCCCCAGGTTTCACTTTTTACCGGATTGGCTGAAAATCCGCTGTAAAAACTTTCTTCATATGCGGCACGCAGCACATAAAAGAGGTTCCCGTGAAAATACAGATGCCCCATGTCAAGCTGCACTACGGGCCCCAGCTTCAGTTCCGGGTTGCCGAAGGAAAGATTTCGCCATTTGGGACTTACATAGGCATTCATCCCGGTAGGAATCCGGAATTCAGAGGAAATCCCCACATGAAGACGGTCCCTGAAAAATTCCCCGCAATAATACCAGATGCGCAGAAAGGAATCCCCCAGCTCCCCCCCTCCCCGGGCCGGTTCGCTGTGACAGTATTCAACGCTGTACCACAGGGAAAGGCGGGGAAGTATTCCAAAACCTATACCAAACCGTTCCCGGCGTGAAAAATCTTCTGAGCGGATTGTCTCGACCCTGAACAGTGTTTCGATTGCCCCCTCAGGGAGGGTATTAATGGTCTCCGTAAAGGGCATCCCCCCGTGCACCGGAACCGCGGGGAGGCATAAAAAAATAAGCGCCATGGATATGGCGCTTATTTTCTTTTCTATTAAATGTAGAATACCTGTCTTCATTGTGTACCGGCAGCCCCCTATGCTGTATTCAGCAGCAGGACCGCCTGTTTCCGTTCAGGATTTCAATCAGGCAGCTTTTCCCTTCACCTTCTCGACAACTGCCTTGAACGCGTTCATATCATAGACCGCAAGTTCAGCAAGCATTTTCCTGTTCACTTCAATTCCGGATTTCTTCATTCCCGAAATCAATGTGCTGTAACTTACTCCGCAGATACGCGCTGCTGCGTTAATTCTCTGGATCCAGAGTGACCTGAAATCACCTTTCTTTTTTCTGCGGTGTATATATGAATTCTGCAGGGCCCTTCTCCGTGCATCCTTCGCTGTTCTGATCAGCGAACTCCTCGCACCGTAGAAACCCTTCGCGTCCTTCAGGATTTTTCTTCTTCTTTTCTGATGCACCTTTCCGGTTGTTGCTCTCGGCATAATACTACCTCTTACTCAATATATTAGGATTAATTGCTATTTGTAGGGAATCATTCTCTTTACACGGTCTTCATCACCGGTTGACACGAGGGTCCCTTTTCTCAGCTTTCTTTTTCTCTTGGGAGATTTAGACTCCAGAATATGGCTTTTAAAGCTGAAAAAGCGTTTCACTTTACCGCTTTTGGTAAGCTTGAAACGTTTTTTTGCGCCGCTATTGGTTTTTATTTTAGGCATTTCCATTTACTCCTTTTCGTTGTCATGCTGTTTCTTGGGTTTCGGCGTCGCGGCAACTGTCGGCGCAACAACCATTGTTATATTTCTACCTTCAACTGAAGCATGCTTTTCAATCTGCACAATACCTTCAAGGTCAGCCTTCACATTGTCCATAATTTTAAAACCAAGGTCCTTGTGGACTATCTCACGACCCCGGAACATTATGGTGAACTTCACCTTATCACCATTTTCCAGAAACTCCTTCGCATGGTTAATCTTGTGCGCGTAATCGTGACTGTCAATAGCAGGCCTGAATTTTATTTCCTTCACATGGACTATTTTCTGTTTCTTCTTGGCTTCCTTGGCCTTTTTAATCTGGTCGAACCGGAACTTGCTGTAATCAATAATCTTTACAACAGGAGGGTCCTGGTTCGGTGATATTTCAACAAGATCAAGTCCGCTCTCCTTGGCCATCGCCAGAGCTTCTGCAATGGGAACAACACGCGGTCCATCGTCCTCCCCAACAAGCCGGACCTCATTTGCCCGGATCTGATCGTTGGTACGGAACCTCTTCTTGGAATCAAACTTGTCTATAACACACCCCCTAGTTATTACACCGGAATATCACGAATCACAATATCACAAGGGATACCGGATATGAACCTTTCGCAAAACAAAAACTGAATCACCCTGCTGCCGGCGGCAACAGATACAATTCAGTCCCATATACCCTGCAAAACCCGTATTTCCACACAGTTTACAAAGGTTATATACTACATATATAAATCAATAAAAAATTCAATCAACACATTTTTTTTTTAATCGGCACAAATTCAGGGATTATTTTCGTTCCGCCACAGCGCCTTCAGCAAGTGCAATAAAATCATTCACCGATACAGTTTCCGATTTTTTATCGCCACGGACCCTGAGAGAAATTGAATCGGACTCGGCCTCCCTGGCGCCGATGACCCCAATATAGGGCACCTTTTGTGCAACCGCATCCCGTATTTTATATCCCAGGGTCTCCTCGCGGATATCATATTCCGCGTGAATCCCTTTCAGGAGGAGGCGGTCAGCGAGTTTCCGCGCGTGTTCAGCCTGTTCCTCGCCTACACTGATCAGTTTTATCTGCACCGGCGACAGCCAGAAGGGGAATTTACCCCCGTAATGCTCAATCAGGATGCCGATAAAACGTTCCAGAGACCCCAGAAGGGCCCGGTGAATCATGTAGGGACGGTGCTTCTGGCCGTCCTGTCCCACATACGTCACGTCAAACCGTTCCGGAAGGTTAAAGTCAAACTGAATGGTACTGCACTGCCACTCCCTTCCCAGGACATCCTTTATCTTTATATCAATCTTGGGGCCGTAAAAGGCGCCGCCACCTTCGTCAACTTCATAATCAATGCCGGCACGTTTCACCGCCTCCTCGAGGGCCTTTGTCGCGTCATCCCAGTTCTGTATATCCCCCACTGACTTTTCCGCAGGCTTTGTCGCGAGATACACCTTGAAGTCCTCGAACCCGAACGACCGGAGCATGTAGAGACTGAACGCCAGAACACGGTCAATTTCCTCCGGCATCTGGTCCGGCCTGCAGAAGAGATGGGCATCGTCCTGGGTAAATCCCCGGACACGGAGAAGGCCGTGGAGCACACCGCTCCGTTCGTAACGGTACACAGTGCCCAGTTCCGCCCAGCGGAGCGGCAGGTCGCGGTAGGACCAGGCCTTGCTTTTGTACATTATAATATGAAAAGGGCAGTTCATCGGTTTCACAAAATATTCCTGCCCGTCAATTTCCATTGATGAATACATGTTCTCACGGTAAAAATCGAGGTGCCCGCTTGTCTGCCAGAGCTGCCCCTTCCCTATGTGGGGAGACTGGACCATATCATACCCGTTACGGTAATGTTCACTGCGCCAGAAATCCTCGATGCTGTTTCTGAGACGTGCCCCTTTCGGGTGCCACATAATAAGCCCGGCACCGGAATCTTCATGGACCGAAAAAAGGTCCAGCTCCTTCCCTAATTTACGGTGGTCGCGGTTTTTCGCCTCCTCCAGCATTTCAAGGTGCTTTTTCAGCTGTTTCGCCTCCGGGAAGGCGATACCGTATATCCGCTGAAGCATCTTGTTTTTCTCATTTCCGCGCCAGTATGCGCCGGCAACGGATATCACCTTGCAGGATTTCAGGTACGATGTCCGGGGAACATGGGGCCCCCTGCAGAGATCAACAAATTCCCCCTGCCGGTACACCGACACTGAAGGCGATTCAATTTCATTGAGGATCTCAACCTTATACATCTCTTCGATTGAAGTAAAAAGCTCTATTGCCGCTTCACGTGTCATGTCTTCACGGACAACCGGAAGGTCCTCCTCCGCGATTTTCTGCATTTCAGCTTCAATCTTCTCTATGTCCTCGGGAGTGAAGGGGGTGTCTATATCGAAATCATAGTAAAATCCGCTGTCAATTGCAGGGCCAATGGTGTACTTCGCCGCCGGGAAAAGCCGCTTCACCGCCTGTGCAAGAAGGTGGGAACCGGAATGCCAGAAAATGTCCCTCCCTTCCGCTGTCTGAAAGGTGACTATTTCAACAGAGGCACCCTCCTCAAGGGGCGCGGTAATATCGACCAGGACGCCGTTGACCTTTGCCGCAAGGGCATTTTTCTGCAGGCCCTTTGATATAAGGCCCGCAACATCATAGGATGACTGCCCCTTCTCAATAGAAAGCGTCGAAGAATCAGGCAGCGTTACAGTTATTTTATCACTCACGGTTTTCCTCTTTACGGTGCATCAGAATAACACACGATGCGGTACACAAACAGTCGATACCGGCATGTATGCAACAAATGGATACGCACGTCTCGGGATAGAAACATCGTGTTCCGGCGGGATATGCAGCGTATTCTGGCCGGGCCGGTGCTGGACCCGCATATATGTCCGCCCTGCATCACAGCCTGTACCGGTTGCTGCGGTACACACTGGCGGACGGACCCGGTTGAAGCACTGGATTTCCGAATCCGTGTCCCGGGGCTGCTGACGACCTGAGAACAGTCAGCAATGTGGGCGATATTGGAGTTGAACCAACGACCTCCTGCGTGTCGAGCAGGCGCTCTAACCAACTGAGCTAATCGCCCATGCGAATACACTATGTAGCTTCCCGCCCTTCCCGATGTCAAGAATTTTTTCCACCCTCTGCGGCGACAGGGAATTTTTTGGAAAAAAACCGCTACCCGCCGTACAGGTTTTTCCGGAGATGCCCTCTGGAATCAGGATTTTATCTTGACGTGTACACCATAGCATATATCAGGAATAGTATCAGAAATTAATGCATTGCAGAGATACGGCAGCCGCAATTTTTCAGGCATATGCAGCATCTGTCCACTCATCGATGAGATATATCAACCATAAAGGAGGACGTAATGAAATACAATGAACTGTTCAACCTTTCAGGGAAAACCGCGCTCATAACAGGAGGCGGCAGGGGAATCGGGAAATTCATCGCCACGGGGCTTGCTGAAGCGGGAGCGAACTGTGTTGTGGCTTCACGGAAAATGGACAACCTCGAAGCTACCGCAAAGGAACTCCGGGCACTGGGAGTAAAGGCCCTTCCGGTAAAATGCGATATGGGTTCACAGGAGGACATCGAGGCCCTCTACGAGACCACGGCAAAGGAATTCGGCGCCATAGACATCCTTGTAAACAACGCCGGTGTCACCTGGGGCGCCCCGACACTGGAATTTCCCCTTGAGCAGTGGGACAAAATTTTCAACGTCAACGTCCGCGGCGTGTGGGTGCTGACCCAGAAAGTGGCAAACCTCATGAAGGAAAAGGGGGGCGGGAAAATTATTAACATCTCATCTGTCATGGGATTCCGCGGCTCAATTGAAGAAGCCCACCCGGCGGTACCCTACAATTCATCCAAAGCGGCAATCAACCTTCTCACCATGAACCTTGCCATCAAGCTCGCGCGGTATAATATTAATGTGAACGCAATTGCCCCGGGGTTCTTTCACACCGATATGATGGGATACCTGGACAAACCTGAAATGGAACAGCTCCGCAATGTCATGCTCATGCAGATCCCCATTCCGAGAATGGGAGAGGAAAACGACATTAAGGGACTGGCGGTCTTTCTCGCTTCAAAAGCGTCGGACTACATGACGGGGGTTGTGATACCTCTTGACGGCGGTATTCTGGCGAAATAGGGCAGGTCACGGACCGTGCCCTTACGGTTATCTGGGGCGGGTCACGGACCTGCCCCATAAAAATCACTGCAAATGTTCAAGGTCATCAAGGTCCTTGTGACGCCCGGCAGACTCTTTATTCTTTTTCAGATTATCAATGTCGATTATTTTTATTGTAAGATCATCGTCCCTGTATTCTATTTAGAAGATATTCAACATTGTGGGCATCAAGCAACTTCAAAAACTCTTTGAATTC
>DAOSYC010000104.1:9660-12509 GCA_035380905.1 Spirochaetota bacterium | reverse complement strand
GGGCCTTTTTTCTGTTTTAAAATATTGCAGGGGCATTAAAAAAACTGTTGTAATTTATGGTTGGCTGTTGTAAAAAAAGGTTTCCGGGCAGTTTTCCGGCACGCAGCGGATGCGGGTTTTGTCCCGCAACTTAATTGAAGGGATTTCGTTATGAAGAATGTGTATATCTGGTATATGACTGACAATGATGACGGGAAAAAAGTTGCCGGCGCCATAAAGGACATGGGCCTTAAGGTGAACCTTATAACACAGCGTGATCTTTCAACGTCAAATATTCTTCAAAGTGACACTAATATCTTCATAGTTGATCTGAAAAAAAAGAAGCTTCCTGATATCATTGCCATGATACGTGATGAGGAACGGATGTCACTGTTCCTGAAGTTTGTAATTCTTCAGAAAAGAGAGATCCGGAAAGCGGTCAATACATCTCTAAGCCTTATGCATATTGAATTTATTTCCCGCCCCGTTGAGCACCGGGAATTTGTCCTTCTGCTTGAGAAATCGGTTGTTGTCGAGCGATATAAGGAAATGCTGAAGCTGATATCGAGTGAAGCTGAATCACGCATAGGGGCCTTTGAAAGCCTTATGGATATTAACCGGAAGGATATTTTTGAGTCAGATAAGGAAAAGGAAGCCTTTGAGAAAATTCTTGAATATGAAAAGCACTTAATGGATGAACAGACCCGTCTTAACAGGGCGATAAAGGAGTTTACGCTCATGCGGCAAAGGGAATTGTTCGATATAAAAAACAGGGTCAAGGCGGAGGAAATGCTGGCGGACCTGAGGCGTCTTGAAATGCTGGATGCGAAGAATATAATCAGGGCACAGGAAACGGTAATTGATTTTTCATCCCGTGAACTGAAAGAGGCGGGGAAAATAATCGATGCCACCGAGAAGGTGCAGGAACTGAGCCGGGTGGAGGCAATGGAACTGCATAACCAGCTTAAAGATGAAATTGAAAACAAGCGAAAACTCGAACATGAACTGGAGCAGCTGCGGGAGGAAATTGCGTCGCTGAAAAGGTAAGATGACATGGGTATCCGTACGTTTCTGGCCGTTCCCGCCGCACTGATTATCACAGCAGTACTCTGTTCTCCGTCATATGGATGGTTTTTTGACAGGGGCCTTGAGGACCGGATTCATGAGATGCGGTCGGTGTTTCAGCGTAAGGACCTTTCAGGATTATACCGGCGGTATGTGAACAGTACCCTTCGGGATGAAATTTCAAATTCCATCAGGGAAATGAAAAAAGACAGGGGTGAGGGTCGTGAAATCGCCAGACGCCTGCACTTTAGAAGTTACAGCGCGTATATTGATGCTGACGCGAATTCGATTGTTGACCAGTTCTTTTATACAATGTTACATCCTCCGGCGCGCCGGCAAAGGCCCCTGAATAACGTGTATTATCTGAAGCTGGCTTTTTTTCTTTCGCTTCTTTTTGCTCATTGTGATTCAGGTATGGATGTTGTCAAAAAGGATATTTCCGGAGTGTCTGCGAAAGTGTATTATGTGGGAAATAATCTCAGGCTTGTTGTCTATTATGTATATAAAAACGGAACGTGGTACCTGACCCGGGAAGGGCTGGTAAGGTAGAGGGTATATGGAGTGGGAAAAACTTTTGGCGGATTCAGTCAAGGACGGTAAGATCCGGGAACTGTATCTCAGTAAAATTCCGCAGCTGAAGACATGTAATAACTGGAAGGAGGTCGTGCCGATTGGCCTCGTGGACCATAAAATGAAGCATTCCCATTATAAGGGAGGCCTTGTAATGTTGAATGATAAAATTTATTTTGTAACCGAAAAAACACTTTCGGCATTAAACGAGTTTGTAAAATTTAATTTCCGTCAGAAGATTCAGGTCCTTGAAGACCGGTAATTTTGTCACTCCGGCTCTTCGAAGAGCCGGATAACCGCGTCCCTGTCCTGTGCCGTTTTAATCACTTCATCCAGGTGCTCTCTGTCGATAATCGCATAGTTCGGCGATATCCTTTCAATAATCGCATGACCCAGTTTCCCGTACGACAGTTCCTCCAGAAATGAAGGCTGATTGGAGTGGATAATTATCGCGTTCATTATGTTGACCCGAATGGTCTGCTGCGCCCATTCCTGCAGCATAAAGGTGAGGTTCTGCGGGATGTCGTTCCTGGAAAAACGCCGCAATGATGAGAGAAAAGGTTCCTGCGCCATTCCCCGTTTGAAAGCCCTCAGTATTGACGCTTTGCTTATTTTTGTGTTTAGAATTATATCGTCCTTCGCGATTTCTGTGTGGGTGAGGATGTGATACAGGTCTTCGGAAGGGATTTCCTGTTTCGGAATCATAAGTGAAAAATCAGGGTTGATATAGATGCATTTCTGCTCCATCTCCTGTTCCCGGTTGTCCTGTTCCACCAGTTTCAGTATTTTTGCCGCGATTTTTCTGCCTGTGTCGGTGAGGCTGATCAGGCCCTTCTCTATTGAAAGTACCCCCGCCAGAACAAGAAATCGTACCGCCTCCTGAAAGGAGAGTGAAAACTTTTCCTTCAGTTCGACTGACTTGATGTAGCGGGCGTTTTCCATTTCAGACATGGTCTTGATGGAAAGAACTGTCTTGAGGTATTCAAAAGAGCAGGTGCCTATCCGTGTAAGCGTTTCAATAATAAACGTCAGAAAGTGGTACGACGGAATCGAGAGGCCGCTGTCGAAAAGCGCGTTCTCCACAGTCCCTTCATGGAGCTGGAACAGTATGCGCTGGAGGAGGCTCTGCGGCTTCTGCAGTTCGTTTTTAACGGGATTCAGTGTTGTTACAACAGATGACCCTGAAATTTTTACAAGGTTCAGAAGATTCATGATATGCAGGCAGAGCTGCAGCA
>DAOSYC010000104.1:0-9560 GCA_035380905.1 Spirochaetota bacterium | reverse complement strand
ATCTTCAGGGCCAAGCCTGTGTATGGTTTCAATTAATTGTTTCATCATGAAAAAGTTGTGGACATTCGAATTACGCTATTCTATGTAGTCATTGTATTATTGCAATAAATTTATTTTTATTTTTATTGCCGGGTAGCCGTGTTGCTGGTGCTGCAGTGTCGGGCATGCGTCATGGTATCCGGCTTGAGTGGTTTGTGCAACAACAGGAATCGTGCGCTTGCTGTATTCTGCAGATTTCCCCTTTATTGCATTACAAATAAACCATATGCTGTTTTCGTGCTTCCGGGTTTTCCGGAAAGCGGTTATAATATTAGAAATAATTTCAGATGTAGTAGGAGCAGGAAATGTTACAGTTCCTCAGATTCGGCGGTATTGAGGCCGAGAAGGAAGTATTTGAACTGATACAGGGGTATGATGTTGTAAAATTTTTTGGAATGAGAATTCTCAAACTCGCTCTTCTTATATACGCAACACTGTTTCTTGCGGTGGCAATACCCTTTGTGTGGACATATTTTATCGGCGGAATGATCTCGATGGTGTTTCTTATGCGTCTGCTGAATCACGGGATTAAATATGTACAGTTCCGCGGGGGCAGGGTCACCGTACGGAAGGACGGGTTTGAAATAACATCAGCGAAAAAGACCTTTCTTGTGAAAGCGGACAATATCACATATCTTGAGGTCAATGTGTTCGGTAATCTCATTGTCCGGGAGAAATACAGCAGCGCATCGTTTCCGGTCCTTCTCCTTGGAGAGGAGGAGAAGAGCAGAATCCTTGAACTGTTCCAGGACATGTCGCCGCAGCGCACCAGGATGTTTAAAAAGTCCTGGGAGGTTTTTGATGCGATCCTTGTGGCGTTTATTCTCGCGATGCATATCCGGCAGTTTATTGTTCAGGCATATTTTATTCCTACCGGTTCCATGGAGGACACCCTGCAGGTAGGGGACCACCTCCTTGTCGAAAAAATAACATTCGGTCCAATTATTCCGCGGATGATTGGAATGGACAGTGAAGTGAGATTATGGGGCCTGAGAACAATTCAGAAGGGCGATATCGTTATTTTCCGGCCTCCCGGTGAAGATGAGCGTGATTTTATCAAACGCTGTATTGCCGTTGCCGGTGATGTGCTCCATATCAATGATGATGACGGGTATGTCTATGTGAACGGGCAGAGGACGGAGGAGCAGTATGTAAAGTGTCCCCGTATCGTGGGGAGTAACTGCACCGATTACCGCAGCTTTGGAAAACGTATAATAGAAGGAAAGGTCCCTCCGGGACACATCGTGGTTCTCGGCGATAACCGGACAAATTCTCAGGACAGCCGCTATTTCGGTTATGTTCCTGTTGAGCGGGTCAAGGGAAGGGCCTTTGTTCTGTACTGGAATACTGATCAGATTATTGACCGTAACAGTGAGGGGAAAAGGCGGGATTTTTTCTTTCTGAGGTTTGGTCTGATACGCTGAAAAGCTTTATACCATGCAACCGGAAAAAAGTAAAAGAAGAATATATATAACAGGCTTCCTCGTCGCGGGGATAGCCTGTTTTTTTGTGTTTAAGCTTTTTACGCTTCATTTCTCGGACCGCATACGCATTCCCGGTCATGGATCAGGACATGCCCGGCGCGGATATATCCTGGACAGGAATGGATATATCATGGCAATGAGTGTAGAGAAGGAATCACTTTTTGCGAATCCCATGAAAATTGAAAAGCCCGAGGAGGTCGCGGAGCGTATTGCCCCGATACTGGGCATGGCAAAGGACGTTATTGTTGAGCGCCTCGGCCGGCAGAAACGTTTTGTATGGCTGAAGCGGAGAATGGAGGAGGGGGAGGCGGCAAAAATCCGGGCCCTGAACATTCCGGGGCTGCAGTTCAGAAAGGAGCTGCACCGGGTGTATCCTCACGGGAGTCTCGGGGCGAATATTATAGGATTTGTCGGACTTGATAACAGCGGTCTCGCGGGAATAGAATATAAATTCAACAGTATGCTCTCCGGTAAGGATGATGAAAGGCGCCATAAAAACAATGAAGACCGTATTATTACCGGTAACCATATTACCCTTACTATTGACAGGTTTATCCAGTACCAGTCCGAGGCGGGAATTGAAGAGACCGTGAAGGCGTTCAACGCACGGCAGGGGATGGTGCTTGTTCTGGAAGTGAAAACAGGGCGTATTCTTGCCGTGGCGAAGTATCCCGGATTTGATCCCAATTATTATTACCAGTTTTCAGACAACGAGCGGGGTAATTATACCGTCACTGATTCCTTTGAACCGGGATCAACACTGAAGATTATTGCCCTCGCGACGCTGCTCGAGCTTTTCCCCAATTTTAACAGACAATTTCAGTGCCGCGGAGAGGTTACTGTGGCAGATACCACAATAAACTGTATTGATACACACGGTACTGTGGGGCTGGCTGATATCGCGCGGTATTCCTGTAACGCCGGCATGATTCAGGCGATGCGTTATGTGAAAAAGGTCCAGTATTACCGGATGCTCAGAAGGTTCGGGTTTGGTGCGCGGACGGGAATAGAATTGCCCGGGGAATCTGAAGGACTTTTGCGGCCCCTGGGTGAGTGGTCGGGCCTCTCAAAGTATTCTCTTGCCATAGGCCAGGAAATTTCGGTGACCTCCCTGCAGCTTGCGGCGGCATTCGGTGCCATAGGAAACGGCGGGGTGTATATGGTGCCTTCCATAATAGAATCTATTGAGGATGACAACGGCGCCGTACTGCAGTCATTTTACGCGCGTTCAAAGGGAAGGGTAATCAGCAGGGCAACAGCGCAGAAGCTTATGTCCATGATGCGCCTTGTGGTGGAGCGGGGGACCGGTGCCAGGGCACGGATACGGTTTTATGTGGTGGTAGGGAAAACCGGCACAGGACAGAAGTCCGTCCGCCAGAGGGGATACTCTGAACGGGCTACGGCATCCTTTATCGGCCTTGCTCCCTATGACAACCCGGAGATATGTATTCTTGTAGTCGTTGACGAGCCTGCCGGCGGCGCCGGTGGAGGTTCCGCCGCGGCGCCGGTGTTCGCGAAAGTTGCAGAACGAGTGCTTCCGTATCTCGGAGTCAAGAATCCCGTGGTGACCCGGGGTGGGGCGATAAGGAATACCGTATCGCCGGTGGTCTTTGACGGCACACATCTGCCGGACTTCCGCGGCATGACCCTCGCTGATTCTCTCCGTGCCCTTGTGCAGGTGCAGAAACGGTTTCATATAACATATTCCCTGCACGGGAAAGGGCGTGTTGTGTCCCAGCAGCCGCTGCCGGGGAAAGCAGTCGGCAACAATGAAAAAATCAAACTCTATCTTCAGGAACAGTGATGGTGAGTTATTTCGAAAAGAACATGTCCATTCTCCGGGCATCAGATCCTGATATCGTGAAACGTCTTGCTGCGGATACCCCGGATATGGATATTGATTGTATTGATTCAAAAAAAGGCCCTGTCCCTGAGGTTATCCGTGACGGGAGGAAACTGTATGTGCACAGCAGGTTTGACCCGGTAAAAGAAGCAGAGCGGTTTATTTCCGAAGTTGACGCCGCGCAGTTTGACCTGTTTATTGTGTGCGGATTTGGTTTCGGGTATCATATTGAGGCACTTGCGGAACATGTTGCCCCGGACGCTATCATCCTTGTGATTGAAAAAAGCGCTTCCATGCTCAAAGGGGCCTTCAGCGCACGGGACCTGCGCGGACTTGCGGGAAACCCGGGATTTTTTCTGCTCCTTGATCCTTCAGAGGATGATATCGCCCTTACCCTGAGCGGAAAGTCCACGCGCCGGGTAACGTTTCTGAGCCACCGGGGTTCGTTTCAGCTCTTTCCGGAATACTACAGCAATATACGGCGCGTCGCGAAATCGTATCTTTCCACCAAGGAAGTTAATATCGCGACCCTTGCCAAGTTCGAAAAAACCTGGAGCGCGAATATCGCCCGCAATATCCGGCGCATCGCGTCGCTGCCGGGGGTCGAAATTTTTTTTGACGCGTTTAAAGGACATACGGCAATTGTCGCCGCGGCGGGGCCCTCCCTCCTGGAAAGTGTTGCGTTCATCAGGGAAAACCGGAACCGGGCTGTGATCATCGCGGTTGACACCTCCTTCGGGCTCCTCCGGCGCCATGGTATTGAGCCGCATTTCTGTCTCACTGTGGATCCCCAGGTCGTAAACGCGCGGTATTTTGAGGGGGTGGATCCCGGACGTACCGTACTGGTGACAGATCCCACGTCACATCCCTCGGCAGCTCGTCTGTTCGGCGGGCGCGCGGTAATGTGCGGTATGACGTTCCAGATGATGCAGTGGGTTGAGGAGGTTACCGGGAAAAAAGGTGAAGTGGCCCACGGCGGGTCGGTGTCCACGAACGCCTTTGATTTTGCCAAAAGGCTCGGCGTGTCGCAGGTGGTGTTTGTGGGCCAGGACCTCGCGTTTACCGGGGGCCTCGCGCACGCGCGGGGTTCCTATCTCGATGAGCAGATAGCATACCGGCGTGACAGGTTTTTCACGCAGTGCATGGCAAACCGGCGTCAGCTCACGGCGCTTCCCCCGGTTTTCGTGCCCGGTATCCGTTCGAAACGTGTGCAGACCAACCAGAAGATGATGATATTCCTGTCATGGTTCGAAAAAAGAAAAGACCCCATCCTCGTTAATGCCACCGCTGACGGCGCGCGGATGCCGGGGGTGCGTCACGTTCCCATGGATGAGATTGTGATACACGGCCCGGGGGGTGATATCGACACCATTATTGATACCTATTATGATGCGGCCCGTATCCCGGTAGAGAGGACCGGTGCCATGACCGCGGAACTCTCGGATATATGCACCGGCTCCATGGAGGCGATTGGAGAGCTGCTGCCCAGGCTGGAGCGGGCCGTAGCGCTTTCCGAAGACCTGTGCCGCATTGTGGGCGGCGGGGGACGGGACCAGGGAAAGGTCGATTACATTTTGAAGCGCCTTTCCGAAACGGACCGTTTCCTTGAATCCCGGGAGATGATGCGGGACATGATAGGATTAACCATCCAGCGTGTTATCCATACGATAACTGAAGGATATGCTGTCGATGATGACGAGGAGGGGCTTCCGGAAGACCAGCGTATCGCGAAGCGCTCGCTGTTTTTATACCGCGGGCTTCATGAGGGTGCTGTGTTTGTGGAACGTGTGCTGAAAAAAATGAATTCTGTACTCGGTACTCCTCAGGGATAACAATTAAGGCTTTCCCGCAGTATTATTTGCAATTTATTTACATTATTTATCTTGACATCTTAATTTGCTGTCCTTACTATGTGACCTTTGAACCGTTGCAGTATGGATTTATAGTGAGACCGGAACAGTCGGGCGTCACTGGTGACGAATTGCAAGTGAGATAAAGCTATTTGTGACTTCGTTAACTTTTCAAAGGGGTAAGGTTGCATGGATATAAACAAAAGAGCGAAGGACGATATTGTATTACTTGATATAACCGGAGAGATTGACCTTTATAATGCACCGGAAATAAAGGATATAATCAATAAACTTATAGAAGAGCAGAAATATAACGTTATTATTAATCTTGAAAAAGTTTCCTACATCGATTCATCCGGGATTGGCGCCCTGATATCCAGTCTTTCAAATCTGAAAAAGTACCAGGGCGGCCTGAAAATCATTAATGTGTATGCCTCAGTACGGAAAGTATTCGAATTGACCAAGTTGACTTCCTTTTTTGAAATATTCGATTCCGAAGAGGATGCGCTAAGCTCATTCGGCCGCTAAGCTGTTGTTCTTCGGAGTAGAGGAGATTCTGCACGCATTCAAGAGCTGTACAATAATAATTATTATAAGGAGCCTGTGATATGAAGGTCTACAAAAAAGCCGTATATATCGTTATGTTTTCCGCAATTCTGGCGTTGTCCCTAAATTGCCGGGAAGAGGTTCCAATTGGTGAAATGTCTGAAGCGAAACTGGCAATAACACGGGCACAGTCCGTGAAAGCGGAAAAATATGCACCTGATGAAATGAAAGCGGCAACGGAAAAACTGGTCGCATCCCACGCGTTTATCCGTGATGAGGAGACCGGTGATGCTGCAGGGGCCGCGGTTGCTTCAAAGGAAAAAGCTGTTGAAGCGTACAATAAAGCAGTTCCCCTTCTCGCGAAAGATTCTATTGCCGCTGCTGAGAATGATATGCAGAACGCAACCAATGTGTACGCGGAAGTGCTCGCGAAAAGCAGTTATTCTGAAGCGAAAAATTCACTGCAGGAAGCCAATCAGCTTTTTGAAAATAAACAATACTACTCTGCCCATGTGAAAGCGGAAGATGCCGGAAGGAAGGCCCGTGCAGCACGTGAGGCGTCCCTCGGCAGAAAAAGCATTCTCCGTGATTCGATCGAGGATGTGAATGTCACAATCGCGAAAGCGAAACAGTATAATGCAGAGCAGCATGCTCCCGGGAAACTGCGTCTTGCGGAAGAGAATGCTCAGCTGGCAGGGAACTCTCTGAACAGCCTTAAATTGAAAGAGGGATTTGCCGCGGTGGAAATTGCGAAAGTGAATGCCGATGACGCCTATATCATGTCGCTTAAGGGAACGTCACGGGTAACAATAGATGAGGCACGGACCCTTGTGGCCCAGGCAGAAGGGTCTCCCGGAGCGAAGGTGGCAGCAACAGACCTTGCGATGGCAAAGGAATCCCTTAAAAGCTCAGAATCGCTTCTCCTCGAGTCGAAATACAGAGAGTCTATTTCCGCGGCGGAGGATTCAAAGCGTCTTGCGCAGACTGTAATTGCAGCTTCATCGTCTGCTTCAGTAAGTGCCGCAGGTGCGGGGAGCAGCGTAACCGAAGGCGAGGCTGGATACAGGACCTATACCGTCAAGTATCGTCCGGCAAACCGTGATACGTTATGGGGTATTGCGAAGAAATTCTATAACAACGGGTTTCAATGGAAAAAGATATATAATGCCAATCAGTCAATTATCAATAATCCGAATCTTATTCGGCCGGGCTGGAAACTGAAGGTCCCTGTTGAAGAAAAAGCAAAAAAAGCAGAAACTAAGGATGAAGCCGCACAGTAAACAGCGGAATATAGCAGGAAACAACGAAGGACGGTCCGGAAGGGCCGTCCTTTTTTAGTGTAATAAAATGTAATATATTGTAAAATGTGGTCAATATATGTAGTTCTAATTTTGAGATGTGTTAATTTGGTTGCATTATAAAAAGGAGTATACTATATTACATGTATCTTCGAGCTTTATGACCTTAAGAAATAGTATTTCCATGGTGTGAAGCCGACGGGTTTGCCAGGGAAACCGGCAGGCCTCCCGTGTTTGGAAAGAAGAAATATCCATGGGAGGTGTTCGTATGAAAATAACAGACGCACGTGTTCTACGGGTAAACCTCAGCAAGGGTACTTTTATTGAGGAGGCCATTGATGAGGATATGTACCGGATGTATCTCGGGGGGAGGGGTATGGCCGGAAAACTTCTCGCCGATGAAATTGATCCCGCGATTGACGCGTTGTCTCCGGAAAATAAATTAATTTTTGCAAATGGGCTTCTTACGGGTACAAGTGCTCCCACCGGGGGTAGGTATATGGTCATAACCAAAAGTCCCCTTACCGGCACTATTGCCAGCAGTAATTCAGGGGGGAGTTTTGGTGCCGATCTGAGAAGAGCAGGGTATCTCATGATTGTTCTTGAGGGTCAAAGTAAAAAGCCTGTGTATCTCAGTATAAAGGATGATGCGGTGGAATTAAAAGATGCTTCCCACCTGTGGGGGCTCGGAACTGCGGACACCACGGACAGGGTACTGCAGGAATTCGGTGATCAGCGCGGGAAGGTCGCATGCATAGGGCCTGCGGGGGAAAAGCTTTCAAAGATTGCATGTATTATAAATGATAAACACCGTGCCGCGGGAAGATCCGGTGTCGGTGCGGTTATGGGCTCCAAGAACCTCAAGGCAGTTGTGGTGAGAGGAACGAACAATGTTGAATACAAGGCAAAAGATGTTTTTACCGGTACGGTGAAAAAGAAGAATGCCATGTTGAAAGAAAACGCGGTGACCGGCGAAGGTCTTCCGGCCCTTGGCACCAAGGTGCTGGATTCAATTATAAACCAGAGCGGTCTTTACCCTACCCGTAATTTTCAGTTCGCAACGTTCGCAGACACGGAAGAGGTAAGCGGGGAGGCCCTTGTGGCGAAAGGGTATTTGAAAAGCAATAAGGCGTGTTTCGGGTGCCCCATTGCGTGCGGACGTTATACTGTACTGCCGAACGGGCATGAGGGTGAGGGCCCTGAATATGAGACCGGATGGGCATTCGGGGCCGACTGCGGGGTGAATGACCTGATTGCTGTTTCAGAGGCAAATTTTATCTGCAACGATCTGGGACTGGATACAATCTCCACCGGGACGACGATAGCCGCGGCGATGGAAATGTATGAGAAGGGGTATATCAAAAAAGAGGAACTGGGTAACGGCCCTGAGATGAAATTCGGCAGCTCGGAAGCAATCGTGTATTACACAAGGATGACGGGGCTGCGGGAGGGATTCGGTGACCGCCTGGCGGAGGGATCGTTCCGTCTCGGAGAACACTACGGTCATCCGGAACTTTCCATGAGTGTAAAAAAGCAGGAACTGCCTGCCTACGATCCGCGGGGCGTTCAGGGGCATGGTTTGAGCTATGCAACCTCAAACAGGGGCGGGTGTCATGTGCGGGGATATATGATCTCGCCGGAAATTCTCGGGTCACCGGAAAAACTTGATCCCCAGGAACTTGCGGGAAAACCCCAGTGGGTAAAAACATTCCAGGATCTCACCGCTGTAATTGATTCAGCGGGGGTATGCCTTTTCAGTTCCTTTGCTCTTGGGCTTCAGGATTATACGGACCTCATTAACGACGCTGCCGGTTTTAACCTGTCCCCGGATGAGGTGCTGATGATCGGTGAGAGGGTCTGGAATATGGAAAGGGATTTTAATTTGAAAGCGGGAATTACTCCTGATCAGGACAGGCTCCCTGAACGGTTCATGGAACCCATTCCTGACGGGCCGCAGAAAGGCGCAGTATCTCATATGAAAGAGCTGCTTCCGGAGTATTACAGCCTTCGGGGCTGGAGTAAAGACGGGACTATACCGAAGGATAAAATGAAACAGCTCGGCCTTGAAAATGCGAAGGTTAAACTTATGCGGAAGTCTGGGTGACAGGAGTGTATCTGCGCCGGTGCAGTTGTATTGAGCACATACTATGATACGGGTGCGTTTTTTTACGACTCTGAGGTTTCTTGTGAAGCGGGAGGATATCTTTCTTGATAGAAAGAATATCCGTGTCCGTGACCTCCTTGATGATGTGCAGCATGAGGTTCCGGTGCAGTTCCTCCATAAAGTGCTGGATGAATCAGGAGGAATGAAACGTGGGACCCTTATTCTGGTGAATGGACGGCATGTCCATCACCTTGAGGGGCTGAACACGATTGTTGAGGATGGTGATGTCGTATCACTGTTTCCTCCCGGAGGCGGAGGGTAATGGAGGAGCGGGATTTTTTTTCACGGTGCCTTCCGGCGTGGGGATCAGAAAGAATGGAAAAAGTCCGGAATGCG
>DAOSYC010000103.1:0-12614 GCA_035380905.1 Spirochaetota bacterium | reverse complement strand
ATGCCAAAGGCAAAGGTCTTGATTCCTATAAATTCAGGATACAGGTAAGCGTTCTTGACTGTACAGGTTGTGGGAATTGTGCTGATGTGTGCCCCGCCAAACAAAAGGCGCTTGTCATGAAACCACTTGATTCACAGATTGATGAAGCCGGACGATGGGAATTCATGCATCACAATGTGTCGTACAAGACCAATTTAATGTCGACAACCTCGGTAAAAGGAAGTCAGTTTGCACGTCCATTATTTGAATTTTCCGGAGCATGTGCCGGATGCGGAGAAACACCATATGTTAAATTGATAACACAGCTTTTTGGTGACAGAATGATGATTGCCAATGCTACAGGCTGCTCGTCAATTTATGGCGGTACAGCTCCTTCTACACCATACTGTGTTAACGAACGCGGCAGAGGGCCTGCATGGGCAAGTTCACTTTTTGAAGATTGTGCTGAATACGGTTATGGCATGTATCTCGGAATTGAGCAGATGAAAACAAGAATTGTTGAACTTGCAGATGCCTGTATTAACAGCAATGTTTCACAGGAATTGAAGGACCTCCTTACTGAATGGTTGAGTGCAAAAGAGGATGGTGAAAAAACCAAAGTTATTGCAGATCAGCTTCTACCATTACTTGAAAAAGCTGGTACCCCGGAGGCAAAAGAGATAATTAAACTGAAAAAATATCTTGTAAAAGCATCCGTTTGGGCATTCGGAGGTGACGGCTGGGCGTATGATATAGGGTATGGCGGGGTTGACCATGTTCTTGCATCAGGTGACGATATCAACATCCTGGTAATGGATACTGAAGTATACTCAAATACAGGCGGTCAATCCTCAAAAGCAACACCTCTTGCGGCAGTTGCAAAATTTGCTGCTGCTGGTAAGCGCATTCGTAAGAAAGATCTAGGTATGATGGCGATGAGCTATGGGTATGTATATGTTGCACAGATCGCCATGGGAGCAAGTCAGGCACAGTGTATCAGGGCGATATCTGAAGCTGAAGCATATCCCGGACCTTCACTGATTATCGCATATTCACCATGCATAAACCATGGATTGCGTTCAGGAATGGGTAAATCACAGGAAGAAGCGAAACGTGCTGTAGAGTGCGGGTACTGGCAACTTTACAGATACAATCCATTACTTGAAAAAGAAGGGAAGAATCCATTCATGCTTGATTCGAAAGAACCTCAGTGGGAAAATTTTCAGGATTTTCTTGGAGGAGAAGTACGTTATACATCTCTTAAAAAAGAATTCCCTGAAGCTGCAAATGATTTATTCAAAGCAGCGGAAGAAGCAGCTCGATGGAGATACAATAATTATAAAAAACTTGTTAAACTATATGAATAAAAAAACTCCCCCTCGCTTCAAGGCGGGGGGGAGTTTTTTTTAACTTATAGATGTTTTGTAATATACTGCTTTAGTATTTTCTCAGCTATATCACTTATCTCAACGAACTTGAAAGTATAGTAATGAACACCCTGTTCGTGAATTGTTCTGTCAGCAAGTAATTTTGATAAAATAATAATTTTAAATGATTCAACTTCAAATGAAAGCAAATACTGTATCTGATAATCGATGTTTTGTGTTAATCGTACAACAGCTTCACTTTCATTAATCTTAAAAATATTACCAGCAATAATCTCTTTATTATTAACATCGTTTGGAAATGAATTTGATACAACTTCAACAGTACATTGTATCATTACTTCGATATATGGAAGCCTGACTTCTTTGCCGCGAATAAATTCTATCGGTAATGATAGCTGTATTGCATTACTATCATAATTAATGATTTTTGTTTCAAAGGTGTATTCTGCATCACCAGACCTCCACAGATACGCTCGTAACTCATTATCAATTATGTTTTGTATCAATGAAGTTTTCCTGAACATTTTGATGTAATATCCGGAATCATCAATCGTCATGGTCTTTCCGATAATAATTTCATCATTTGAGGCGACAAGACACATTAATGTGTTTTTATCGATTTCGTCTATTTTTGTGATTGGTTTTCTATATGTTACCGGATGAAATATTTTTTCATATGTTATGATGAGATCTTTACCAATATTTGCAAGAGAATCTGCTTTTTCATTGGTTTTTTTTAAATAATCAAGGAATAATCCAATTGAATTTTCGAAAAGTGAAGGATTTAATAACACATCATTTGGGTCTCGTATTGATGAAATATTAACAAGTCCATTTATAATTTTAAATTGATAATTGGAGAGTCCCAACTGTCTGGCTTTGAATAGAAACAGTTGATGAGCCTGTGATTGACGGTTTTTCAAAATAATGTTGTACCGCACCAGCACAAGCAGTGAAATAAGCAGGATTACAATAATACTTCCAACAATTATTTCAAGCGGGTAGGGTGTTGGCCAGCTATCCGTAGGACCAAAAAGTACCTCTATTCCCAATAATGTATTCATATTATTATACTGTAAATGAAAAAAACCCGCATTTGCCGTGTAGGTACTTATTTTTGAACCTGATTACTCAGGTGGGTTCCCGCATAAAGACTTTAATCTTCTTCTCGAGGAAGCATGATTTACGTCATTAAATTTGAGATCCCGTTTGTTGTGATATTGGTACAAAAATGTATCATACCTATCACGTACAACGCAGGCAATATCAAATGTAGTACCCCAAAGATTATTTTTCAACCAAAAAATGATATATCATTGATATAATTTCATTTACAAGAGTTGGTCTTTATCAGAAATATAGATAGGTTTCATTATCTGTATATATTGTTCACTACCATTGGTTAGATACGATGAAAACAAAAGAAAATATACGTGCAGTTGTGTTTGAAAGTTCTGAATCTCATTCAAAGATTGTTGCAGATTTTCTATCAATACAAAATATTACGAGGTACCCGTTTAATAATGAAGATGAACTACAGGATATAATTAAACATCTCAATTGTAAGTACAATTCAAAAGAAGTTCTTATTTTAAAAAAATTTAAAGGGAGATTTTTTCAAAAATGTCCCGGATCGCCTCACATGATTTGCTGTAACTATTATGTATGCAATACCTGTTTCAATTGCCTGTATGATTGCACGTACTGTTTTTTAAATCAATACCTGAATTCATTCGGCATAGTTCAATTTTCAAATCTTGAAGAATTTTATTCAATTTTCGAAACCGAACTATCGGCTCATGGGACAAAAGATACTATTTTCAGGGTTGGGCCTGGAGAATTTACCGACACACTTATGTTTGATGATGTAACGAACATAAGCTCAAGGCTTATTGATATTGCGTCACATTATAAAAATGTAATGCTTGAATTGAAAACGAAGTCAAATAACATAAAACATTTGCTGGATATAAAAAAGAAAGGTAATACTGTCATCGCATGGACGCTTAGCCCGGAGAGAAATATTTTATTATATGAAAAAGATACAGCTTCCCTGACGCAACGAATTGAAGCAGCACATTTTGCGTCACAAGCGGGTTATAAAATTGCAATACATTTTGACCCGATAATTATTTATAAAGAATGGGAGAAAGATTATAATGATATTCTGGATAGAGTTTTTAATACTATTAATCATTCTAATCTTGCATGGATATCAATTGGCGGATTCCGATACACTCCGGGTTTTAAAAATATATTGAAACGCAAATTTCCTTATGAGGAAATGACTGTTGAAGAAATGTTTCCCGGCATTGACGGGAAATACAGATATCTTAAAAATAAAAGGATTGAAATCTATCGCACAATTGTACAACGTATTAAACAATATACCGACACTCCTTTTGTGTACTTATGTATGGAGAGTAGTGATGTATGGCATTCTGTATTTGGAAGAAATTATTCATCGTCAGATGATCTGGAACGTGATTTCAGTGACCATTTAAAAAAAGCGGTTTTACAGTACTAATACTATTATCAAGTTATAAACCAGGAGAAAATGTTTTGGACGAAAAGGATTACAGGGAAATAAAAAGGGATATAGAATCATTAAAAAATAAAATTGAGGAGCTTTACAATTCACTTGGGATAGACAAGAAAAAAGAAAAACTTGAGTTTTTTGAAAAGCTTACAATTGACGAAGGATTCTGGCAGGATGTCGAAAAGGCAACTATTGTAAATCAGGAAATCAGTTCATTAAAAAAGCAAATTGAACCATGGGTTGAGTTTCGTATCGAAATATCAGAGTCAATCGATCTCATGGAAATGGCATTGGCAGAAATGGATGATGAAATACTTCAGGAAATTAGTGGTACATTAAAAGAGTATGAAGAACGATTTGAAAAACTCGAAACAATAGAGTTGCTTTCTGGAACAGATGATGAGAAAAATGCGTATATTAGTGTCCACCCGGGAGCCGGAGGTACAGAATCACAGGATTGGGCGAGTATGCTTTTCCGTATGTATCTACGATGGGCGGAAAAACATGATTGTTCAGTAGAAGTAATTGATTATACTCCAGGTGAAGAGGCGGGTATTAAAACTGCAACTGCTCTTATTAGCGGTGATAATGTTTTCGGGTTAATGAAAGGTGAAAGGGGAATTCACCGACTTGTCAGGATCTCACCTTTTGACGCAAACAAGAGACGTCACACTTCTTTTGCTGCTGTTGATGTTATCCCGGAAATCCCGGAGGATATTGAAGTTGAAATTAATGAATCAGATCTACGAATAGACACATACCGTGCTTCAGGTGCAGGGGGGCAGCACGTTAATAAAACTGACTCAGCAGTTCGTATCACGCATATACCATCCGGCATTGTTGTTCAGTGCCAGAATGAACGTTCTCAACATAAAAATAAGGCATTCGCAATGAAAATGCTGAAATCTAAACTATATGAATTGAAACAAAAAGAAAATGAAGAAAAAATGATGGAAAAATCAGGTGATAAAAAAGATATATCCTGGGGTAATCAGATCCGATCATATGTTTTCCAGCCATATACGCTTGTCAAAGATCATCGCACGAATGAAGAGATGGGATCAATTGAATACGTTCTTGATGGTGACATCGATAAGTTTATTTATGCATACCTCAAAGCCTTTAAGGGAAATCTTTAAAAATAATTATTTATCACATATTTGCAGATCTATTTGTAATTATTCATATTGAATCAGTGGAAGTCACCATCCTGTGTAAATAATCATTATTACAGTGAAACGAGTATCTATTGAGAAAAATTTCAACAATTTGAATTTATACTTGAAAAATTGTATAAAAATGTTAGAATTATTCTACATATTTAATCTTAACAAATCATGATGATTTTTTCATCATTTGAGGAAACATTGAAAAAAAAGTCCCCCAAAAAGAACTTTTTTAAGTACTTTCAGCCAATTGATGTTGGAAATATCATCAACAATGAAAATGATAGTTTAAGCAATATTGATGACAGTCTGGGATATTTTGCATTTAATAATTCCAAAAAGAAAAAATTATTTCTTAATAGATTTTCTCAGGATGAAATGCTGAATATCTCAAAAGAAGTGGGGCTGGTTGATCACCTTAATAAAAAGGGATATAATAAAATAATGGTAGAAATTGACAGAGATGAGTCTCTGATTCATTATTTTAAAATGTACTATGAAGAAATGGATCCGAGGAAACTTATAATTGATCTTCGTGTTTCCGAGTCAAGATTTGTTCCCCAAAACGGATTATTTAAAAGTTATCGCGATTCACCAACTCTTGATATGATTGTTATTGAATGGTTATCGTCTCAGAATCCAAAAGTCGATTTTACAGATACAAAACCTCAATTGCCGGGACAGAAACGCCCGGGTCTTGGATGTTTGAGTTTTATGATGGAAATGATGTATATTGTTGGGAAAGAAGTAATCAAGGACGGATTCATGGATATTCCAGATCATATGCATGGTGCAATTATGTATTCAAAAAAATTCAAGTTTTTTGATCCGGCACATGAAGCCATTTTAAAAGCCATTATACGTGATCTTTCCCGATATACATTACTTGATATTTCATGGGGCATGATTACCGGAACCATTATTGAAAAGCATTCGGGCAAACCACAGGAATATGATCCTGCAGAGCAAATTTTTCCGGTATCGAGAAGAATAAAAAAATATTTTTCATCACGAGACTATGAAAAAAGGTTTAAAGATATCTATAACAAAAAGAAATATATGTTTGATTATGAAAAAATGAAAATGTTGCGGAATGATATATTAAAGACGAAGGATATCGTTGATTTATAGTATGAACGGAACTGTTGTATCAGTCTTTTTTGAATTTTCCATAAAACGACAAAGATTGTATATCTGTCTTAAGGGAATTACGCTGTTGTTCCATATTTTGTATTAAATACTTTCTATCCTCTTGTATTGAAGTAAGGACTTTACCGATTTCTGCTATTTTATTTTTTAATTCTCCCGAAACTTCATTTTGTGTATGGAAAAATAACCTTTCAAATGCTTTCTCTTCAATACCGGAAATATTGCAAATCCTTGATTTTATATTCATAATATCGACATCAATTGTATTTACAATATCAATAATGTGGTTATCATTCGAAAAAAGCTCTTCAAGCTCATCGAAAGATCCTGTTTTGAGGTAATATCGTTTATCGGTTTCCGAGGTGAGTATTTTTTTTAAAAGGGCAAGCTTATTTTCATAATGTTTCAATAATTCAAGGGCAAGTTGTTGTATGTCATCCCTCAATACTGAAGCTGCCTTTTGTGTCCATGTTCATTCTGTCAGTGCGTGCTTCACTGGCTGAAATTTTATCCCATGCGGCACGAAGCTCTTTGAGTAACTTTAATACTTCCTGAATGATTTCCGGGTCTTTTTGAATATTTGCTTCCAGAAGACGTTTTTTAAAATACATGTATAAATTAAAAAGATTTTGTGATATTTCCCCACCATCCTGAAGGTTAATTGATATCATTAGCTCAGTAATAATATCCTGAGCTTTAATAATATTTGTATTCACAACATCATATGCCTTGGGATTCATGTTTTCAAGAGCAATATTAAGAAACTTGATGGCACCGTCATACAGCATAACTATGAGTTTCCCCTGGTTTGCGGTATTTATTTCTGTCTGCTTATACTTATCATAGGGGTTTTTCTGGGGTACAGCCATCAGTTATCCTCCCGACCCGGATATAATTGTTTTATTTATATTATTATCGTTATAAATGAAACGTATCTTAAACAATTGTATTACTATTTTCTGTAAAATAAATCCTTGATTCTATTATATATTTCCACATACTTTTCTTTTGTTTTGGAAACTATCTCCTCCGGCAGCGGTGGAGGGGGAGAATTCTTGTCCCAGGTAGTTGTTTCAAGGAAATCACGAACAAATTGCTTATCAAAACTTACCGGAGAGTCACCAATCTTATATTGTGTTTTGTCCCAGAAACGGGAACTATCCGGGGTAAGGACTTCATCGATAAGAATGATTTCATTGTTTATAAATCCAAACTCAAATTTTGTATCTGCAAGTATAATATCTGCATCCGAAAGCTTCTCGCGGGCGAATTCATATAGTCTCAATGTTAATTCGCCAAGTTTATCCGCCGCTTGCGGATCCATATTATTTCTCATATATTCCACGGAAACATTCATATCATGTCCGGACTGAGCTTTTATTGCAGGAGTAAAAATAGGGTGAGGAAACTGCTGTGCCATCTGAAGACCTTCCGGCAGTGCAATACCGCAGATCTCACCTGTATTCAGATAATCCTTCCAGCCGCTTCCAATAATATATCCCCTGGCAACACACTCGAAATCAATCCTTTCAGCTTTCTTTACCATAACGGAACGGTCTTCCAGCTCAGCTATATCACAAAAAGGTTTAGGAAAATTTTTTATATCTGTTTCAACTAAATGATTTTTAACAAAATTAATATTTGAAAACCAAAGATTGGATATTTGATTCAAAAGTTTCCCTTTCCCGGGAATGCCATTGGGGAAAACATGATCAAATGCAGAAAGACGATCTGTCGCAACAATAACAAGATGTTCAGCATCAACTTCATATACGTCACGAACTTTTCCGGAGAAAAGTTTTTTTGCTCCGGGAATATCTGTTTTTATAATAGCTTCCATGTTATATTTTCCTTTACGTTTAATTAAGTCAGGTCAGTTTTTTCATTAATATTTCATTAACAATTTTCGGATTGGCTTTTCCACGTGATTCCTTCATTATCTGCCCAACGAGAAATTTCAAAGCTTTTTCTTTACCGCTTTTATAATCCTCAACAGACTGTGTATTATTTGCGATAACCTCGTCAACCAATTTCTCAATAAACGAGAAGTCAGTTACCTGTTTTAATCCTTTTTCCTCAACAATTATTTCCGGGTCCTTACCAGTATTAATCATTTCACTAAATACAGTTTTTGCGATTTTACCGCTTATCGTATCATCATCGATAAGACCTATCAGTTTAGCGAGCTGTGACGGCTGCACCTGACATTGTTCCATTTCTTCTGTATCTTCGACACGGGCGAGGAGCTCACTCAAAATCCAGTTAGATGCCTTTTTCGCCGGGGCGCCCGATTGCACGGTTTTTTCAAAATATTCTGCAAGTTGTCGGGTTGATGTAAGAACTCCGGCATCATATTCCGGTAGAGTATAATCTGAAATAAATCGTTTTTTCTTCTGATCAGGAAGTTCCGGTAAAGATTTCATTATATCATGTATATACGATTCATCAATTCTTATTGGAGGAAGATCCGGGTCCGGAAAATATCTGTAATCATGCGCTTCCTCTTTTGACCGCATGCTGAAGGTTTCATTTTTATCAGCATCCCATAATCGTGTCTCCTGAATAATACTTTCTCCGTTGTTCAGCTGACGTCCCTGGCGCTGAATTTCATAATCAATTGCCATTTTAACTGCTTTAAATGAATTCAGGTTTTTTATTTCAACCTTCTCTCCAAAGGCATGGTCGCTTGATTCTCTTAGTGATATATTGACATCACAACGTAAACTGCCTTCTTCCATATTACAATCTGATACTTCAAGGTATTTCATAATGCTTTTCAAATTTTGTAGATATATATATGCCTCTTCTGAGCTGCGCATGTCAGGCTCAGAAACAATTTCTGCCAGTGGCACACCGGTCCTGTTATAATCCACACATGAGATATTTTTTGTTGAATCATCCGAGTGAATTAATTTCCCGGCATCTTCCTCCAGGTGCAATCGTGTAACACCGATTTTCTTATTATAGTTCTCTGTAGTAATCTCAATAAATCCATTAAAGCAAATTGGTTTATCAAATTGTGATATTTGATATGCTTTGGGGAGGTCCGGGTAAAAGTAGTTTTTTCTGTCAAATTTGCTGTATTGTGAAATACTGCAGTTAAGTGCAATACCAGCGAGAATTGCTTTTCTCAGGGCTTCTTCATTCAAAACAGGTAATACGCCCGGAAGACCAAGACACACTGGACAGGTTTGAGAATTGGATGAGGAACCGAATTTAGTTGAACAGCTGCAAAATATCTTAGAATTTGTATTTAATTGAACATGAACTTCAAGTCCAATGACTGGTTCATACTGCATAATATCTCACCTTACATGCAAATAAATTTTTTATTGATGATTCGATCCGGTTTAATTACTCTTGCGGAAAAAACAACTGTTAAAAAAAAATTGTACTATTCCGTACGACAGTGTCAAATATGAAAAGAATAATGGCTTGCATTACATGTTGACAGGACATACAATGGAGATTGATATATTGTGAATATCATAATTTGTCAAGGAAAATGAAATAATAATAACTTATCTTAATTATTGAAGATGCTATTATGCTATTAAAAACAAATAAATCATTCATACTTCTTACACTTCTAATTGCTCTTTCCGGTTATGTGATTGGTTACTCAATTAGTATCTTTTTTTCTCACCAATTCCTGAAAGGTAATGCCCGCTCTATACTTTTAATGTATCGCCCTTCATATGATTTTATATACCTTCGTAATATGATGAACAGTCCAAACGATTTAATACGTATTAATTCATATTATGCGCTCTTTGATTATGGTAAATTTGATGCTTCAATTCTGATTGACAGATATAAACAGGAGAATACAGCGTATATAAAAAGAATTCTCATCTGGATGATGGGGTTTTCAGAGAAGAAGGCCTATCTGAAACATTTTCTCACTGAGGAATATTCTTCAGCATTACCTGGAGTAAAAATTGAGATGCTGCGCACACTAAAACGTTTGGATATTAATTATTATAAACATTTCATACAGGAGAAATCAATTGATAGATCCGTTCTTGAATCTGTTAATTAACATTAATATAAATACGGTATTACATTGAGAGTAGGTATCTTCGGTGGAACATTTAATCCGGTACATGTTGGTCATATAATAAACGCACAGTTTATAGCAGAAGAATTCTATTTAGATAGAATAATATTCGTTCCGTCAAAAAAGCCCGTACATAAGGAAATGGAATGTGATATTTTGCCGGACGACAGATATACGATGCTGCGATATGCTATTGAGGGTATACCGCTTTTTGATGTATCGCGAATCGAAATTGACCGGGAAAGTGCATCATATACCATTTCTACCCTGAATTATTTTCAGAATTTATATAAAGATGATGAATTGTTTTTAATTATTGGAGCAGATTCGTATAATGATTTTGAAACATGGAAACAGTATAGGAACATTATCGAATCAACATCTCTTATTGTTATGAACAGACCGGGAAATGATCTTGATATTGAACGTTACAGTTTCATTCACAATAATAATATCCTGTTTTCGCATAATCCATATCTTGATATCAGTTCGTCAGTGATTCGCAAACGGGTAATGAATAATGCTTCGATACGATATTTAGTACCTCAAAATGTTGAGAGTTATATTTCCAAAAGGGAGTTGTATAAAAATTGAAAAAGAAATTTACAATTATCGCGATAAGCCTTGCCTCAGTTCTTACCGTATTGATTGGTTATCATTTTTATTCTCTTCGCACCAGAAATGTTATTGAGAGCCTTATAGCTCAAAAACGTATGATAAATATTCTTGTTGCGGGGAGCAATGTATACAACAATAACCATCACCGGTTTTGCAGTATTCTCAGCATCAATCCTGATAATAATCATGTTGGCTTTACTTTTTTACCCCCATCACTGAAACTTGACATAGACGGGGGAGGGCATGAATTTCAGAAATTACAGGATATTGATATTAGCGACTTTTCTGAATTAAGTAATGCAATTGAAAAAGAAATAAAGCTGAGTGTCCCATTCTATATTGAATTATATGCAGTTGATGTTGCCCGTCTTGTTGATCTGTTCGGCGGTGTTGATATTTTCTTATTAAATCAATTACATAATAATGAAAACCACAAATTTGGTCTTCATTATTATGACGGTAAGAAGATAGTTGAGTACATAAATATAAGTGACAATAATTCAATATTCCAAAAATATGACAGAATTCAGGATATCATTCTATCGTTATATTATAATAGAGAACATTATAATAAATACATTAACAGTGATTTTATTTCCGAAGCAGGTAAATCAATTAAAACAAATATTATGCCTCAGGAGTTTCTTTCAATACTAAAACTAATATCCGGCGATTCTGTAATAATGACCACTATTCTTCCCGGAGAATTTGATGATAATCATTTTTATTCAGTTGATAATATATCTTACAAAATATACGAGAAGGAATTCCTGTCACGTTTGTTCAGGCAGAAAAGCGGACTGGCATCAATTAAAGTAAAGATATTGAATGGAACTAATGTGCCAGGCATGGCAAGGAGGATGAGGAACCTTCTAATACGTGAAGGATTGACTGTTGTTGAATTCGGAAATTCTCCATATCCCAAGCTGCATCATTCAGTATTAATTAATCAACGGGGAAACATTTCAAACGTAAAAAAAGTTGCGAAGATATCAGGAATAAAAAAGATTTATCACGTTATTGACAATACCCAGCTGCACGATGTTTTAATAATAATTGGAAAGGATTTTGAGAAGTGAAAAATAAAATAATTTCTGAAGAGGATATACAGGCGATTGCGAGAGAAGCTGCACAGATTCTCGATGAGAAAAAAGCTCAGGAAATTGTTCTTCTTGATTTAAGAAATGTTAACAGTTATCTTAATTATTTTTTGATAGCAACAGGGAACTCACTTATTCACTGCAGGAGTCTTGCACGTGAATTGCAGAAGTATATGTATACAAAGAGTTATAAAGAACGCTCCCGTTCAAAGCTTGACAGCGGTTGGATTATTCTTGATTATAATGAGCTAATAATCCATATTTTCACCGAAGACCTTCGTTACTACTATCAGCTTGAAAAGCTGTGGGCTGATGCAGAACACATGGATTTTTAGAATAATGATTAAAGATAGTGAGTATACATGAATGACCTGACACCAGTCGTTGAAAAAATAATTAGGAATTTTAATCATGAATTAAAGAATCCTCTCACAACGATTAAAGGATATGCACAGCTCCTCGGATCAAAGGCGAATGATCCACAGTTTGTCGAGAAATCACGTAATATAATAATTGAAAATGTGGATGATATCGATTCAAAAATGAACCGTATGTATGATATTTTCAATCTTCCCGGCGGGGAAAGGGATGCCATCAATCCTGGAGAAATTATTG